>JAKFUS010000037.1 GCA_021732605.1 Betaproteobacteria bacterium | reverse complement strand
ATTGTTCTACAACCGCAAACGAATTCACCAATCGCTCGGCTACCGCACCCCCGAGCAAGTTGAGAGACAATGGCGCGGTGCTTGATTAACCTGTCCGTGGAAACCGGGATGCCTCAGGCTCGATATACCCGTAATCTTGTCGCCGCATTAAAATAAAAATCCATAAAAACAATGGCTTATAGTGCCTTCTGTTGGGCCACTCTCTGCCATCCTGATTTAAGCGGGCCATCCTGCCGATCCCGCCACAGCATCCGGACCACCCTTGCCCGATTGACGGTCCGTATACCGATGCTATACGATCAACCCTGTGATCAAAACTTTCCGGCATAAAGGCCTTGCTGCTTTTTTCGAGAAGGGCAGCAAAGCCGGTATCCGGGCGGATCATGCGTCGAGGCTGGCGCGGCAATTGCGGCGGCTGGACGAAGCGATCAGCCCGTCGGACATGAATATCCCCGGCTGGAGACTGCATCCGTTGCGCGGGGCACTGGCCGGCCATTACGCGGTGTGGGTCAGCGGCAACTGGCGCCTGACCTTTGCTTTCGAGGGCGTTCATGCCGTGCTGGTGGACTATCAGGATTATCACTGACAGGAATTTGAACGTGAGCAGAATGCACAATCCGCCGCATCCCGGCAAAACGCTGCGCGAAGATGTGTTGCCTGCGTTGGGGCTGACGGTCACCGAAGCAGCGGCACAGCTGGGGGTCACGCGCGCGGCACTGTCGCGGGTGCTCAACGGGCGTACGGCGATATCGCCGGAGATGGCGCTGCGCATCGAGAAGTGGCTGGGGGTGGAGAACGGCGGCCGCGCGGACGTGTGGCTGGCGGAGCAAGCTTCCCATGATCTGTTGCAGGCGCGGAAAGCCTTCAAATCCAAGGTGAAACGCGCGCCCGCGATGGCGCCCTGAGTGTAAAGGAGGGTGTGCGATGCCCCGTCGCCCGCGCGACCATCTCGATAATGTCCCGCTGCACATCGTGCAGCGCGGCCACAACCGCGAACCCTGCTTTTTCGCCGAAGACGATTACCTGAGTTATCTGCACTGGCTGGGCGAGGCGCTGGCCGAAGCTGAATGCGCGCTGCATGCCTATGTGCTGATGACCAACCATGTGCATCTGCTGCTGACGCCGAAACGTGCCGCTACCGTGCCCGGACTGATCATCGCGCTGGGACGGCGTTATGTGCAGTACATCAACCGCATGTACAAACGCCCGGCACGTTGTGGGACAGTCGTTACAAATCCTCCACGGTGCAGGCCGAGAACTATCTGCTGGCCTGCCAGCGTTACATTGAATTGAATCCGGTGCGGGCGGCGATGGTGGAAGACCCGGCGCATTACCGCTGGACCAGTTACCGGGCGAACGCGCTGGGCCAGCTCGATTCGCGGCTGACGCCGCATTCTCTGTATCTGGCGTTGGGCAGGACTGCCGCCACCCGTCAGGCAGCTTACCGCGCGCTGTTCCGCGCCCAGCTTGACCGTGAAGCGATAGACGACATCCGCCTGGCGCTGAATCAGGGGCAGGCGCTGGGGAATTCACGGTTTCATGCGAAGATCGAGAAAATGACCGGTGTGCGGCGGGAGGCCCGGACACGGGGACGCCCGCGCAAGGATGATGTGATCGACGGAGGTGCAATGCCGGGGCAGGGGGAGCTGGCGGTTTGAGTCCTTGTCCGGCAGGATATGAATTGATATCATGATATCTCACAGGTGTTTTACGCAGGAGTTTGATCATGGCCCAGTTCGTAGTCCGTCATCTTGAGGATGAGGTCAAGGCGCGCCTGAAGCGCCGTGCGGAGCGCCACGGGCGCAGCATGGAGGAGGAGGTGCGCCAGATCCTGCGCAATGCGGCAAAGGAATCGAATCGTCCGCAGCCGAAGCTCGGCTCACGTATCGCGGCACGTTTCAGCAAGGCCGGCCTTGCCGGTGATTTGCCCGAGCTGCGCGGCAATGCTGCGCGATCCGCCGATTTCGGCCGGTGATCATTCTCGACACCAATGTGCTGTCGGCGCTGATGCGTACGGTGCCCGACGCGCCGGTCATCGACTGGCTCGACCGCCAGCCGCCGGAGTCAATCTGGATTACCAGCGTGACCCTGTTTGAGGCGCGCTTCGGCTTGAACCTGTTGCCGAAGGGGCGCAGGCGGCAGGCGCTGGAGTCTGCGTTTGATCGCCTGCTGGAAGATGATCTGGAGAACCGCGTGCTGGACTTCGACAGTGCCGCGGCCGCGGCGGCAGCGGTCCTGGCGGCGGCGCGACAGAAACTCGGTCGTCCGGTGGATGTGCGTGATACGCAGATTGCCGGCATCGCGCTGGCACGGCGCGCCACGCTGGCGACGCGCAATGTGCGGCATTTCCGCGATCTGAAGGTTCCAGTGGTTGATCCCTGGCAGGCATGACCGGCGCGTTCATGGCTGAATCCATCGTTCGTCCCAACCTGCATTTCGTCTACCGTCATCCGGCGCATTTCATTGCCTTTGGTGGCGGCATCGGCCTGATCCCGTTTGCGCCGGGCACCTTCGGCACGTTGCTCGCGATACCGCTGTTCCATGTTCTGCAGCCGCGCCTGGATGCGTGGCCTTTCCTCGTTGTGATCGTCGCTTTATTCTGGCTGGGCGTGTGGGCCTGCGCGGTGGCCGGACGCGCGCTGGGCGCGGCAGATCACGGCGGCATGGTATGGGACGAGGTGGTGGCGTTTTTGCTGGTGCTGTTTTTTGTGCCAGCGGGTGGTTACTGGGAGGCATTTGCGTTTGTGGTGTTTCGGTTTTTTGACATCTTCAAACCGCCGCCCATTCGTTACTATGACCGCACACTGAAAAATGGTTTCGGCGTGATGTGGGATGACCTGATTGCCGCAGCCTACGCGCTGTTGGTGATTGCAGCGGTTTATGCCTTAATAAGTTAGCGGGAAGGGCTGACGATGACCGACAAAACATTGTTTGAGCTGGCGGAGAAGGTAGGTGAGGCAATGCAGGCGCAGGGCCTGATGCTGGCGACGGCGGAATCGTGCACGGGCGGCTGGGTGGCGCAGGCGGTGACGGCGGTGCCCGGCAGTTCGCAATGGTTCGAACGCGGCTTTGTGACCTATACCTATATCTCCAAACGCGAAATGCTCGGCGTGAGCCAAGATACCTTGGGTACGCATGGCGCGGTGTCGGAGCAGACGGTGCGTGAGATGGTGACCGGCGCGCTGGCCAACAGCCATGCGCAGATTGCGGTGGCGGTCAGCGGCACGGCGGGCCCCTCGGGAGGCACTGCAGAGAAGCCGGTGGGCACCGTGTGTTTTGCCTGGAGCGTTAAAAACGGCGAACCGAAAACTGCGACCCGGCACTTCCCGGGTGACCGTGAGGCGGTGCGCCGCGGATCGGTCGAATTTGCGCTGAATGGTGTGCTCGGTTTGCTGCCCGCGGTAATATCTGATATCAATAAGTAATTGTTTTTATTAATATATTTGTAATTCATCTGGTGATTTAAACACTACTGTATAAATAAACAGCTTTTTCCAAAAATTTATGTATAATGCGGCCATCACCTGAGCAAAAAGCAACGCAACGAGCAACGCAACAAGCAAGATAACCAAGTGCTGTTCTGGGCTGAACTGCACGACTGAACCGGACCGACGAACTGAGAGGGCACCATGGACGAAAATAAAAGCAAGGCACTCGCGGCAGCACTGTCGCAAATCGAAAAACAATTCGGCAAAGGCTCGGTCATGCGCATGGGCGAGGCCGATATTGCGCGTGATATCCAGTCGGTATCGACCGGTTCGCTGGGGCTCGACATCGGGCTCGGCATCGGTGGTCTGCCGCGTGGCCGGGTGGTTGAAATCTACGGTCCGGAATCCTCGGGCAAAACCACGCTGACGCTGTCGGTGATCGCACAGATGCAGAAACTCGGCGGCTCGGCAGCGTTCATCGACGCCGAACATGCGCTGGATCCGCAATATGCCGTCAAGCTGGGCGTCAAGGTGGACGAGCTGATCATCTCCCAGCCGGACAACGGCGAGCAGGCACTGGAAATCGCCGACATGCTGGTGCGTTCGGGTTCGGTCGATGTGGTGGTGATCGACTCGGTGGCAGCACTGGTGCCGCGCGCCGAGATCGAAGGCGAAATGGGTGAGCCGCAGATGGGCCTGCAGGCGCGGCTGATGTCGCAGGCGCTGCGCAAACTCACCGCCAACATCAAGCGTTCGAACACGCTGGTGATTTTCATCAACCAGATCCGCATGAAGATCGGTGTGATGTTCGGCAACCCCGAAACCACCACCGGCGGCAATGCGCTGAAGTTCTACGCCTCGGTGCGTATCGACATCCGCCGCATCGGTTCGATCAAGCGGGGCGAGGAGGTCATCGGTTCCGAGACCCGCGCCAAGATCGTCAAGAACAAGGTGGCGCCACCCTTCCGTCAGGCTGAATTCGACATTCTCTACGGCGAAGGTATTTCGCGCGAAGGCGAGATCATTGAACTCGGCGTGATCCACAACATCATCGAAAAATCCGGCGCCTGGTATTCCTACGGCAAGGATCGCATCGGCCAGGGCAAGGACAACACCCGCGAGTATCTGAAGGAAAACCCGAAAATGGCCAACGAGATCGAACTGCGAATCCGTGCTGCGGTCGGCGTTGCCGGCGGCCCGGCGACCACGGGTGAAGTCAAGAAACCGCCGCTGGAAGTCGTTGAATCAGATCCGGTGGCGCGGAAAAAAGCGTCCGGGCAGTAAGCCGATCTGATTTCCACTATTTAACCAAACTCGAACTCATTTCAGAAACGCGCCGAGCGCAGGCATGACGCGAAGCACGCGAGGCTCCGACGAGACATTACCGAAAGGTAAGGCGAGGAGGAACGCAGTGGGCGACAAAGTCATGACAAGCGCAGGCCGTTTATGAGATGAGTTCTAAAGAACCCAGTAGTCTCAGGGCCCGAGCACTTAGGCACTTGGCGCGGCGCGAGTATACCCGTCACGAGTTGACGCTAAAGCTCGCGCCGCACGCTGAGTCGGAAGCGGAAATCGCCGAGGTCCTGGATGACTTCACGCAGCGCGGCTGGATGTCTGAACAGCGCGCGGCAGAACAGATGGCGCATGCGCGGCGCAGTCGATACGGAATAGCGCGTATTCGCCGCGACCTGCAAGCAAAAGGTGTAGCCGCCGAAGTGGTCAGCACCACGGTTGCTGCACTGAAGGACGGTGAGCTGGAAGCGGCGAATGCCGTGTGGCGTCGAAAATTCAAGGCATTGCCGGTGGGTGCAGCGGAACGCGCGAAGCAGGCACAGTTTTTAATGGGTCGCGGTTTCAGCGGCGAAGTCATCACCAAGTTGTTGCGCGGTTTGGCAAAAGATGAAATGGAAGATTAAGTAGGAAGAGCGGGAGTATAAGAGGGAGAATGATATGGTTAAAGAAATGTTTAAAAACAAAGACTTAATTGTATTCTGGACGGCAATGATCATCGCCGCCTGCGACCTGTTGTCAACCGGTTTTTTTGCGATCCAGGAGGTTGTCGCGGCACCTGCACCAGTCACCGCTACGGCGGCCGTAGCAGCGGGTGACGCACAGGAAGTGGCTGCGCAGCAGCGCTGGGCGGAGCGCATGGCGGGCATCAGCGCACGCTGAGCGATTAATACTGACAAGGCGTCAGATGCCAGAGCAATATCCCAAGTCTGTGGATAGGGCTATATACTTGACTCCCTCGCCTCTTTGGCTGATGATTCGGCTAAAGAAGGAGGGGTATGAGCGACAAAATTGCAGCCAGCACACTCCAGCTTTTTAAAAAGTTCCCCGATCAGGATGCGGCGCGTAAGTATTTGGAAAAGCGCCTCTGGAAAGACGGCTGCAAATGCCCGAAATGCTCAAGCGGAGACCGCATTACTACTCGCAAAGATGGCTTTTACCGCTGCAACGCTTGCAAGCAAGACTTCACCGTTCGTACTGGCACCATCTTTGAGCGGTCGCACGTCCCGTTGCATAAGTGGTTGTATGCCATGTATCTGGTGGCCACTTCTCGTAAGGGCATGAGCAGCCTGCAATTGAGTAAGGAAATTGGCGTTACGCAGAAATCTGCATGGTTTGTTATGCAACGACTCCGCGAAGCTTGCGGCAACGATCTGACAAGGAGTTGATGGCATGAGCCTACAGTTATCTATGTTAAACCGCATCGCTGATATGGTTTTGGCCTACGTGCCATCTGTTTCCGACGATTGGTTAAATAAAATCCACGTCGGAGACTCCAGAGCTGTTCTCAAGTCCATGCCGGACAATATTGTTGACCTCAGTTTTTGGTCCCCCCCGTATTTCGTGGGGAAGGAATATGAGGCACATTTGACGTTTCAGGACTGGCAAAATCTCATCTGTGACGTTATCAAAGAGCATACTCGCGTGATGAAGGAGGGCGCGTTTATGGTGATTAATATCGCGGATATTCTGTGCTTTGTTGACCCTAATATGCCCCGTTACATGGCCAACAATGTGAGCAACAAAAAATCCCCGGTAACCCGCGAAGATGTTTTGAAAGCTAAGATAAAGCATCCGAAAGCAAGTCGCCATGAGTTGGCCAGTATTCTTGGCTGCAGTGAGCAAACAATCCAGCGCCGCTCCGAACATAACAACGTCCGCGGGGGCAAAGGAACTGCGGGCACTCGAGTGCTACTAGTAGGCGGTATGTTGCAAGATTGGGCAAAGGAGGCTGGTTTATATCTTTACGATCACCGCATTTGGCACAAAGATCCGTGCTGGGCAAACAGTCGGTGGCACAGTAATTCATATAGGGCGGTAGATGAGTTTGAACATCTTTATATATTCTGGAAGCCAGGAATTGTAGATGTTGACCGAGAGCGCTTGGGGAGGGCGGAATGGGCCGAATGGGGGTCACGCGGGGTGTGGAACATAAGATCGGTTCAGCGTAATAATAGACACGAATGCGAGTTCCCTGAAATGCTTGCTGATCGCGTAATACGGCTTTTGACCGACAAGGGAGATGTAGTGCTTGACCCTTTTGTTGGTTCTGGTACTACGACCGCTGTTGCGCGAAAACTCAAGAGAAAATACATCGGCATTGAGCGCCTAAAAAAATATGCACAACTTGCAGAGGCCCGTACCAATGTCGAAGCGGATTGAAGAAGTAGAAAAATCTTGCCTTCGCCTTGTGGTCCGGGCGATTCGTGATTTTCATCCGAGCGCGGTCAAGATTTTCCTAGAAGAAACTGATCTCGCAAGCGATGTTGCCGAAGATGTGACCCGAGAAGCGTTGGAATATCTCGGAGTGCCTCGCGTTCACGTAAGGCTATACGGAAAAGTTGATTACAAGCGCGCGGCAGTTGTGTTTCTGCCAGACAGGGATGTCAATGTTGCATTAATGATCGACTCAAAGGCTGAAAAGGATGGCAACACCGCAACGATTCAAATGTCACAGACCTCAATGGAGGTGCGGCAGTTACGGGCTGGTAATGTGGTTTCGGTAAAGGGCGTTTTGCCCACGTTCATAGAACGCGCTGGGATCAAAATGCAGACAATAACCATTGTGGTGAAATACGTATATGAAGAGCAGGGTAGCGGTTCCTTGCTAAAGAAAATAAAAATAGCTTGTATTCCCAGCGGTGCCTTCCAAAACGACTACAACTCGGATGAAAAAAACACGATATGGATGGTCGGTCGTAATGCGCCAAGTCTTGGCGAAGAATTCAGGGTACGGCTTTCATTTGCTGCCTTAAAAAAGAAGACTCCTTGGCGGGTTGTTTGCATCTGAGTGAGTTAAATATACGAATTCCAAATAAATCCTTGTCATTCAGAGACCCACTTCCTCTGTAATGCGGGTTGCAACGGTTAAACTGGTTTAAAATCTGCGCCTTATCTGGTTCCTACCAGTAACCTTACCGGCGCATCCGCATGAAATCCGCAGAAATCCGCAACAAGTTTCTCCAATACTTTGAATCCAAAGGCCACGCCATCGTGGCCTCCAGCCCACTGGTTCCTGGTAACGACCCGACGCTGTTATTCACCAATTCCGGCATGGTGCAGTTCAAGGATGTGTTCCTCGGCCAGGAAACCCGTTCCTACAAGCGTGCGACGACTTCGCAGCGCAGCCTGCGTGCCGGCGGTAAACATAACGACCTCGAGAATGTCGGTTATACCGCCCGCCACCACACCTTTTTCGAGATGCTGGGCAATTTCTCCTTCGGTGATTATTTCAAGCGTGATGCCATTCATTACGCCTGGGAGCTGCTGACCTCAGTTTACGGGCTGCCCAAGGACAAACTCTGGGTTACTGTCTACCAGACCGATGACGAGGCCTATGAGATCTGGTCGAAAGACATCGGTGTGCCGAAAGAGCGCATCGTGCGCATTGGTGACAAGCCGGGCGGTGGTTCGGATAATTTCTGGCAGATGGCCGACACCGGCCCCTGCGGCCCCTGCAGCGAAATTTTTTACGACCACGGTGCCGATGTCGAAGGCGGCCCGCCCGGATCCAAGGACGCCGACGGCGACCGTTACATCGAAATCTGGAATCTGGTGTTCATGCAATTCGATCGGCAGAAAAAAGGCGACGAATATCTGTTGAACCCCTTGCCCAAACCCTCTGTCGATACCGGCATGGGGCTGGAGCGCATTGCCGCGGTATTGCAGGGCGTGCATTCCAATTACGACATTGACCTGTTCCAGGCGCTGATCAAGGCTGCCGCACGGGAAACGGGGGCGAAAGACCTGAACAACAATTCGCTGAAGGTCATTGCGGACCACATCCGCGCCTGTGCCTTTCTGATTGTCGACGGCGTGATTCCCGGCAACGAAGGTCGCGGTTATGTGCTGCGCCGGATCATTCGCCGCGCCATCCGTCATGGTTACAAGCTGGGGCAGACCAAGCCGTTTTTCCATAAGGTGGTGCCAGACTTGGCGGAAGTGATGGGCGCGGCCTATCCCGAACTGGTCAAGGTGCAGGATCGGGTGATGCAGGTCTTGAAACAGGAAGAGGAGCGCTTTGCCGAGACCCTCGAAAACGGCATGAGGGTGCTCGAAGGCGCGCTGACCCGCGAAGACAAGATGCTTGACGGCGAAACCGTGTTCCAGCTCTACGACACCTATGGTTTCCCGGTGGACCTGACGGCCGACATCGCGCGCGAACGCAATGTGCGCATGGATTACGCCGGTTTTGAGGCGGCGATGGATCAGCAGCGCGAGCGTGCTCGCGCCGCGTCCAAGTTTCAGATGGGCGCTTCGGTTGACTATCAGGGCGCCAAGACCGAATTCCACGGCTACGACACACTGGCACTGGATGACGCCGAAGTCATCGCGATTTACCGCGATGGCAGTGCCGTGCCGTCGATTTCAGCCGGAGAATCCGCGGTGGTAGTGCTCGACCGCACGCCGTTTTACGCCGAGTCCGGCGGCCAGGCCGGTGATGCCGGTGAGCTGGTGGCCGATGGCGGCACCTTTGCGGTGGCCGACACGGTGAAAATCCAGTCTGATGTATTCGGCCATCACGGCAAGCTCGAGACCGGCGCGCTGGCCGTCGGTGACCGATTGGCCGGGCGGGTGGACGCCGTGCGCCGTGCGCGCACCATGCGCAACCATTCGGCGACCCACTTGATGCACAAGGCATTGCGCGAGGTGCTGGGCCCTCATGTGCAGCAGAAGGGCTCTTTGGTTGACGCCGACAAGACGCGTTTCGATTTTTCGCACAACGAGCCGATGACCGAAGCACAGCTGCGGCAGGTCGAGTCCATGGTCAACGCTGAAATCCTTGCCAATGTTTCAACTGCGTCGCGCATCATGAAGTTTGATGACGCGGTGAAACACGGTGCGATGGCGCTGTTCGGCGAGAAATACGGCGATGAAGTGCGCGTACTCAACATCGGCAGCTCGCGTGAGCTGTGCGGTGGCACTCATGTCAAACGCACCGGCGACATCGGTTTTTTCAAAATGGTGTCCGAGGGTGGTGTTGCAGCCGGGATCCGCCGCATCGAAGCCACCACTGGTGACCGCGCCCTGGCTTACGTGCAGGCGCAGGAGCAGAAACTCGCCGGCGCGGCTGCTGCACTACGCACATCGCCGCAGGAAGTCGGACAGAAAATCACCCAGATCATCGACAATGTGCGCAACCTGGAAAAGGAACTCGCACGCCTGAAATCAAAACTGGCCTCGAGCCAGGGTGATGACATCGCCACGCAGGCTGTTGACGTCAAGGGCAGGGATGGGACAGTGATTAGGGTACTGGCTGCAGCAATGGACGGTGCCGATTCGAAAGCGCTGCGCGAGTCCATGGACAAGCTGAAGGACAAACTGAAAAGCGCGGCCATCGTGCTGGCGGCTGTCGAGGGCAGCAAGGTCACTTTGATCGCCGGTGTGACCGCCGATCTCACCGCAAAGGTGAAGGCCGGGGAACTGGTGAATCATGTTGCGCAGCAGGTCGGCGGAAAAGGCGGCGGTCGGGCCGACATGGCACAGGCCGGCGGCACCGATCCCTCGAAACTGCCGGAAGCGCTGCAGTCGGTGCGAGCCTGGGTCGAGCAGCGGCTGTAAACCGGGAGATTATCCAATAATGCGCAGCCGTAAAGCAGGAATATGTTTTGTAGTCGCGATCCTTGCAGTCATGGCGCTGCTGCCCGAGGCTGTCGCGCAGGAATTGATCGAGGCGACGACGGCATCCGGCGAGAAAGTGCGTCTGCATCCGAATGGCCGATGGGAATATCTGGACGCGCAGAAAGCCGTGGCGGCGAAGACCGTGGTCGACCAGTCCGGAGAATCAGCTACGCCCGCAGGCCGCCCAGGGCTGCATGTTCGGTATCGGCCGCTGCATCATGCGCGGTGATAAGGATTACAACCGCGGTACGCTGAATCCTGCCAAGCGCTGATTCTGACTGGCCGCAAATCCTAGAAGGGCAGCGTCGCCCCTGGTTTGACCGCAAGCAGTACCTTGCGGAAATCGTTCTGGATGCGGCGCAGCGCCGCTTCGTTGTCGGCCTCAAATCGCAGCACAATGATCGGCGTCGTGTTTGACGGTCGCGCCAGGCCGAAGCCGTCGGCATATTCCACGCGCAGGCCGTCAATGGTGATGATTTCCTGCGCGCCGTTGAATCGCGCTGTTTTCTGCAGTGTATCCATCAAGGCGTAGTTTTCCCCTTCATTCAGCTGCCATTGCAGCTCCGGCGTGTTGATCGCATCCGGCAGCGCTTCAAGGACGGCGCTGGGATCAGTGCTGCGGCTGACGATTTCCAGCAACCGTACACCGGCATACATCCCGTCGTCAAAACCGTACCAGCGTTCCTTGAAGAATATGTGCCCGCTCATTTCGCCGGCCAGCGGCGCGCCGCTTTCCTTGAGTTTTTTCTTGATGAACGAGTGCCCGGTTTTCCACAGCAGCGGTTTGCCGCCGTGCTTGCGGATCCAGCCGAACAGGTGGCGCGTGCATTTGACGTCGAAAATGATTTCGGCACCGGGTACACGCGACAGCACGTCTGCGGCAAACAGCATCAGCTGGCGGTCGGGATAAATGATTTTTCCCGACTTGGTAACCACGCCAAGCCGGTCGCCGTCGCCGTCGAAAGCCAGCCCCAGCTCGGCGTCGCCCGCGCGTAATGCCGCAATCAGGTCCTGCAGGTTTTTCGGTTGCGACGGATCGGGATGATGATTGGGAAAGGTGCCGTCGACTTCACAGTAGAGCTCTTCCACTGTGCAGCCCAGCCGGCGATAGAGTTCCGGGGCCGTTGCGCCGGCGACGCCGTTGCCGCAATCGACGGCGATGCGCATCGGCCGCGCGAGTTTAATCGAGTCTGTGATGCGTGAGCCGGTGATGCGCTCAAGATAGGCGGTGCGAATGTCGTGGGTGCGGTAGCTGCCGTTGCCGCTGCTCAGATCGTTGTCGAGCAGCCGCTGGCGCAATGCCTTTATCGCATCGCCGGCGAGGGTGTCGCCGGCGAGCATCATTTTCAGGCCGTTGTATTCCGGCGGGTTGTGCGAACCGGTGACCATGACGCCGGACAGCGTGTCGAGTTCGTGAGCGGCGAAATAGAGCATCGGTGTGGCGACCTGGCCGACGTCGATGACATCAACGCCGCTGGCCTGCAGGCCGCGCGCCAATGCCGCTGCGAGGTCGGGACCGGAGAGCCGGCCGTCGCGCCCGATGACCACGGTGCTGCGGCCGCGGGCCAGTGCTTCCGAACCGATGGCGCGACCAATGGCTTCGGTACCGGCAACAGTCAATGTTTTGCCGACGATGCCGCGGATGTCATAAGCCTTGAAAATGGCTGCCGGAGGTGTTGTCAGTGTGGTCATTAAAATATCAATAAAAACAAATGGTTATCTTATAGCTGCGCAGACATGAAGTCGGTCACGACCCGTGCCGGCCAGTCCAGGTTGCCGGGGAAGGCGCCAGTGACGAATCCGACATGACCGCCCGCTTCTGGAAATTCCGTGGTTACCGCTGCAGATATTTCCTGCGGCTTCGGCAACGCAGTTGCGGGCAGAAACGGATCATTACACGCATTCAGCAGAAATGTCGGTACGGCAATACGCGTAAGCCAGGGTTTGCTGCCGGCGCGAGTCCAGTAATCATTCACATCGGCAAAGCCGTGCAGCGGTGCGGTGACCAGATCATCGAATTCGCGCAGCGTTCGCGCGGCGCGCACGGCGGTGGCATCAAACAGGCGGGGATGCATCTGCAGCTTCAGCAGGGATTTTTTTTTCATACTCACCAGAAAGTGCTGGCTATAAACCATGTTGAAGCCCTGTTCCAGCGCGGTGCCCGCGGCATGCAGGTCGAGCGGCGCCGACATGGCCGCGGCGCTGCGCAGGATGGTTGTTGCAGCGGCCCCCTGTTCACCCAGCCATTTCAGCAGCGCATTGCCGCCGAGCGAGACGCCTGCTGCGTGCAGCGGCGCGCCATTCTGTTGCTGTTGCAGGCGACGCAGGATCCAGTCGATTTCAGTACTGTCTCCGGAATGGTAGGCACGCGGCAGGCGGTTCAGTTCGCCGCTGCAGCCGCGGAAATGCACCACCACGCCGCGCCAGCCGCGTGCAATGGCGACCTGCATCAGCGCGCGCGCGTAGTGGCTGCGCGAACTGCCCTCGAGCCCGTGGAACAGCACTAGCAGCGGTTGTTCCTCAATCCTCAATCCTGAATCCCGGTTTTCAGTCCAGTCCAGATCAATGAAATCGCCATCCGGCGTGTCCCAGCGCTGGCGGCGATAGTCGACGGCGGGGCGGCGTGCCAGCAGCGCCGGATACAGCGTCTGCAGGTGGCCGCCGGGCAGCCAGGCTGGTGCCCGGTATGCGGAATGCGATGTTGCCATGGGTAAAATTGAGAGTTGCATAAATAGTGACAAAAACAGGCCTATCACGAGAAGGGCATATTTTTGGAAAAAGCCAATATTAAGCGGTTTATGTGAACGGTTTACGTCGGGTGAACGCCCGTGCCACAATCGAGTGCAGGCATCAACTGCGGCTGCAGCAATAACCCCAACAGGGAGATAACAACATGAGCGATTCCGTAGCGCAGGGCACGAGCAACGATGACCGTAATCTGGCCATGCTGGCCCATCTGCTGGGCATCGTATCCGGTTTCGTCGGTGCACTCATCATCTGGCTAATCAAAAAGGACCAGTCTGCCTTTATCGATGAGCAGGGCAAGGAGGCGCTGAATTTCCAGATTACGGTGATGATTGCCTTTGTCGGCAGCTGGATTCTGATGTTCGTGCTGATCGGGATGCTGCTGATGCCCTTGCTGCTGATCGCCAATCTGGTGTTCTGCATACTCGCCGCGGTTGCGGTATCCAAAGGCGAGCATTACAAATATCCGTTTGCGATCCGGCTGTTGAAGTAAGTCTGCACGAAGCCGAAAAAAAGCCCCGCGCGCGGGGCTTTTTTGTCGCCGGTGCAGGTTAATCCCGATAAGAGGTATCGGTGCGGTCAAGCTTGCGCAGCATGGCCGGCCATTCGAGCAGGCCGAAACGGCGGCGCACGCCGGGCAGCATCAGGTTGTTGGTGTACTGGGTGACTTCCTGCGGCGGCATCTGCAGCTCAGTGTTGCACGACAGCGTCATCACCTGCAGTTGGCAGGCACGCTCCAGCCGGTACATGTTGTTGAAACACTCGGCGATGGTGGTGCCGGTGGTCAGCAGGCCGTGGTTGCGCAGTACCATCGCTTCGCGGTTGCCGAGGTTTTCGACCAGGCGCTCGCGTTCTTCGAGGCGCAGCGCAACGCCTTCATAGTCATGGTAGGCAATGTCGAGGAAACGCATCGAGGATTGCGCGATCGGCATGATGCCGCATTTCATCGCGGACACGGCCATGCCGGCAAGGGTGTGGGTGTGGATGATGCAATCCACGTCGTGGCGCGCGGCATGTACGGCGCTGTGGATCACGAAGCCCGCTTCATTGACACCGTAGTCGGTGGCATTGAACAGCACATTGCCGTCGAGGTCGATTTTCAGCATCGACGAGGCGGTCATTTCCTCGTAGAGCATGCCGTACGGGTTAATCAGGAATTCATTGTGGGAGCCGGGCACGCGTACCGAGATGTGGTTGGCGACCATTTCCACCATGCCGAATTCCGCCATCAGGCGGTAGCAGGCGGCGAGATTGACGCGGGCTTCCCATTCTTCCTTGCTGACCTGTTCGCGGACAGATTTATTGACCTTGATTGCGGGTGCGTTCATGACGGACTCCTTCTGGGGATCGTGCGCTGGATTCTACGCCCGGACCTGCCGGGCGCAAGGGTGGTGTCTCACAGTCTGGAACATGGGCATCTGGATGTGGTGCGTTATCAGGGCTTGGCCTTATTGCGTGCCTTATTGTCGTGCATACATGCCGGCGCTACCGCCGGCGAGTTTGCCGAAGACGGCGCCTGAGGTCAGTCCGGTGCCGCCCGGGTAGTTGTGATAAAACAGCCCGCCAACCATTTCACCGGCGGCGTACAGGCCGGCAATCGGCTTGCCAGCGGTGTCCTCGACGTTTCCTTCGTTGTTGATCTTGACGCCGCCGAAGGTGAACGTGACGCCGCAAGTCACCGCATAAGCCTCAAACGGCGCCTGGTCGATGGTCAGCGCCCAGTTCGATTTGTTGATTTTCAGGCCTTCGGTGCGGCGGCCATCTTTGACTGTCAGGTTGAACGGCACCTCGCTGCGTACCGCCTTGTTGTAGGCCTTGATCTCGCGCAGACAGTTGTCGGCATTCACGCCATCCAGTTTTTTCACCAGTTCTTCCAGTGTGTCGGCGCGCACCTTGGTCACCTGCTTGATGCGGTATTCGTCGCGCAGCAGCGGGATCGATTGCGCATCAAAGACCTGCCACGCGAACATGCCCGGCTGGTTCAGCACCACGGCGCCGTACTTGGCATAGGTGTAGTTGCGGATATCCGCACCTTCATCGACGAAACGTTCGCCATCGGCGTTGATCATGATGCCGATCGGATAACTGTGCTTCTGGAAGTTGTCGCCGACCGCGAGGTCGCCGAAAGGGGGCGCATTCATGTCCCAGCCCACGGCGTGGCAGCCTGACCAGTGGCCATAAGGCAAGGCGCCGGCTTCGAGCGCCATGCGGATGCCGGCGCCGGTGTTGAAGCGGGTGCCTCGAACTTTGGCCAGATCCCAGCCTGCGCCGAGATAACGCGTGCGCATTTCGGCGTTGGATTCGAAACCGCCGCAGGCCAGCACCACGGCCTTGCACGGGATCTCTACGTTCTTGCCTTTGTGCTTTGCTTTGATGCCGATGATTGTGCCACTGTCATCGGTGATCAGTCCGGTGGCCGGGGTTTCGTAATAAATCCTGATGCCTTCGCGCTCGCAGGCTTTGTGTTCGTTGTCGACCAGACCCGGACCGCCGCCCCAGGTTTCCGCAGCGAGGCCGCCGAAGAATTTGAACTTGCCGTCGACTTTCATCGCCTGGCGGCCAAAGCTCGCCTGGAACTTGACGCCTTTTTTGCGCATCCACGTCAGTGTCTCGAGGCTGCGTGAGACGAGGATTTCACAAAGGTCGGGATCGGTGCGGTACTGGGTGACGCGACCCATGTCGTCGTAGAACTGATCGGCGGTGTAGGTGCCGAAGTCGGTGTTTTTGATTTCATCATCGGTCAGGTCCGGAACGATCAGTTTGAGATCATCGGCGCCGTCGAACTGCACGCGCATTGCGCCTGCGGTATAGCGACTGTTGCCGCCGCATTCTTCGATCGGTGCGGCTTCCAGCATGATTACCTTGCCGCCGCTTTCACACGCCGCCAGCGCTGCACAGGCCGCGGCATTGCCGGCGCCGACCACCACTACATCAGGACTGCCAAACAGGTCTTTGCTCATTTCAATAATCTCTTAAAAATACCAATAAAAACAAATACTTAAAAAATTACGGGGTGATGCCGGCAGGGCGGGAATCATCGCCCGACAGCAGCGAATAGTTGACTGCGCGGCCCACGCCCTGGCGGAAGCCTTCGAGGCGCAGTATCTGGCCCGGCGCGATGTTGGCGAGGTTCACGTCGCGACCGAAGTCGCGCAGCATCTGCACATGCTGCTGTGGGAAGCGGTAGGGGTCGGCTTCGATGACGACATGGTCGAACCAGTCCTGCGCCGACAGTGCTTTCAGGCTCTCGGGTGAATTCTTGGCGAGCAAATCCATTTCACACTGTTCGACGGTGACATGGTGAATGCCCTGCGCGGCAACCGAGCGCACGATGCCCTCAAGGTAATCCAGGCTCAGCGGGTCTTCGGGATTTTTGCGGCCGAATTCGTAGACCACCTGGATACCGGCCTTCTGAAAACGGTCGATCATCCGCGTGCGTTCGTCTTCGCTCAGCGTCACATAGTTTTCGGAAATCTCGAGACCGGGGATGGCCAGTCGTTTGAGCAGCGCAATCAGCCCTTCGACCTCGTTGCGGTGCCAGGCGTATTCGAACAGGATGCCGCCGGCAAAGGGCATCACGCCGGCATCAAGATAGAGTTTGGTGGTACGTTTGACCACTTCGCCGGGGATCAGCAGTGCGTTCATTGCGTATATCTTGGCGTAGTCGATGTAGTTCGCCGCGACGTCGAGCAGATCAGCAATGCCGCGTTCGCCGCCCGACCAGCCGAAGGTGTCGGGGCCGAAGTCGATCATCGAGGTGATGCCGCGGCGGCGCGGCTTGGGGCTGCGCTGCGGCAGCGCAAGTTCGGTCACAGGGTTTTGGTCGGCCATGATTTTTTAATGATGAGCTGAGGCGTTGCGGATGTGCGCTGCCGAGGATTTTGTCGTATGCAACATGGTGTCCACGAAAAGGAACTTGGCGTCCACAAAACGGACTACTTTAGTATAGCCGATGCTCCCCGCCAAGACGACTTTTAATCCGCTATGCGGACATGATTACGGCTGTGGAATCAGTGCAGCGTTTTGGTCGCGGACTCGGTGTCCGGCTCCGCTCTGAGTGATGCAGGTGCTGCCGCGGCATGGTGCGCCACCATGCGCCAGCCGCGTTCCGTGCGCTGATAGATGTTGGTGGCGATCATCGGCTGTCGTGCGCGAGACTGGCCGGCGATAAACACATGTTCGTACACACTGTGCACCGCAAGCATCATGGTGTGGATCAGTAGTTGATCACGCAAGCTGAAACGCAGGTCCTGGCCGCTGGCGAAAATCTGCCGCCACGATTCACGGATGCGGTCGATGCCGGAGATACGCGCGCCGCCAGGATGTACGCAGTAACTGTCGTCATCGTCCGACCACACTTCCATCATCGCTTCGAGGTCGCGTTTGACGAAAGCATCATAAAAAGCCGTTTCGGCGTCCTGTGGTGTCGCGAACAGTGCTTTTTTCACGGCAGCTCCCGGGGTCTGCGTTTTACAGCCTGCGCGGATCAGGCGCCGATTCTAGCAAAGTCGATTGCAGCGAAAACGCGTTCCGGTGACAGGTCCTTGAGGCATTTGAAATGGCCCAGGGGACATTCGCGCTGGAAGCAGGGGCTGCACTCAATACCCAGTGTGAGAATGCGCGCGTCAATGCTCAGCGGCGGCGTGAACTGCGGCGAGCTTGAACCGTAGAGCGCGATCACCGGGCGGCCGACTGCGGCTGCAATGTGCATCAAGCCCGAGTCGTTGCTGACCACCAGCCGCGATGCGGCGAGCAGGTCGGCGGCCTCGGCGATATCGGTTTTGCCGCAGAGGTTGATACAGACACCGGCACTTGCCGCGGCAATGGTTTCTGCGACCGCATGATCTTTTGGTGAGCCGACCAGCCAGACTGCGCATCCGCGCGCCGCAAGCAAACGCGCGAGCGCGGCGAAATGCGCTTCAGGCCAGCGTTTGGCCGGTCCGTATTCGGCGCCCGGACAAAACGCGACCACCGGTTTATCCGTCGACAACCCGAGTCGCGCCAGCAGCGCTTGTTGTTGCGCTGTGGTGGATTGCAGCGCCGGCAAGGGCAGCGGGGCAGGCAGCGTTGAGCCCGCGGGCTGCGCCAGCACGGCAAAGCGCTGCACCATCTGCGGCAGCGCAGCGGCATCGAGCCGCCGCACATCGTTGAGCAGGCCCCAGCGCGCTTCGCCGCGAAAGCCGGTGCGCCGCGCAATGCCGGCTGACCAAGGGATCAACGCCGATTTCCACGAATTCGGCAGCACCACTGCATGGTCATAGTGTTGGTCGCGCAGCGTTTTACCCATGGCGTGGCGGGCGCCGAAGCGGAGCGCACCATGGCCGAAGGGATTGCTGATGCCATGCCGCACCTCAGGCATGCGCGCGAGCAGCGGCAGTGTCCACGGCGGCGCGAGGTAGTCAATCTTGGCGGTAGGGTTTTGCTGCACCAGCAGTTTCAGCAGCGACTGCGAGATTACGGTATCGCCTACCCAGGACGGACCAACAATGAGGATGTGCTGCTGAGTGCTCATCGGCAGCGGGTCATCGTCGGCACTGAGCGCGGAGAGGGAGCCGCGCGCCGTGCATCAGTGGTGGCCGGCGCCCGCGCCGCCTTGCAGCGTGTAGCGGGTACCGCAGTACGGGCACAGTGCCTCGCCGGTATTTTCAATCGGCAGGAACACCCGCGGGTGCGCGTTCCATAGCTGCATCGCCGGCGTCGGGCAATGCAGCGGCAGGTCGGCTGCGGTGACTTCGATCAGTCGTGATTTGTTTGCAATGAGGTTATCAGTGGGTGAACTCATGATTGCCTCAGGCGGCTACGGGCGATAACCAGCCGTGGTGCTCGGGGGCCTTGCCGTTGACGCATTCGAAGAATTTTTTCTGCAGACGGGCCGTGATCGGGCCACGTTTGCCGTCGCCGATCATCCGTCCGTCAAGTTCGCGGATGGGAGTGACTTCGGCAGCGGTGCCGGTGAAAAAAGCCTCGTCGGCGATGTAGAGATCGTCGCGGGTGATGCGTCGTGCGGCGACTTCGTAACCCATTTCCCGGGCCAGTGTGATGATGGCGTCGCGGGTGATGCCGATCAGCGAACTGGTCAGTTCCGGCTCGTAGAGCTTGCCGTTTTTGACCATGAACAGGTTTTCACCCGAACCTTCGGCGACAAAACCATCGACATCCAGCAGCAGGCCCTCGTCGTAGCCGTGTTCGGTGGCTTCGAGGTTGGCAAGAATCGAATTGGCGTAGGTGCCGGAGTATTTGGCGCGGCACATCGACACGTTGACATGGTGACGGGCGTGGGACGATGTTTTGACGCGGATGCCTTTTTCCAGCGCCTCGGTGCCGAGGTAGGCGCCCCATGGCCAGGCAGCAATGGCGACATGCACGCTGGCGCCCTTCGGCGACACGCCCATTTTTTCCGAACCGTAGAAGGCGATGGGCCGGATGTAGCAGGATTCGAGTTTGTTGGCGCGCACGACTTCCTTCTGCGCCTCCATCAGCACTTCCCGGGAATACGGGATTTTCATCATGTAGATGTGCGCCGAGTTGAATAACCGCTCGGTGTGTTCCTTCAGCCGGAAAATGGCGGTGCCGATGTCGGTGTTGTAGGCCCGCACACCTTCGAACACGGCCAGCCCGTAATGCAGGGAATGGGTCAGGACGTGCGTTGTTGCCTCGCGCCAGGGCACCAGTTTCCCGTCCTGCCAGATTTGCCCGTCGCGATCAGCCATCGACATGCCGAAGTTCTCCAGGTTGTTTTTTAAAAGTGCTGAATGGTTGGTTGGGGGTGCTTTTACAGGTCGGAAGCGTCTGGCGGCCCGGTGTTGCGGCTGCGCCGGTCCGTTACCCCGCACTGCCGGTTACCCCCGCACTACGACGGAACATTTTAGCCGATTTGTATGCCGGGGCGGAAAATTTGCCCATTGCCCACAAGCGTGACCAAGTAAATCCGGTTACCGGATACAATAGCGCCTTGATAAAAAGGGGCGGTTCCAGCCGGCATCCGGCGGTTCCGATGGGGAGACTGAATGCTGGCAAACCTGCGTGCGTGGCTCAATGGTTTGAGTGACCGCATCATTACCGAGCAGGACAGCGAGCAGGAAAAGCTCAACAAGACGCTGCTGATTTTTTCCTGCGGACTGATGGGTTTTGGGTCGGTGCTGTGGCTCGCGCTCTACTGGGCCATGGGCATCAAATTTTCCTCGACCGTGCCTTTGAGCTACCTGGCTGTTTCCGCGGTATCCCTGGCGTATTACATCTACACGCTGAATTTTGCGGTGTTTCGCACATTGCAGGTCAGTTTGTTCCTGTTCATGCCGTTCATCATGCAGTGGAGCATCGGCAGTTACGTCAGTTCCTCCGGCGTCGCGCTGTGGGCGCTGCTGGCGCCGGTGGGGGTGATGATTTTCCAGGGTGCGCGGCCGTCGCTGCCGTGGTTTGCCGCATACATCATATTGACGGCGATTTCGGGTTTTTTCGACTACTGGCTGACCTTCGGTGTCGAGTCCGGCGTCACCATGCAGAGCATCGCGGTGTTTTTCACGCTGAATTTTGCGGCGATGTCCACGATCATGTACCTGCTGATCAGTTTTTTCGTGCGCGAGCGCGACAAGCTGGCAGCGGCAGTCAGCGAGCAGAATCACCTGCTGCGCATCGAGCAGGAGAAGTCGGAGTCCTTGCTGCTCAACATCCTGCCGGCGCCGATCGCGCAGCGGCTGAAGGACCAGAAGGGCATCATTGCCGACGGTTTTGCCGACGTGACCGTGATGTTTGCCGACATCATCGACTTCACCCGCCTGGCCGAGGAAGTGCCACCCAAAGCGATGGTGGAGTTGCTGAACGAGGTGTTTTCGCGATTCGACGCGATGGCGGAGTTTCACCGACTGGAGAAAATCAAGACCATCGGCGATGCCTACATGGTGGCCGGCGGACTGATTGAGCATGACGGCATTGATTTTGCGGTCGATGCCCGCGATTACACGGCAGCGATGCTGCGGCTGGCGCTGGAAATGCGCAAGTACATGGCGGAACTGTCCGAGAGAAAACGCATGACTCTCGGTATCCATGTCGGCATCTGCTCCGGTCCGGTGGTTGCCGGGGTGATCGGCACCCGCAAATTCATCTATGACCTGTGGGGCGACACCGTCAACACCGCGAGCCGGGTTACCGGCGAGGCGGGTTCTGGCGTGATACTGGTTGACTCGATGACTTACAAACGGTCCAAAACCCAGTTCGAGTTCGAAGGCCCGATGAGTATTACCGGCAAGGGTAAGGGCAATATCGAAGTTTATCGCCTGATCAACCTGGCGCCCCACCTGCGCGACGTCACGGTTTAGCCGCAGGGTCCGGGTCGCCCGCAGCCTCTCCAAACAGCGTTTTCCACAACGCGCTCACTGCACCCACCGAAATCGCCACTTTCTGCGGCTCCACGCGCGCATAGCGTTCGCCAGCGAGTCGCAACTGGTGTTGCAGTTCGCGGAACTGGCGGTAAGCGCCGCGCACCGCTGTCGCGTCGGCGTCGGTGATCAATCCCAGGCCGGCTGCGGTTTTGAGCAGCGCGAGGTTGCCGGCATTGGCGGTCAGAGCGGCATGGTTTTGCGCGTGGCCCAGTACCAGGTACTGCACCATGAACTCAACGTCAATGATGCCGCCCGGATCGTGCTTGATGTCGAAGAGCTTGCTGGTGTTGGGGTGCGCGGCGAGCATTTTCCGGCGCATGCTGATGATTTCCCCGCGCAGTGCGGGCAACACGCGCGGTTTGCGCAGCACCGTGATCCGCAGTTCCTCGAAAGCGCTGCTGATTGCAGCGTCGCCGGCCACGCTGCGTGCCCGCGTCAGCGCCTGGTGTTCCCACAACCAGGCCTGCTGCAGCTGATACTGGCGCATGCTCTCCAGCGGCGTCACCAGCAGCCCGCTGATACCGTCCGGGCGCAGCCGGAGATCGGTTTCGTAGAGCACGCCGGCGGCGGTGATGCTGGTCAGCCAGTGGTTGATGCGCTGGGCGAGGCGCGCATAGTTTTCGGCGGCCTCGGGCGCTGCATCGTCATAAACAAACACGATGTCGAGGTCCGAGGCGTACCCCAGTTCCTTGCCGCCGAGTTTGCCGTAACCGACGATGGCGAACCGCGGCGTGGCGCAGTGCCGCTGGCGCAATCCCTGCCAGCACAGACGCAACACCTCTTCGAGGATCACGCAGGCCAGGTCGGACAACTGGTCACTCAGGGTTTCCAGCGGCAGTGTGCCGGAGAGATCCTGGGCAATGCAGTGCAGCGTCTGTGTGTTCTTGAAGTGCCGCAGCAGGTCCATTTGCCGTTCAATGTCTCCCTCGGCCGAGTCAAGACCGGTGCGCAGCGTGGCGCGCAGTGCGGCCCAGTCAGGCGCCGCCAGCAAGTTACGGGCGTCAAGCAATTCATCAAGCAGTATCGGGTGTTGCGTGATGTATTGCGCGACCCACGGGCTGGCACTCATCAGGTCGGCGACGCGCTCCAGCGCATGCGGATATTCGTGCAGCAGCGCAAGGTAGGCTTCCCGCCGGCTGATGCTCTCGAACAGCGCGAGCAGGCGCTCTGCGGTGGCATCAGGATTGCCGCGGGAGGCTGCGCTGGCGATGGCCGCCGGCACCAGGCGGTCGAGCCGGCGCTGGCTGGCCGCCGGCATCTGCCGGTAACGGCTGCCGTTGCGGAACAACGCCAGCCGCCGGTAGAGTTCAGGCGCCTGAGTAAATCCGAGTCTCACCAGTTTTTCCAGCGCGGCGCTGTCGGCGTCGGTTTTTCCGTCATTTTCTTCGGCTTGCTCCTGCCACAGCGCGGAGAGCGGATGCCCGGTGGTGTCGGATTCGCCAAAAATGGCCTCAAAATGCAGCGATACTGCCGCGCGATGCTCTGCGAGGGCGGCGATGAATCCGGCCTCGTCCATGAACCCCATGCATTCCGCAAGCAGCGCGCGCGCCTCAGGATCCACCGGCAGCGCCTGGGTCTGCTGGTCGTCGCGGTATTGCAGCCGGTGCTCCAGGTTGCGCAGGAAAATATAGGCGGTGCGCAATTCGGCAACCGCAGCGGGGGCAATGAACTGGCGGTCGCCCAGCGCCTGCAGCACCGGCAGCGTCGATTGCTGCTGCAGCGAGTGCTCGTGCCCGCCGCGGATCAGTTGGAAGACCTGGGCGATGAACTCGATTTCACGAATGCCGCCGGGGCCGAGCTTGATATCATCAAGCCGGTCACGGCGATTGACTTCATGCCGCACCTGGCTGTGCAGGCTGCGCATCGCGGCGAAGGCGCCGTAATCGAGATGCCGGCGGAACACGAACGGACGCACCAGCGCCAGCAATGCATCCTGCTGGTCGCCGGTCAGCACGCGGCCCTTGATCCAGGCATAGCGCTCCCAGGCGCGGCCCTGGGTGATCAAGTAGTTTTCGAGCATGTCGAAGCTGACCACCAGCGGGCCGCTGTCACCGTACGGTCGCAGCCTTGTATCGACGCGAAACACAAAACCGTCCTCGGTCCATTCGTTCAGCGCGCCGATCAGCCGCCGCGTCAGTCGCGTGAAGAATTCATGGTTGCTGAGGGTGCGTGCGCCGTCAGTGTCGCCTTCCTCGGGATAGACCAGCACCAGGTCGATGTCGGAAGAGGCGTTGAGCTCGGCGCCGCCGAGCTTGCCCATACCCACCACGTGCAATTGCTGCAGTGCGCCGTTGCTTGCGCCGCGGGGTTCGCCGTGCGCGGTCGCGAGGGCGCTGTGAAGCTGCGCGACGGCGGTGCGAATGGCGATTTCGGCAAGTTGGGTGACCGTGCCGACAACTTCGTCGAGGTCCGCAAGTCCACCGAGGTCGCGCACAATCAGTCGCGCCATGATCCGTTGGCGCAGGCGGCGCAGCGCGCGGCCAAGGGTGGCGTCGTCGATGATGGCGGCAGCGGCCAATTCCGCCTGCATGTCTTGCGCAGTGAACGGTTGCGCCACTTCCGTTGTCTTCAGTAATCCCGGCCGTGCCGTGAGCAAACGCTGCAGATAGCGGCTGTAGCGCGCAGCAGCAGCGATGATGTGGTCGGCGTTCATGGCCATTGCTGCGTTAGAGTTAATCGAGTGGGTAAACGAGTGGGTAGACGAGTGGCAGATGGCATGGCCGGTTCGCGTCAGGCGCGTTAGAATAGCTAAGCCTTTGTTTCATTTCTGCATTTTACATTTTCTATTTTACATTCTTCAGGCAAATGATGCCCTCAGCCACAACGCGTAACTGGTTCCAGAGCTGTTCGTTGTGGGGCTATCGCGTGCTGATCTGGGGTGTCCTGATCTGCGGTTTGCTGTTTGCCGCAACGATACTGGCGCTGCGTTACTGGATACTGCCGGATATCGCGACTTATCGTGATGATATCGCCCGGACCCTGAGCCGGGCGGTTCAGCAGCGCGTCAGCATTGGCGGCATCAGTGCAAACTGGGACGGCTTGCGTCCGCAGCTCGCCTTGTCGCAGGTTGTTGTGCACGATGCCGAGGGGCGGCCCGCGCTGGAATTGCCGCGCGTCGATGCCACGCTGTCATGGCGTTCGGCGGCGCGGCTGCAGGTCGATTTTCACGCGCTCGACATTTACCGCCCGGTATTGACGGTGCGCCGCGATACGCGCGGCGGCATCACCGTGGCCGGCATCGCACTGAACCTTGATCAGCAGGGTAAGGGTGGTTTTTCAAGCTGGTTGCTCAGTCAGCGCGATATCGAAATTCATGAAGCGCGGCTGGTGTGGAACGACGAGTTGCGAGCCGCACCGGCGCTCGAACTCGACAAACTGCATTTGCGCATTATCAACAACGGTGATCGTCACCGCGTCGGACTGCGTGCGGTGCCACCCGCCGCGCTGGCGTCACCGCTTGACGTGCGCGGTGATCTGACCGGTGAGGATTTCCAGTCCTTGTCGGAGGCGCTGACCGGGCGGTTATTTGTACAGCTCGACCATGTCGATATCGCAGCGTGGCGGCAGTGGATCGATTTCCCGGTGCATTTCCCTCGCGGCACCGGCGCGTTGCGCGCCTGGCTCACGTTCAGTCGCAATGAGCTGACCGGCGTCATCGCCGATACCCAGTTGCACAATGTCAAGGCGCAGCTGGGTGCCAGCCTGCCGGAACTGGACATGCGCGAACTAGGCGGACGTTTTTCATGGAAACAGCTGGCAGGCGGTTTTGAGGTGGCAACCAGCAAACTGACGTTCACTACCGGTGACCAGTTGACGCTGCCCCCGGTTGATCTGCAGTTGCGGCTGAGCGGGGCGGGCGCCGCTGGTTATACCCGCGGGGAATTCCAGGCCAATGCACTGGAGCTGGCGCCCCTGGTACAGCTCGCCGACCGCCTGCCGCTGGCTGCCGCGTTGCGCAAATCGCTGATGTCGTTCGCACCAACTGGCGGCGTCTATGACCTGACCCTCGGTTGGAGCGGCACCTGGCCGCAGCTGGCAACGTATTCAGCGCGTGGCCGTTTTCATGAGTTGTCGCTGCAGCAGCACGGTGCAGTGCCCGGATTCACGGGATTCAGCGGCAATATTGACGGCACGGAAAAAGGCGGCACATTGCATGTCGCAACACAAAAGGCGGCGCTGGATCTGCCGAGCCTGTTCCGTGAGCGTCTGCGGTTTGACACGCTGACCGGCCAGCTCGGCTGGTCGCGGGCAGCCGGCGGCACCGAATTGCGCTTCAGCAATTTCGCCTACGCCAATGCCGATCTGGCGGGCACGTTGTTCGGTACTTACCGGACGGCAAGCGATGGCCCGGGTGTTGCCGATATCACCGGTCACCTGAGTCGAGGGCTGGCATCCCGGGTGACGGCCTATCTGCCGCTGACGGTGGCGAAAAGTTCTCGGGGCTGGCTGGACCGGGCATTTCTCGCCGGCAGTTCGAACGATGTACGGTTCCGCCTCAGGGGTGATTTGCGTGAGTTTCCGTTTGCCGACGATCGCGGCGGAATTTTCGAAGTGGTGGCCAAAATCAACGGTGGCACGCTGCATTACGGCGATAGCTGGCCGCAGATCAACGGCATCGAGGGCGATTTCAGCTTTCGTGGCAAACGCCTGGAAATGAATGCCCGTCAGGCTGCGATCGGCAATGTGCGGCTGGGCAAAGTGCAGGCGCAGATTCCGGATCTGGTGCATTCCGATGAAATACTGCAGATCAATGGCGAGGCTGAGGGCGCGACCCTGGATTTTCTCGAATTCATCGCGCGCAGTCCGGTGAACGGGATGATCAACGGGTTTACCGACGGCATGCGTGCGCAGGGACAGGGGCGACTGGCGCTGAAGCTGACCTTGCCGTTGCAGGCCATGGATAAAAGCAAAGTGGCCGGTACCTACCAATTCGTCAACAACCAGCTGGTGCCGGTGCCGGGGATGCCACCGCTGGAACAGGTCAACGGCCGGCTGGAGTTCACAGAATCGGGAGTGCGTGTGCCCGGTGCTACGGCGACTTTCCTTGGTGGACCACTGAATGTCAGTGCCGGCAGCCAGCGCGATGCAGCGATAAGCATCCAGTTCCGTGGACGGGTCAACGCTGACGCCGCGCGACGCGCCGGCGGCGTTGAGTGGCTGCGCTACGTGCGCGGATCGACCGACTGGCGCGGTTCGCTGACCCTGCGCAACAAGCGCGTTGATCTGGTCGTGGATTCCACGCTGCAGGGTCTCGCCGTCAATCTTCCAGCGCCGTTTACCAAGACTGCAGCGGAGTCGCTGCCGTTGCGGGTGGAGCGGCGTTTCACCGGACCGCAGCAGGACCGCATCGCCATCAATGCCGAGGGACTCGTCAGCGCCGTGCTGCTGCGGCGTGGTGAACAGCAGGAAGTCGAGCGCGGCACCGTGCGCTTCGGTGAGGGAGCCGCGGCGGAACCTGATCGCCCGGGCTTCACGGTTTCGGGTGTCATCAAGGATCTCGACTTCAATGAATGGCTGGCACTGAGCGGAGAGTCTGGAGGTAGTGGCGGGGTTAATCTGGCGGCGGTCGATTTACGCATTGCCGAGATGCGGGTGTTTGAGCGACGCTTTGGCGATCTTGCGATCAGGGCAACTTCGCCGGAAGGGATTTTGCAGGCCACCGTCCGCGGCCGGGATATTGAGGGCACGCTGGGTTGGCGGGCTCAGGGCAAGGGACGGCTGACGGCGCGGCTGCGCCGCTTGAATCTGCCGGCGGCAGAGCCATCAACCGTTCCAGCTGTGCCGCTGACGCAAATTGCGGAGGCACGGGCACCGGAACTGCCGGCACTGGATGTCATCGTGGATGAACTCCAACTCGCCGGTAATGCCTTGGGACGCCTTGAGTTGCAGGCGACGCCGCAGCAGCGAGACTGGCGCATTGAACGCCTGCAGCTCGTTACGCCGGAGAGCAAGCTCAGTGTGGACGGCGTCTGGCAGAACTGGCTGGCGCAGCCGCGGGTCCAGGTCAGTGTGCAACTGTTGGTCAATGATGTCGGCCGACTGCTGACGCGGCTGGGTTATGCCGAGGGCGTGCGGCGCGGCACGGCGAAGGTCGAAGGTTCGCTGGCCTGGTCAGGCAGTCCGCAACGTCTGGATTACCCGACGCTGTCCGGCAATTTTGTGCTGGATGCGGCGAAGGGGCAGTTTCTGAAACTGGAACCGGGCATCGGCAAACTGCTTGGCATCCTCAGCCTGCAGTCCCTGCCGCGGCGGATCACGCTCGACTTCCGCGACATTTTCAGCGACGGCCTGGCGTTTGATGAAATCGTCGGCGCCATCAAGGTGGTTCAGGGCGTGGCCAGCACAGACAACCTGCGCATTTCCGGCCCGGCGGCACGGATCAACATGAGCGGCCAGGTTGATCTGCCCCGCGAAACGCAAAAACTGCGGGTCAAAATAAACCCGCAGATATCCGATACCTTTTCCGTGGCCGGGGCGCTGATTGGCGGCCCGGTGGCGGGTGTTGCGGCATTCCTTGCGCAGAAACTGCTGAGAGATCCGCTGGGCGAAATTACTTCGTATGAGTACGATATCACCGGCACCTGGGCCGAACCGCTGGTGAACAGGGTGGCGCGCCTGGAGCCGAACGCGGAGACGCCGCAGTGAGTATTCGTCGGTTACTGTGGCTGTCATGGCTGGTGCTGCCCGTGCAGGCCGCCGATCTGGCGCCGGAATTATGGGATCGTCCGCGCTCGGCGCAGGCGGTGATGGGGCAGGTTGCCGTGCAGCGCGCGGTTGCGACCTACCAGGCCAGCAGCGCTGCACGCATCGTGATCATTCACGGCCCGCGGCAGGAATCGCAACTGCAGGCCGAAGAATTGCGCGCATGGCTGGTAGCGCTGGCGCTGGACAGCGCGCGTCTGCAGATTCGCGCCGATCCGCTGGCGACGGCGTTGCGACTGGAAGTCACAGAATAATCGGCCATGTGTGATGGTCAATCCAGGGGTGTGAATGTATGAGTATCAGACTGAGATCGACGCAGGCGCAGAAAAATGGTGCAGACCAGGCTGATGCCGGCGCCACGCGCATCGCAGCCGTGCAGATGGCATCGGGTCCGCATGTCGGCGCTAATCTGAAAGAAGCGGCGCGGCTGATTGAAATGGCCGTCGAGCAGGGGGCGCGGCTGGTGGGTTTGCCGGAGTATTTCGGCATCATGGGCCTGAAGGACACCGACAAGGTTGCAGTGCGCGAGGAGTACGGCAGCGGCCCGATCCAGGAATTTCTCGCGGCGACCGCGCGCCAACACGGCATCTGGATCGTCGGTGGCTCGGTGCCACTGGTGGCTTCGGTGAAAGACAAGGTGCTCAACACAAGCCTGGTCTACGACGATAAAGGCAAGTGCGTTGGGCGTTACGACAAGATCCACCTGTTCGGGTTCGAGATGGGCAAGGAGCATTATTCGGAAGAACGCACCATCGAACATGGGCAAAACGTTGTTGCTTTTGATACTCCTTTCGGTCGCATCGGGCTGTCGATCTGTTACGACCTGCGTTTCCCCGAACTCTACCGGGCGATGGGTGAGGTCGACCTGATTCTGGTGCCGTCGGCGTTTACCGAAACCACCGGCAAGGCGCACTGGGAGACGTTGATCCGCGCGCGCGCCATTGAAAACCTCGCTTATGTGCTGGCCCCCGCGCAGGGCGGTTATCATGTCAACGGCCGCGAGACTCACGGTGACTCGATGATCGTCGATCCCTGGGGTGTTGTTCTTGACCGTCTGCCGCGCGGCTCCGGTGTGGTTGTGGCCGGCATGAACCGTACCCATATACAACGTCTGCGCCAGAGCTTGCCGGCGCTGCAGCATCGTACGCTGGGACGCTAACCCACCCCGTTTTTATATAAGTATTTGATTTTATTAAATATTTTTTAGGTGAATCGAACACATGCAAGCCGCAAACATTTTTGAGACGGCCAGCGCGATGCTGCTGGCCCCGCATGCGCTGGACGAGGGCCGTCTGCAGTCGGTGTTCGGCCAGATCATGGCGCACCACGTCGATTACGCCGATCTCTATTTCCAGTATTCGCGCAGCGAGTCGTGGAGCCTGGAAGAAGGCATCGTCAAATCCGGCAGCTTCAACATTGACCAGGGCGTTGGCGTGCGCGCCGTGAGTGGTGAAAAAACCGCCTTCGCCTATTCCGACGACATCACCTTTAATGCCTTGCAGGCTGCGGCACAGGCGACGCGTGCGATCGGCCGCCAGGGCGGAGCCGGCAGCACGGCGATCGCGCGGCGCGGCGAATTGCGCGCGCTATATGCGCCGCAGGATCCGCTGGCCAGCCTCGGTGCGCCGGAGAAGGTGGCGCTGCTGGAGCGGCTGGAAGGCATTGCGCGACGCATTGATCCGCGGGTGACGCAGGTGATGGCGTCGCTGGCCGGAGAATACGAAGTGGTCATGGTTGCGCGCAGCGATGGTGTGCAGGCGGCGGATGTGCGGCCGCTGGTGCGATTGTCACTGCAGGTGATTGTCGAAGCCGACGGCCGCCGCGAGCAGGGTGGTGCGGGCGGCGGTGGGCGTTTTGATTACGGCTATTTCACCGATGAAGTATTGAACGATTATGCGCAAAAGGCGGTGCAGCAGGCGCTGCTCAATCTCGATGCCCGTCCCGCGCCGGCCGGCACCATGACTGTGGTGCTGGGTTCGGGCTGGCCGGGCATATTGCTGCACGAGGCGATCGGCCACGGGCTGGAGGGGGACTTCAACCGCAAGGGCACTTCAGCGTTCAGCGGGCGCATTGGCGAACGCGTCGCAGCGCCCGGGGTTACCGTGGTCGACGACGGCACCATCGCGCAGCGCCGCGGTTCACTGAATATCGACGACGAAGGCAATGCCACGCAGCGCAATGTGCTGATCGAGGATGGCGTGCTGCGCGGTTATCTGCAGGACGCGCTGAACGCGCGGCTGATGGGTGTTGCGCCCACTGGCAACGGCCGGCGCGAATCCTACGCGCATGTTCCGATGCCGCGCATGACCAATACCTACATGCTGAACGGTGACCGCGATCCGGCGGAAATCATCGCCTCGGTGGAGCGCGGCTTGTATGCGGTGAATTTCGGCGGCGGCCAGGTCGACATCACCAGCGGCAAGTTCGTGTTTTCGGCGTCCGAGGCGTACATGATCGAGAACGGCAAACTGACCTATCCGGTGAAAGGCGCGACGCTGATCGGCAACGGTCCGGATGCGCTGACCCGGGTGTCGATGATCGGCAATGACATGAAACTCGATTCCGGCGTCGGCACCTGCGGCAAGGAAGGCCAGAGCGTGCCGGTTGGGGTCGGCCAGCCGACCCTGCGCATCGACGGGCTGACCGTCGGCGGCACGGTCTAAGCAGGGGGCGATCCGGCAGGTCAGGATTCGGCGGGACGGGAATCGCGGGTCCAGAATCGTTTATAATGCATTGATTATATGGAAAGTTAAGGAAGGCACTGCGCAAAATGCTGCACCGTACTGACGATCTGCGGATCAAGGAAATCAAGGAACTGGCGCCTCCCGAGCATCTGCTGCGCGAACTCGCACTCAGCGAAAAAGCCGCCAACACGACGTTTGAAGCGCGCCAGGACATCCATCGCATCCTGCACGGTGCCGATGACCGCCTGCTGGTGATCATGGGGCCGTGTTCGGTGCATGACGTCAAGGCGGCCAAGGAATACGCCGGCAAACTGCTGGAGGCGAAAAAGAAACTCGCCGCCGACCTGCTGATCGTGATGCGCGTCTATTTCGAGAAGCCGCGCACCACCGTGGGCTGGAAGGGGCTGATCAACGATCCTAATCTCGACGGCAGTTTCCGTATCAACGAAGGCCTGAAGATTGCCCGTGAACTGCTGCTCGAACTGAGCGAGAGCGGCATGCCTGTTGGCTGCGAATTCCTCGACATGATCACGCCGCAGTACATCGCCGACCTGGTGTCCTGGGGGGCGATCGGTGCGCGCACCACCGAGTCACAGATCCATCGCGAACTCGCATCCGGCCTGTCCTGCCCCGTCGGTTTCAAGAACGGCACCGACGGCAACATCAAGATTGCCATCGACGCCATCCGCGCGGCGCAGGCGCCGCACCATTTCCTGTCGGTGACCAAGGCCGGTCATTCGGCCATTGTGTCGACCACCGGTAACGAGGATTGCCATTTGATCCTGCGCGGCGGCAAGGAACCGAATTACGACGCGCCGAGCGTTGATGCCGCGGGCCGCGGTCTCGCCGACGGCGGTATCCCGGCGCGGATCATGATCGATTTCAGTCACAGCAACAGCAGCAAGAAGCCGGAGAAACAGGTCGACGTCGGCCAGAATGTGGCCCACCAGGTGGCAAGCGGCGACGATCGCATTTTCGGCGTCATGGTTGAAAGCCATCTGAAGGCGGGGCGGCAGGATCTGCTGCCGGGCAAGCCGCTGACCTATGGCGTCAGCATCACCGACGGTTGTATCGGCTGGGATGAAAGCCGGACGCTGCTCGAGACGCTGGCGGACGGTGTGCGCAAGCGCCGGCTCAGAGCCGTCGCTGCCAATTAACGGAAAGATAAAAGCGGGGAGATACGGGATGCAGTTGCCTGGCGGTTGCATCTTCCCTCAACACAAATGGCCCAAGACGACCTCAGCGCGGTAACCGACCAGAGCAACCTCGCCAAGCTCGAGCGCGTGGGGGGCGGCATCGCCATTGCCGGGGAAATCTTCGGGCTGGTTGGTAAATCGCAGTTTTTCACCGAATTTTCGCAGGAAGATATTTCGATACTCTCCGGTTACATGGAGGTCTATCGCGCGCAGCCCGGAGAGATGATCATCCGCGAAGGCGATGCCGGCGATTTCATGGTGCTGATCGTCGAAGGTGAAATTGATATCCTGAAAAAAAATCAGCGCGGCGAGCAGCAGCACATGACCAGTGCTGGCCCCGGCATGACACTCGGTGAGATGTCGATGATCGACGGTGAGCCGCGATTCGCGACCTGCATGGCGTCACAATCCACCACCTTCGCCGTGCTGACCCGCGACAACATGGCCAAAATCATTCTCGACCATCAGGGACTCGGCTCGAAGATTCTGGTGAAAATGGTCACCATGCTGTCCCTGCGTCTGCGCCAGACCAGCGCACGCCTGCTGCGGGTGATGGAAGACAACCGGTAGTTTCCTGTCCGCGCCGAATCTGCGGATTCCGTGCGCCGACTGCTTCCCATGATTTTCCTTTTGAAGTTATTGCAAAACACCGGCCCCGCATTCGGCTGTGCCTTCAGCCTTGGCCTCCTGCTTGCGCTCAATGCCGGTTTTGCAGCTGGGCAGACGGTGCAGGTGATTGACGGCCGCGGCGCGACCATCAGGCTGACGCAGCCTGCCCGACGCATCATCACGCTGGCGCCGCATCTCACCGAACTCAGTTTTGCCGCCGGTGCCGGCGCGCATCTCGCCGGTGTGGCGCGGTTCAGCAATTATCCCGAGGCGGCCCGCCGCTTGCCGGTGGTCAGCGACGCCGGACAATTCGACACCGAACTGTTGCTGGCATTGAAGCCCGACCTGGTGCTGGCCTGGAAAAACGGCACGCCTGCCACCGTCGTGGCGCGACTGGAAAGCGTCGGCTTGCCGGTGTTTGTGGCGGAATTTTCCCGGCTGGAGGATATCGCTGGCGGCATTGAGGCCATCGCGACACTGGCCGGCACCTTGCCGGCGGCCGCCCGCGCCCGCGACGCCTATAACGCCGGGCTGAGCGACTTGCGCGCCCGCCGTTACAGCGGCGCACCGGTGCGCGTGTTCTACGAGATCTGGCCGCAACCGCTGATGACCGTCAACGATACGCACATCATCAGTGACGTGGTTGCGCTGTGTGGTGGGAAGAATATTTTCGGGGGTTTGCGGCCGTTGACGCCGGAAGTGTCGCGCGAGGCCCTGCTGGCGGCACGACCCGAAATCGCGCTGGGCGGCAGTTCGGCGGAGTTGGCTGCCGGGTTTGCTGCGCGCTGGGCGGGACTACCGCCGCCGCTGGGCATGATTCCCGTGCGCCATATCGCGCCGGATCTGATTCAGCGTCCGACGCCCCGCTTGCTGGAAGGCGCGCGCATGGTGTGTGCGCATCTCGACGCGGTGCGCGCGGCGCGCCGCTGAGCGTTAGGCGGAAATCTTTCTGTGGTTCAGCTACGGTTGCGGCCCTGCTGCCACAACACGTCGCCTTTGCCGCCAGTCTGGTTATCAGAATGGTTAAACGAGCGTGCCAGCACAAACAGCAGGTCGGAAAGCCGGTTCAGATATTGCACCTGTAGTGGCGGTAATTCTTCCTGCCGTGCCAAAGCAACCAGTGTGCGTTCAGCACGACGGCAGATGGTGCGTGCCACGTGCGCCAGCGCGGCACAGCGTGTGCCGCCTGGCAGTACAAATTCCTTCAGCGGCGGCAGTCCGGCATTAAACCGCGTGACCAGTTCTTCGATACGCGCCAGATGCGCGGTGCTGATCAGCGCATGTCCCGGCAGGCTCAGTTCACCGCCGAGATCGAACAGGTCGTGCTGCACGCCGAGTAGCGCGTCGCGGATGCCGGCAGGCATTACCTCCTCAGCCAGCAACATGCCAATGGCGCTGTTCAGTTCGTCGACGTCGCCAAGCACGGCGACGCGGGTCTGATCCTTGGCGATGCGGTCGCCTGAGGCGAGTCCGGTGCTGCCGTCGTCACCGGTGCGGGTTACAATTTTGGAAAGACGGTTTGCCATGATTTTGAAGGCGTGGAGGTCCTGCATTATAAGCGTCGTGCTGCAGGGCTCGGTGCAGCGTGGTAATTTGATTCCAACAAAGCGATTCCAATAAAGCGATACCAATAAAAACAATTACTTACTGATATCCGGTGGCGCTCCAGCAGATAATGCGCCAGTGACCGGAAAATTCACCGCCAGACGGGCATCGCCGTTGGGCAGGCTGGCGCGGCATTCGCGGAAAATCTGCAGCTTGCAGTCGCGGCAGACCGCAGAGTCGAGTTTTTTGTAAATCGCCGCGATCGCGTTGCGCTTCACCGGAAACAAGTTGTCGTCGCCGATATCGTTCATGTAGCCGCCCCGGCGCAGCAGTCCGACCACCTCATCCTTCAACCGGTAGAAGTACAAGCCGCCGCCGAGCCGCCGCCGGCGCTTGGCTTCATGCGCCAGCAACTCGGCGCCGGCCACATCAACGAAGTTGATGCCACTGGCGACGATCAATATGTGTTTTTGCGTACTCTGCTCGCCGATCCGGTGCAGCATTTGCTGCATGTGATCGACGGCGCCGAAAAAAATCGAACCGTTGACGCGCAGGCACTTTACCTGGGGGCAGTCCGGGAGACCGGTGTCGGCGGAGTAGTGGTAACTGCCTTCCTCGGGATCCGGTTTGACGTCGAGGATCACCGGGTGCGAGGTGCGCTTCAGATACAGCATCAGCGACAGCAGGACGCCCGTGTAAATGGCGAATTCCAGCTGCACGAACAGCGTCGCCAGCAGCGTCACTGCGAGCACCACGCTCTCCGACAGGCTGGTGCGGATGATGTTGCGCATCTGCGGAATGTCGATCAGCCCCCAGGCCACCATGAACAGGATGCCGGCCATGGTCGGCACCGGCAGGAACTGCACCAGGGGTGCGACCAGCAGCACGATGATCAGCAGGAATATGGCGGATAACACCGCCGCAAGAGGCGTGCGTGCCCCCGACTCGTAGTTGACGCCACTACGGTTGAAGGAGCCGCTGGATGCATAGGCTGAGAAAAAACTGCCGGCGATATTGGACAGGCCCTGGCCGATGAATTCCTGGTTGCCGTCGATGCGCTGTTCGGAACGCACTGCGATGGCCCTTGCGATCGACACTGCTTCAGTCAACCCGAGCATGGTCACTGCCACAGCGATGGACGCCGTCTTGCGCAGGGCTTCGAGCGAAAAATCCGGTGCTACAAAGTGGGGAAAAATTCCCGACAGCGCCTTCACGGTTGCGATCTGGTTGTGCGCGTCGAGTTGCGGGATCCAGCCCAACGCCAGGGTGTACAGTGTGCCGGCGATCATCGCCGCGATCATGTAGGGCAGGCGGGGGTAGCGGCGTTTGACGAAAATGCCGACCAGCAGCGTGATCATGCCCACCGAGGCGACATACCAGTTGATGTCGTCCAGGCCGTACAGGGTCTGGCGCAGGGTCTCGGCAAAGGAGATGCCGCGCGGCATTGGAATGCCAAAGAAGTGCGTCAGCTGCGTGCTGATGATCAGCAGGCCGGCGCCGGCGGTGAAGCCGAGCACGACGGTGTGAGAAATGAAATTCACCAGAGCGCCCATGCGGGCGAGGCCCATCGCGAGCTGGAATACGCCGGTGAGGAAGGTCATCATTAATACCAGCCGGATGTATTCCGGCGTGCCGGGTTCAGCGACGCCGCTCATCGTGGCGTAGATCACAATGGAAATCGCGGTGGTCGGTCCCGAGACCAGGTGCCAGCTGGAGCCGAAGAGTGCAGCGATGATCGCCGGGATCATCGCCGCGTAGAGCCCGTATTCCGGCGGCAGCCCGGCGATGGTGGCGAAAGCCACGCCTTGCGGCAGCACGACGACCGCGCCGGTGATGCCCGCCAGTGCGTCGGCGCGCAGTGTCTGGCGGTTGACCATTGGCCACCAGTGCAGGAACGGAAATAACCGGCCGGCGAACTGCAGCAGTTCAGGGCGGGAGCGGAATAAAAACTTCAAGGGCTTTCCCGGGACAATGATTTTCATTATGAGTCATCGCGGCAGTACTGGCCAATCAGCTAAATTTGCCCGGCAATCAGCGAAATTTTTGGGCTATAATCGGCGCCCTGCATCGTTCAAAAAAGGAAAGAGCGCCTTCATGACACGGTTAACTGCAATTTGCCTCGGCTTCGGTATGGCACTGGTCCCGGGTCTCGCCCTCTCAGCCGAAGGCAATCCGGCGGCAGGCAAGGGCAAGTCCGCGATGTGTGCCGGCTGCCACGGCATTCCCGGCTACAAGACCGCATTCCCCGTGACCTACAGCGTGCCGAAAATAGGCGGGCAGCATGCCGCCTACATCGTCAAGGCGCTGCAGGGTTACAAGAACGGTGACCGCACGCATCCGTCGATGCGCGCGATCGCGGCCGGTCTGACCGATCAGGACATGGCTGATGTTGCCGCCTACTATGCATCGACCGCAGTCCAGTCGGCGTCGAAATAACAGGTTCAGGGGATACTGATGAAAAAACTGCTGTGGATTGCCGGTTGTGCGGCGCTGATTGCCAGCGGCCCGTCACTGGCTGCCAACCCTGCTGCGGGCAAGGAAAAATCAAAAACCTGCGCCGCCTGCCATGGACCGGACGGCAATAGCGCAGCGCCGGATTTCCCGCGCCTGGCCGGCCAGAATTTTGACTACCTGGTCAAAGCCCTGGCGGAATACAAGGCGGGTGAGCGCAAGAACGCAATCATGGCGCCGCAGGCCACCAGCCTGTCGCAGCGTGATATCGAGGATCTGGCTTCTTTTTATTCGCGCCAGCCTGGGCTCACGGTCAAATACTGAGCGTCTGCCGCATCAAAAAACGCGCCGCATTTCCGGCGCGTTTTTTTATTTCGATTTTTGGCGGAACTCGCAAAGGTCGTTGATCGGGCACTCGCCGCAGCGCGGTTTGCGCGCGATGCAGATATAGCGTCCGTGCAGGATCAGCCAGTGGTGTGCATGCTGCTTGAATGCCTCCGGTGTCACCTTCAGCAGTTTCTGTTCAACGGCCAGCACGTCCTTGCCCGGCGCGAGACCTGTGCGGTTGCTGATGCGAAAAATATGCGTATCCACGGCGATGGTCGGTTCACCAAAAGCGATGTTCAGCACGACGTTCGCTGTCTTGCGCCCGACTCCCGGCAGTTCTTCCAGCGCGGCGCGGTCGCGCGGCACGGCGCCGCCATGTTTTTCGAGCAGGATGGCGCAGGTGGCGATGATGTTTTTCGCCTTGGTGCGGTAGAGGCCTATGCTTTTGATGTATTGCTCAAGGCCGGGCACGCCCAGCTTCAGCAGCGCCTGCGGCGTGTTCGCCTTTTTGTACAGGGGCCCGGTGGCCCGATTGACGCTTTTGTCGGTGGCCTGTGCCGACAGAATGACGGCGACCAGCAGTTCAAATGGGGAGGCGTATTGCAGTTCCCCGCGCGGTTCGGGGTTGGCGTTGCGGAAACGTTCGAAAATGGCCTGGCGTTTTGCGGGATTCAAGGTATTTTTCGAACGAGTTGTGGATGCCAGGTGATTATAATGGGCGCATTGTTCCCACGGAGTTCCTGATGCACAGACCCGCGGCAAGGTTAAGCAAGCTCAGGCAATGGCTGGCGACCGTCCTGCTCGCGACGATTGCCGCAGCGGCACTGGCTGAGCCGGTGACGGTGGAGCGAGACAGCATTTTGCGTGCGGAACCCCGCACCGATGCCGGGGTTGCCGGCAATCTGGCCAAGGGAGCGACTGGCGACGCGGTGTCGCGGCAGGGTGCCTGGGTGCAGGTCAAGTCCGGCACGGTGACCGGCTGGCTCTATTCTTTCAATGTTCGCTTCGGCGCGGTGGGTGCCGGCAGCAGCAGTGGCGGAGGCACCGGCTCGGCGCTGGGGCGCGTCTTCGGTCCGCGCCAGCAGGTCAATGTGACCGCCACCATCGGCATCCGCGGCCTCGATGAAGAGGACCTGAAGCAGGCGCATTTCGACGAAGGTCAGATGCGGCAACTCGATGGTTTTGCCGCCAGCCGTGAGCAGGCGGCGGCGCAGGCCGGGAAATCCGGATTGAGTGCCGTTCAGGTCGATTATCTCGACCCGGCCAGCGGGAGCAGCCAATGATGACGAGCATGCATGCAATCTGCGTGGGGGTGCTGGTCGCGACGACGGGGATTTGCGGTACAGCGCAGGCGCAAAGCATTGATCTCAACCGCCTGTTCAACATCGGGCGTGATGCTGTCACTGCAGTGGCCGGTGTCAGCGAATCGGAAGAACTGAAAATCGGCCGTGAAGTCGCCGGACGCATGCTGGGCGCCGCGCCACTGGTCAACGACGTCGCGCTGCAAAGTTACGTCAATCGCGTCGGGCGCTGGGTGGCGACGCAGAGCGAACGGCCCGACTTGCCGTGGCGTTTTGCGGTGATCGACACCGCATCGATCAACGCCTTTGCCGCGCCCGGCGGCTATGTGCTGCTGACGCGCGGGTTGTATGAAATCCTCGACAACGAAGCCCAGCTCGCCGGCGTACTGGCGCATGAAATCGCCCATATCGTACGCCGCCATCATGTGACGGTGATGCAGAAAAGCGCCGCCCTGTCGGCAGGCGCGCAGATCGCGCAGCGTGACAACCGCTCGGCATTGCTCAACAACATGATCGGCAGCGGGGCGGAGATCTTCGCGCGCGGGCTCGACAAGGGCGCAGAGCATGAAGCAGATGCGATGGGCGTGGTGCTTGCCGCACGCGCCGGCTACAACCCGTTCGGGCTGGTCGATGTCCTGCACAAGCTGGCAGCGCGCGGTGCTGAGGATGGATCGCTGGCGCTGCTGTTTAAAACCCACCCGACGCCGGGTGACCGGCTGGAGCAATTGGGCGTCGCGCTGACGCCGCGCGTGGCACAGTTGCCGAATGGGCGTGAACTGGACATCCGGCGTATCGCTGCCGGCGCCGGCCCGGTGCGGGCGTCACAACCATTGCCTGCGGAAGGGGCGCGCGGCCTTGCTGCACAGCCCAGTGCGCCGCAACAAGAGCAACCCAAGAGCGACATCGATCCGGTGCAGTTGCTGCGCGGTCTGTTCGGGCGCTGACGCAGCAATTTAAAAAGCAGGTTAACCGCGATTTATTAACCTGCTGTTTTGCCCAATCGCGCCCGCGCCCTGATCATGGCGCGATCCAGGGTTGCTTGTTTGCGCGCAGCTCTTTCCGTGACTGTTGACGTGGTTTTTCCGCTGGGGTGCTTGACGGCGCGCGCTGTCAGTCGTTGCAGGTGCGCCTGATAGCGTTCCCGCAATCGTCCGGACAGGGCACGTTGCGCCATGTGATCACGCGGCGTGCTGGTCGGCACGATGCTGATGCAATTCACCGGACAGGGCGGCAGGCACAACCCGCAACCGGTGCATTCCGCGGCGATCACAGTATGCATCAGCTGGCGTGCGCCGACGATGGCATCGACGGGGCAGGCGGGCAGGCACAATGCGCAGCCGATGCAGGCGGCCTCATCGATGACAGCCACCGCCGGTGCGGCGGCAACACCGTGTGCTGTGCTCAGCGGCAACACCGCTACGTTCAGCAAGGCAGCCAGTTCGGCGATGACCTCGTCGCCGCCAGGAGGGCACTGATTGATCGGCGCTGTTCCTGAGGCCATGGCTTCCGCGTAAGGCCGGCAGCCTGGGTAATCGCATTGGCCGCATTGTGTTTGCGGCAGCAGGGTATTAATGGCGTCAACGCGGGCCATGGTACTGGTCTCCGATCAGGGTGCCGGTTGGGCGCTGCCGTTGATGCAGGCGCCGACCAGTGCCGGTCCGGCATAGACCAGACCGGTGTAGAGCTGTACCAGGCTGGCGCCGGCATGGAGGCGCGCAGCGGCATCTTTACCGGTCATGATGCCGCCGACGCCGATGATGGGCACTGCGCCGCCGAGTGCTGCGGCGAGCTGGGCGGTAACCGACTGAGCCTGGGCGGTCAGAGGTGAACCGCTGAGGCCGCCGGCTTCTGCGCCGTGCGGCAATTGCGCGACCGCGTCGCGGGCCGTGGTGGTGTTGGTGGCGATTACCGCATCAATCTGATGCGTAACCAGCAGTCCGGCAATGGCGGAGATCTGCGAGGGGTCGAGATCGGGCGCGATTTTGAGCGCCAGCGGTACCCGCCGGCCGTGGCGGTCAGAGAGCCGCTCACGTTCCATTTGCAGCGCGGCCAGCAGTTGGCCGAGTTCATCGGTCTGCTGCAGTTGCCGGAGATTTTTGGTATTGGGCGAAGAAATATTGACCGTGACGTAGCTGGCATGGGCGTAGACCTTGCGCAGGCAGATCAGGTAATCGTCGGCGGCGCGTTCGATGGGTGTGTCGAAATTCTTGCCGATGTTGATGCCAAGCACGCCACGGAAACGTGAGCGCAGCACGTTGGCAATCAGCGCATCGACGCCGTGATTGTTGAAGCCCATGCGGTTGATGAGCGCTTGCGCTGCCGGCAGGCGGAACATGCGCGGTCGCGGATTGCCCGGTTGCGGTCGCGGCGTGATGGTGCCGATTTCGAGAAAACCGAAACCGAGAGTCGCCAGTGCGTCTATGTACTCGCCGTTTTTGTCGAGCCCGGCGGCGAGTCCCACCGGATTAGGGAAAGAAATGCCCATCACGGTGCGTGGCGCTGCGCTGGTGCGCGGTGCAAAGGCGCCAACGATGCCGGTGCGTGCGGCGAGTTGCAGTGATTCGAGGGTCAGGTGGTGCGCGGACTCGGCGTCGAGCGCGAACAGCAGGGGGCGGAGCAGGGGATACATGGCGCGTATTGTATCGGCCGGCGAGCGTCCGGGGTGCGGGATTCAGCCCGCGAGCGCTTGCCAGCGGCCTTCAATCAGACCTTCCATCGGCTGAAATTGAATTTTGTAGGCCATTTTCCGGCTCTGCGCAATCCAGTAGCCGAGATAAAGATAGGGCAGATCGATCTGCCGGCAGAGATCGACCTGCCACAGGATGTTGTAGGTGCCGAAACTGGCGCCCGCAATTTCAGGATCGAAAAACGTGTAGACCGATGACAAGCCGTCCTGCAACTGGTCGACGATGCTGACCATGCGCAGCGCGCCGTCCTCGCGGAACTCGACCAGCCGGGAGTCAATATTACTTTGCAGCAGAAAGTGACGGTATTGTTCGCGGCTGTCCTGGTCCATGCCGCCACCGGCGTGGCGCTGTGCCTGGTAGCGCAGATACAGCGCGTAGTGTTCGGGATGGTATTTGAGTTCCAGTGTCCGTGATTCGAGCGCGGCGTGCCTTTTCCATGCGCGGCGCTGTGTGCGGCTGGCCTGGAAATCTTCAGTGACCAGGCGCACCGGCACGCAGGCGCGGCAATGATCACAGTGCGGCCGGTAGGTAAACGCCCCGCTGCGACGGAAGCCGGCGCGCACCAGTTCGCTGTAGACGGGGCCGTCGATCAGATGGCTGGGGGTGGCGACCTGCGAACGTGCCATGCGCTCCGGCAGATAACTGCAGGGGTAGGGTGCAGTCGCATAGAACTGCAGTACCGAGAGCGGGAATTCCGAGAGATAGGTCACAGTTGCTTACTTTGGTTTACCCGTTTGATTTACCAAATCACCGGTTCGTCATCAAAACGCCAGACATCATCAGTCTGGGGGTAGTTTACCAATTCCACCAGATGCCGCGAAAAATCGTGGCGCGGAATCTCACGCGCACCGAAGCGGGCGAGGTGTGCGGTATTCATCTGGCAGTCAATGATGCCGAATTGCCGGCTTTTCAGGCGGTGCACCAGGTGTGCCAATGCGATTTTTGAGGCGTCGGCCATCTTTGTGAACATCGATTCGCCGTAGAACACGCGTCCCAGCGCGATGCCGTAGAGACCGCCGGTCAGTTCGCCGCTGATCCAGGTTTCCACCGAATGCGCATGGCCGAGGCGGTGCAGTTCGCAGTAGGCCGCGATCATGTCAGTCGTGATCCAGGTGCCGGCGGCGTCACTGCGCGGCGCGGCGCAGGCGCGCATCACGCTTTCAAACGCAGTATCCACACGGATCTCGTAATCGCGCCGGCGCAGCCGTTTTGCCAGTGAACGCGGCATGCGGAACTCGGCGGGAAACAGCACCATGCGCGGGTCCGGACTCCACCACAACACCGGCTGCCCGGCGCTGTACCAGGGAAAAATCCCGCTTTGATAGGCCGTCAGCAGACGTGCCGGCGTCAGATCTGCGCCTGCCGCGAGCAGGCCGTCGGGTTCCGCCAGCGCCCTTTCCAGTGGAGGGAAGGGATCACTGCTTTCCAGCCAGGGAATCATGGCGCCATCTTACCTTGCGTTGCGCAGGGTTTTTGATCTGGGGTCAATACCAGATGCCCCCGGATTCGCTGAGCTGCTGCTCTGATCCGCGCTTGTGGAGTTAGCGGAATCTCCAGGTAACGCCCATGGTGACTTGGGTCGTGCGCACGTCGCCGTCACCGGTATTGCGGATCACACCCAGCGCGAAATCGAGATCCTTGCCCGGCGAATAAATTGCACCGAGTTCGACATAAGCCATGCGCTGCTTCTCAGCACGATCCGGGTTGGTCATGATGCCGGTGTCGAGCGCAAGTTTCCATTCGGCGGCGACATCCCATACCGGCGCGACTGACAGCCGGGTGACCGTGCGCCGCTCGGCGCTGTTGAGCGCATCATCCTGATAGTTGCTGCGGTCCACCGTCAGGTTCGCCAGCAGCGCGCCGAAGCCGGTCTCCTGTGTCATCAGCAGCCCGGCGCCGTAAGAGCTGCGGGCGGTGCCCAGTCCCCGCGCTTCACGGTTGTCGGATACCGGAAACCGGATTTCCGGCTTGAACGCAAAGCTCATTTTGCTCGATTCGTTGTCATAGAAACGCCACTTGGCGCCGAGCACCGGGTTGCCCCAGCCGCGCTCGGTGGCGCCGGGTGCGGGCGGCACAATGCTCAGGCGGGTGCCGCCGGCGTAGATGTCCAGCGCATCGGTGATGCCGCGGGTGTAGACCAGCGGTATTTCATGGGTCACGGTTTTCGCGCCGCCCAGCTTGTCGGTGCTGCGGTTGTATGCGGCCTCAAGCTGATTACCGCCGGCACCCTGCGTGCCGGTGTCGTCGGTGACTAACGGCTGGAAGGCCGCAGCGCCGGCCGGAAGCCAGGCCAGCAGCCACAACCATTTGCAACATGATTGCACGGTGTTTTCCTCGATACTTGGGTGATGGAATGGGTTAACCGTGGCGTTGCCGGGATGATGATTGCGCAAATTGATTGCGCAAATCAGTCACCCATTCCGCTTCCGCGCAGCAGCGCGGAAGCGGAGATGCCGTCGTTACCGGATTACTGAATCACGCCGCAAGCGACACGTCCGCCGGCGTTGCCCGTGGGATCTGTCTGCAGGTCGTCCGTGTCCATGTGTACGATCACTGCACGACCGATGATGCCGTCGGGTTTGTCCTTGCTGACTGAAATGCCGCCGACGACAAAATTCACCATGGCGTTGCCTTTGTCATCGAAGGTCAGGTTGCCGAGGTCGCCGGCGTGCCGCTCCGGTTCATAGGGCCCGCTGTGCTTGTGGTTGCGCGGGTTGAAATGGCCGCCGGTACTCATGCCTTTGGCATCGCTGCAGTCGCCTTTTTCATGGATGTGAAATCCCTTCGTCCCCTTGGTGTGTCCACTGAAACTGCCGGCAACGCGGACGATGTCCGGACCGGCCTGGGTAAAGGTCACCATGCCGCGCACCTGGCTGCCGCTGCGCGGTTCAAGGGTTGCAGTCGCGCTGACTTCCTTGTATTCCGCAGGTCCTGCGCAGCCGGCGGCAATGCCGGCGAACACTGCTGTTGCGATGATGCGTTTCATCAAACTCTCCTTTGGTGGGTGCTGCCGGAACACAGACTAATACTAATGCCACTAATGCCTGTTTTGTGATTATCTTAAGTATTTGATTATATTATATTTTTTAACAACGAACCTGCTGTTTGCAGAACCGGGTCAGTGCGGTCACCGTGGTTGTTCCGGCGACCCGCTGCTGTGCCCGCGCCGGCGATCCGTGTTCCAGTGCCAGTCGCATTTCATATTTGCTGAAAAACGTATTGAACATTTCGCCGCCCAGTGTGCCGGTGGCGAACAGTGCGTCGGATGCGCGATCATATTCGAGCAGGATCGCGCACAGTGGTTGCGGCGCCGGTCCACCCATGACCCGCGCGCCGGCGGCAGGATCATATTCACTGTGTTCCGAACAGCAATGGATCATGCTCGGTTTGCTGATTTTTGATGCCGTCGAGTGGTCGCGATAACTGATGAAGCTGATTTGCCGCGTCGGGTAGGTCAGTTGATGCGAGCAGATTGCCGAATAACCGACAATGGCGCGCTGCGGACCAACGCCCCCCGGCCACTGGTAGCTTGCGCCATTGCCGGTTTTCAGCGTGACGTTCTGCGTGGTGGCTTTGCCGAGGTTGATCAGGAAACACGGCGTGCCTTCGAACGGATAGTGAAACACATAGTTTTCGCCGACAGAAAGACGCGAGACGCGCAGCGGCTGGCCGGATTCGTCGGTGAGCCGCGTCCTCGCGTATGGCCGCGGTTGCGCATCAGCTGCTGCGGCAAACGCGGGCTGTGTTCCCAGCCCGAGGGCGGAAGCGGCACAGACATGGATGAAGTCGCGGCGTTCCATGAGCGGGAATCCCAAGGCAAGGACGACTATTGTTCAGATATCGCCTGCCCGCTGTCAATAGCGGCTCGCGTACCGGTCAATTCACATCGGGCGAGGACTGCATTTCCGGCTGATGGGCCCGGTCCTGGCGGAATTTTTTGCTGATTTCGCGGCTTAACAACTCCTCGTCACGGCCCTTGACGAAAAATTTGTGGACTTCACCATCGTTGATGGCGGCTGTTGCGGTGCCAAAATCGCTGTCACTGCTGAACATGATGCGCATGGAGTCGGGGTACATCAGTTTGGCGCGCCGCAGGAATTCGACGCCGCTCATGCCCGGCATGTTTTCATCGGCAATGATGATGCTCACCCGGTTCGTTGCCAGCAGTTCGAAGGCATCACGCGTACTGGTCGTTTCCAGCACCCGGTGTCCGCCGCGTTGCAGCAGGAGCCGCGTCAGCATCAGATGATCGGGGTCATCGTCAACCAGCAACACGGCGGGGATGTCTTCGGCGCTTGCCGTCACCCGCGCCGGATGCAGGGCGCTTCCCTGCGACAGCAGCTTGGTGCAGGCATCGACGGGCAGGGGGCGCGAGAACAGATAGCCCTGCGCCTCGTCACATTGGTTCTGGCCCAGAAATGCCAGTTGCTCCTCGGTTTCCACGCCCTCGGCAATCACCTTGAGGTCCAGGCCATGTGCAAGCGTGATCACCGTCCTGGTGATTGCGGCGTCGTCCGGATCGGAGGTGATGTCGCGAACGAAGGAGCGGTCGATTTTCAGCGCATCCAGCGGCAACCGTTTCAGGTAACTCAGGCTGGAATATCCCGTGCCGAAATCGTCAGCCGACAGGCGGACGCCGAGATTTGCAATTTCTGTAAGTACGACGATGGCCTGCTCCGGATTCTCCATCAGCGAGCTCTCGGTGATTTCGATTTCGATCAGTTCTGCAGGCACGCTGAATTCGGTCAGTGCGCGCCCGAGGGTGGCACCAAAGCCGGTCTGGCGCAGTTGCCGGGCAGAAAGATTCACGGCCACTGCCACCAGCGTGATGCCGGCTTTGCGCCAGTCACGGATCTGGGCGCATGCCTGACGGATGACCCAGTCTCCGACCGGCGAGATCAGCCCTGTTTCTTCCAGCATCGGTATGAATTGATTGGGTCCCACCAGCCCTTCATCTGGCGATTGCCAGCGCAGCAGCGCTTCAAGACCGGTGATTTTCCCTGTCGCGATATCGACCTTGGGCTGGTAATGCAGGACAAACTCCTCGCGTTCGATCGCGCGGCGCAGTCTGGTTTCAAGGCGCAGCTTTTCGTTCGCGCGCTGGTTCATTTCCGCGGTGTAGTACTGATAATTGTTGCGGCCAGCGGATTTTGCGCCATACATCGCCGCATCGGCGTCGCGGATCAGGGTTTCGATGTTGTCGCTGTCTGTGGGGTAGATCGTGATGCCGATGCTGGCCGTGACGAACACCTCGTTGCCGTCAAGATCGAAGGGCAGGTTCAGCAGGTCGATCAGTTTCTGCGCAACCAGCCCCGCATTCTGCGGTGTGGCGAGTTCGGGCAGGATCACGGCAAATTCATCGCCGCTCAGGCGGCCGACGGTATCGCTGGGCCGCAGCGCCTGGGTCAGGTGTATTGCGACCTGTTTCAGCAACAGATCCCCGGCTGAGTGACCCAGTGTGTCATTGACCAGCTTGAAGCGGTCCAGGTCGAGGAACAGTACGCCGACGAACAAGCTGTTTCTGCGCGCCTGGGCGATGGATTGGCTGAGGCGGTCGTGCAGCAGCACCCGATTCGGCAGGCCGGTCACGCTGTCGTAGTGGGCCAGATGCGCCAGGCGTTCGCTGGACTGTTTGCGTTCAGTGATGTCGCGGTTGACGCCGACCAGTCCATAGATGGCGCCATCGGCATTTTTCAGGGGTATTTTTGACGTCAGTTGCCAGTGGATCGCGTCCTCATGACCATCGCTGGCGCCGAAATAGGTGCGGCTCTCACGGTCGATCAGCGGCTCGCCGGACCGGATGATCTCCTGATCTTCGTCGTGGATGCGCCGGGCCAGTTGCGACGGGAAAATGTCGAACACGGTCTTGCCGACGACGTCTTCGTGGCGATTGAAGCCGCGTAATTGCAGATTGGCGGCGTTCTGCAGGACGAAACGTCCTTCGATATCCTTGACATAAATGCGGTCGGGGATGGCATCGACGATGGTGCGCAGCAATAGCCTCTCCTGCGCGAGTGCATCCTCGGCGCGCTTGCGTTCCGAGATGTCTTCGATGATGCGCAGGAAATAAAGCGGTTGCCCGGCACTGTCCCGTACCAGCGAAACCGTGCGGTTGGTCCACACGATGCTGCCATCTTTGCGGACGAACGGACGCTCGGAAGAAAAATTCCGTATTTCCCCTTTCAGCATCTGCTCAAGATATTGCGAACGGTCGGATTTTCGGTCGTCCGGGGACAGAAAATCGGAGGTTTTCATCGCCAACAGTTCTTCACGCGTATAACCCAGTATCTCGCAGAGCTTGGGGTTGACATGCAGGATCTTCAGTTCTGCGGTGCTGTGCATGATGCCGATCGGCGCGTTGTCGAACGTCGCGCGATAACTCTCTTCGACCATCCTGCGGGCAGTGATGTCCTCGACCACGAAAATGTAATTTGAGACGTCGTTCGCGATGCCCTGCGCCAGGGATGTCGTCCGCCGGACCCAGATGACGCTGCCGTCCTTGCGGATGTAACGCCGCTCGGATTGAAGATGGTCTATTTCCCCGGCCAGGAGTCGTTGCCTCAAGCCGGTATCTTTGCCCCGATCATCCGGATGGCTGATCTGTCGCAGATTCACACCCCGAAGTTCTTCCTTTGTGTAACCGGTTATTTCACAGAATTTCCGGTTGGTGGAGATGATGCTGCGTTCAAGATCAGTACGTGCGATGCCGACGGCCGCCTGATCGAAGGCCGCGCGAAAACGCTCCTCTTCCTCCTTGCGCCGGGTGATGTCCTCGACGACCCGGATCAGGTAAAGCGGCTTGCCGTCCTCGTCGCGCGCCACCGATATGGTGCGGTTGACCCAGAACGTCTTGCCGTTCTTGCGGATGTAGCGCTTTTCACCGGAGAAATTGCCGATTTCACCGGCGAGCAGTTGCCGGCGCAGCGCCCGATCCCGGCCCTGGTCCTCGGGGTGCACGATGCGACCGGTGCTCATGTTGAGTATTTCGTCACGGCTGAAGCCGACCATGTCGCAAAACTTCTGATTGACCATCAGGTAGCGGTCATCAAGCGAGGTGTGGGAAATGCCGACAGTGGCTTGTTCAAAAGTGGTGCGGAAACGTTCTTCCGCAGACTTCCGGCTGGAGATATCCTGGAACATCGTGACGAAGAAATCGGGGGTACCGTCGGGTTTGCGCGCCAGCGCGAGCGACACGGTTACCCAGACGATTGACTGATCCCGGCGGATATAGCGTTTTTCCCGGTACGGATCGCGGGTGCCAAGGCCTGCGATCAGTTGTTTGCGGAAGGCACTTGAAGTATCGCGGTCGGCGGGATGCGTGACGTCGAGGAACGTACGGGTCAGCAGTTCTTCGCGCGGGTAACCAAGAATTTCGCAGGCCTGCGGATTGATTTCGATGAAACGGCCGTCCAGGCCGGAATGTGTGATGCCGATGGGTGCATGCTCGAAGGTGGTACGGTAACGCTGCTCGGTTTGCCGTGCGCTTGCCCGTAACTGCCGTCGCTCGATGGCGCCGGTGATGGCGGCGCCGAGCCGGCCCAGACGGTCTTTGAGCAGGAAGTCATCGGCTCCCAGACGCATGACTTCAACGGCCTGTTCTTCGTTGATGCCGCCGGAAATCAGGATGAACGGAATGTCCATGCCTGATTCGCGGAGTATGGCGAGGGCGCGCAGGCCGCTGAACCGTGGCAGGTGGTATTCGGAGAGCACGATGTCCGGTCTGTCGGCCAGGGCGGTACGGAATGCGGATTCGGTTTCAACCCTGAGGCAGGAGAATTCAAGGCCCGCTGTCTGCAGCTCTTTTTCGATCAGTTCCGCGTCGAACGGCTGATCTTCGACGATCAGCACATTCAACCCGTTTTCTGTTCGCATCATCTGCTGCATTTCCACAATCCGGTCAAATCAGTCTCGGGATACACAACCGGCGACCGTATCGGTACGGATCGGCTGGCAATAACCAAGGGCAGCGCTGGGGGGGGCGACTCATTCGTTGCACTTCCATGCTGCGCAAATTAGTGCGCTAGATTAAGGCAAATTTGCAAGATTGTGGTGCGTATGAAGCTGCGGGAAAGGTGGGCACGTAAAACAGGCAGACCGATTTTATCTCAATAATATGGTTTCCCGGGACTGTGCAATGCCCTGTCCGGCGGCAGGCTTCGAGCCGTTAGTCTGTGGTCGGCTTGGTCGCCGGGGGCCTGCGCTGAATGCCGGGATGGCATGGCCGGGCGCATGCCGGATTTTCGTTTGATCTCGCTGCGCAGCATTTCTGAATCATGGCTTTTGACGAAAAACTTGTGGACCCCTCGCTCATTGATGGCCGTCATCGCAATGCCGAAATTGCCGGCCCCGCTGAGCATCATGCGCATTACGTCGGGATACATCAACTGGATTTGCCGCATGGATGCCACGCCGCCCATCTCAGGCATGTTTGTTTCGGAGATCACGATACCCACCCGGTTGCAGGCAGGCAGCTTGAAGCCGTTAGGGGGCTGGTGGCCGTGAGTATGTGGAACCCGACTTTCTGCAGCGAAAGCCGGGTCAGTTCCGGATCGCCGGTGTTGTCGCGACGCGCCGGCTGCGGTCGGCCTGCCGGGTCTGGTGCACTCAGAGGCAATTACAACAATTTACCGATCGTTAGTGTTGAATTTCAGTAACGTGCGTAGATGGAATGACGGCCTTTTTTGTCGACCAGCAGCACGTTATAAGCCTGGGGCGTGGGGGATTCCATACCCGGCGAACCCTGCGGCATGCCGGGCACGGCAAGGCCGGCTGCGGCAGGCCGTTCGGCCAGCAGGCGTTTGATTTCACGCGCCGGAACATGGCCTTCGACGGCGTATCCACCTACAACGCCGGTATGGCAGCCGCCCAGTGCATCGGGAATGCCGCGGCGCTTGCGCTCGACACGGGTGTCTTCAACTGCAACCGGCTTCACACGGAAGCCGTTGGTGCGCAGATGATCCATCCACGCGCCGCAGCAGCCTCAGGTCGGATTGAGGTAAACCGTGACCAGCGGTGGTTCCGCGGCGAGCACTGGCGCTGCTGCTAAGGCAGTGAGCGCCAGTATGAAGTTCCTTCTGCTTGTCATGTCATCACTCCATCAGGAAGGCGAAAGATGCTGTCAGTCCGAAGCTTACTTCAGCAGCGCTTCGAACGACTGCGGGCTGAAGCCCTGCATGCGCCGGTCTCCGACCAGGATCAATGGTACGCCGTGGCCGTTGAGGGCGCGAAAATTCTCAAGATTTGCCGCCGAGGCCTCGATATCGTATTCGACATAGCTGAACCGATGACGCTTGAAATACTCGCGCGCCTTTTTGCAGTACGGGCACCAGGGGGTGCTGTACATGATGACCGGACTTTTGTTGTACTGTCCATGCTCCTCCGCTACCGCCGACCCGGAGAAAAATTCCCGGGCTGCTGGCAGTCCTGCCAGCAGCAGGCTTAGCAATACCAATGCGGCGAGTGGATAAAACCGTTGCTTGGCGCCGGCGTGGAACTTTCGCAATGAGGCACTGATTCGAGACACGGATTTCTGCCTTACGTGCTTGCTTTACTGCGCTGAGTCACACTGTGGCCATCGCTGATTATTTTGCAGGTTCAATCTGCAGCACCGTGTACGCGCCGCCGGTTTTCTCGGCGAGGAACTTGACCTTGTCTCCGGTTTTTACTTTTTGCAGCAGTGCTGGATCCTTGACCTGGAACACCATGGTCATCGGCGGCATGCCGAGATTCTCGATCGCGCCATGGCGGATGGTGATTTTTTTGGCGTCCATGTCGACTTTGCGGATTTCGCCGTCGGTCATTGGAGCGGCAGTCTGTGCCACTTTGCCTGCTTCAGGATGATGAGCTTTGTGATCGGTCGTCTGCGCGCCCAGCGGCAGGGCGGTCAGGGAAAAAACAGTTGAAGCGAGAATAAGAGCGCTGCGGTTCATGATGTAAGCCTTTGTAAGCTAAGCAACTGGATGTTTTTTTTCGGTTTAAGAATAGACCGCTGCGCCATGTATTAAGTTCGCGCAGCGGATCAATGCTTGCCGGGAGGACGGGTTCATTTGACGGCAACATTGCCGACCATGCCGGCCTCGAAATGGCCGGGCAGCAGGCAGCCGAAATTAAAATTCCCCGCTTTGGTGAATTGCCAGATAATGGTTTCGGTTTTGCCTGGCGCGACATGCGCCATATACGGCTCATCGTGCTCCATGCCCGGAAACTTCTGCATCAGCTTGGCGTGTTCCTTCAGTTCGCTCAGGGTACCGAGCACAAACTCATGCATGGTCTTGCCGGAATTCTTGACTACGAACTTGATGGTCTCGCCCTGTTTGATGGTGAGTGTGTCCGGGGTGAAACGCATTTTGTCGCTCATGTCGACATTGACGGTGCGCACGGCCTTTTTCGGGTCGCCTTCGCGGCCGAAAGCTTTTTCCTCGGTAGAGATGGTTTTTTTGGCGGCAGCCGGGTTTTTGGCGTCACTGTGCGCCCAGGCTGCGGGGGCTGTGACCATGATCAGCGCGGCGATAAACGCGGGACGGATTTTCATATATAACTCCTTGATTTTTAATAATAATTAATGGCCCGCATGACCGCCGGCGGGTTTCCGTACTCGGACCTCACGTTCGGGGGTGGCTGGCTTGGCGGCAGCCTGAGGTGCGGATTTCGGGCGTTCCGCAACCGGTGGCGCGCCGGTCCATTCAGAGGCCACTGTTCCCGGTGGATGTTGGTACCAGCCCGGATCCTTGTAATCGTTCCGCGCCAGTCCCTCGCGCACTTTGACCACGCTGAACATGCCGCCCATCTCGATCGCGCCGAACGGTCCGGTGCCGGTCATCATCGGCAGCGTATTGTCCGGAATCTGCATTTCCATCTCTCCCATGTCGGCCATGCCGCGTTCGCCCATCACCATGTAGTCCGGCACCAGGTTGATGATCTTCTGCGCGATGCCGCGATGATCGACGCCGATCATCGTCGGCACGTTGTGGCCCATTGCGTTCATCGTGTGGTGCGACTTGTGGCAATGGATGGCCCAGTCACCGGGCGTATCAGCGACGAACTCAAACGCCCGCATCTGGCCGACCGCCACATCCACTGTGACTTCCGGCCAGCGTGCGCTTTTCGGCACCCAGCCGCCGTCGGTGCAGGTCACTTCGAAATCGTAGCCGTGCATGTGGATCGGATGGTTGGTCATGGTCAGGTTGCCGAAACGGATGCGCACCCTGTCTCCCTTGCGGACGACAAAGTGGTCGATGCCCGGAAATACGCGACTGTTCCATGACCACAGGTTGAAGTCGGTCATGGTCGCGATTTTCGGGGTGTAGGCGCCTGGAGCGATGTCGTAGGCATTGATCAGGAACACGAAGTCGCGATCCACTTTCATGAAACTGGGATTCTTCGGATGCACCACGAAAAATCCCATCATGCCCATGGCCATCTGCACCATTTCATCGGCATGCGGGTGGTACATGAAGGTGCCGGATTTTTTCATCTCGAATTCATAGACAAAGGTTTTGCCGACTGGAATCTGCGGCTGTGTCAGCCCGCCGACGCCGTCCATGCCGTTGTGCAACAGGATGCCGTGCCAGTGGATGGTCGTGTGTTCGGGCAGTTTGTTGGTGACGAAAATGCGCAGCTTGTCGCCCTCGACACACTCAATGGTCGGGCCCGGCGACTGGCCGTTGTAGCCCCACAGGTGCGCGGTCATGCCGGGGGCCATCTGCCGGCGCACCGGTTCGGCGACGAGGTGGAATTCTTTCCAGCCGTTGTTCATGCGCCAGGGCAGGGTCCACCCGTTCAGCGTCGCCACCGGCTGATATGGCCGGCCGTTCGGCGGCACCAGCGGTTGCTGCATCTCGGCTTTGGTTTGCATCGGCGCTTCAGGTACCGCGCCCTGTGCCGCGCGGCTGACTGCAGCGGCGCCGAGCAGGGCGCCGCCAGCGCGCAGAAAGTTTCGTCTGTTATTCATGGGATGTCCGATCAGTGATGCGGCGCGTTGTGGCGCGGCCGGGATTCATGGGCATTGCCATCGGTGTAACCACGCAACTGGTCGTATTGCATGACCTGATGCGGGGTCAGCAGGGTGCGCATCTGGCGATGGGTTTCGAGGTGCGACAGCCGGTACTCGCCACGCAGCGCGGCGACGGTTTGCACCTGCTGTGCCAGCGCGGCCTGGGTGATGGCGCTGTCAGCGAACAACCGGTCGAGATCCTGCTCGGCGGTGATCAGCCGGGCGCCAATGGTGCGCGCTTCGGTTTTATGAGTGTCCATCAACTGTTGCGTAGCGACCCGTTGCCCGGCAGTGAGTGCAAGCGGTTTTTCGAGCTCGAGTACATGCATCGGGCCGGGATAGCGGTTGAGCTCTGCCGCACGGGCGTAGCCCATGCCGGCGCCTGAAAGATATTGCTGTGTTTCCTCGGCGGACAGCGCTTTGATGATGCGTTGTTCCTGCCCGGCATAACCGGAGTGCTGAGCAATGGCGAGGCCGGGCAGCAGAATGGCGAGTGCGGCAGCAAACAGTAGTGAGTAATTCATCGTGGTCTCCTGGAATAATCAGTGGCCGGGTGCATCTGCGGCGGCCTGCATACCGCTGCTTGCGCCGAGACTCATGGCGCCCGGTGATTTGCCGTTCAGCGCGAGATTGAGACTGGTTTCACTGAGCCAGTAATCGCGCAGGGTTTCGATGTAGGCGTTGACACTGCCGACCTGCTGGCGGGCGTCGGCCAGCAGTTCAAACACGCTGATCAGCATGCCGTTGTAGCGCAGCAGGTTTTCTTCCGAGATGCGTTTCCTCAGCGGCACGATTTCGTCGCGGTAATGTTTGGTCAGGTCGTACGCAGTGCGGTACGCGGAGTAGGCCTCGCGTACTTCGGAGCGGGCCCTGACGGCAGTATCGGCTGCGCGATTGACCGCCTGCATATAGGTGTATTCGGCGCGCGCGACGCGGGCGCTGCCCCAGTCGAAGATCGGCAGCCGCAACTCGATTTCGTAACCGGTCTGGCGCGGCTGGCCGGTTTCGCTGTTGCGGCGGTAGCCGACTTCCAAGACGTTGATGAAACCGGACGCCTTGGTCAGCCCCATCGAGGCGGCGATGTTCTCCGCTTCCTGCATGGCGCCCTGGACGTCGAGGCGCTGGCGGAGGGCAGTGGATTCGAGATCAGCAATTTCTCTCGGTGCTTTGGGCAGATCGGGCAGACGCTCGGGCAAACTGAAACGGATATCTTCGCCCCACAGCCCCAGCAAACGGGTGAGCCGCTCGCGTTCAGCCAGTGCCTGCTGTTTTGTGCGCGCCAGCTGGGCTGTGGCTTCGGCATAAAACGACTGCTCGCGCGCCTGATCCAGCCTGCTGAAGTTGCCGACGGCCGCCATCCGGCGCGCCAGCTCGGCGCTGCTTTCCGCGGCCATCCGCACCTGTTCCATGTATTTCACGGACTCCTGCGCGGCCACCGCTGAATGCCAGGCACGACGCGTATCTGCCGCGGTCTGCAATGTTTCTGCGGCGACGCGTCCTTGGGTCAATGCAAAGCGTTTTTTCTCGAGGTCGGTGCGGATCGGCATCGTGATCAGGCCGAGGATGTTGAACAGGAAGGTGCGGTCAATCGAAACATCATCGCCGCGATGCAGGCGCTCGAAGGTGAAGCCGGGGTTGGTCAACCTCCCGGCTTGAACCACATCCGCCTCGGCGATGCCGAGTTCGGCATAGGTGGCCTGCAGGCCGCGGTTGTTGAGCAGCGTAATCTGCACCGCGGTATCGGCGGTCAGCGGAGCCGCCAGCAGTTTTTTGACCGCGGTACGGGCTTTTTCGGCGTCCTGTTCAGTCTTGATCCACTGCACGTCCTGTTCGAGTCCGCGTGCCTTGGTTGCGCTTTGCACGCTTCCCAAGCCGTTGTCTTTCGAGAACGTTGCGCAGCCGCCCAGAAATACCAGCACGCAAAGGGTGGTTGCGGTTCGCATTGGATGGCGGGTGGTTTGATTTGATGAACTCATTTTTTCATTCCTTGATGGCCTGGCCCATGCATCGGCGTGGGCTTTTGCGGAGTCGCCGCCGGAGCGAGAGTGTTCTCAACGCTTCTGCCGCCACCGTGTCCGGCGTGTGCGCCGCCGAAGATGCCGATCTGGCCGCCGATGCGACCGACTTCGTCATTGACTTCGCGCCAGGGTGCGAGCTTTTCATCGCGAAACGACTGATAGCCGGTAAATGCCGACTCGTATCGCGTCGGCGGTGCTTCAGCCCGCGGGTCTGCCGGATTGGTGTTGGCGCGCTGCTGTGCCATTGCATTCGACGTGCCGAATGCGGCGCAGGCCAGCCATAAAGCAGCAAGTTTCAACTGCATGTTGATCCCCAATACTGGTTGTGGGCGTGCAAAGGCCCAAACGAATAGGAAAACGCAGGCGCGACCGCGTGTGGAGCGCGGAACGCTGCTGAAAACAGGGGATCAGGCCCGGGGCGGGCGCTGGGGCAGTTCGGGGATGTAGAGCGTGGTGAGCAGTGACACGCGCGGTGTTACTGCGTGCGGCGGCGCCGGCATGCCGGGTATCGAAGCCGATGGCGCGCCGGAAAACACATGATGACAGCAGGAGTGGCCGTTGGCCTGGTCGGAAGGCTGACCATCGTCGTGCTGCAGTTGATTTGCGGGATGGTCATGAGCTTGTACTGCGATGTCATGATGACCCTGATGGCTACCGTGTGCGGCAGCCTGTGCGGACGGGGCATCGGCGCAGCGCGCCGACGGCGCAAATGCAGCCAGTCCCTGCATCGGCAGGGTCAGCAGCAACAGCCAGACGGCAATCAGTCGCAAGTGCTTCATGGACTGCAGTTTATGAGTTTTTAATGGTTGCTGCAACGAACCCTATTGACCGACGGATGGGCGGAAAGTTCACGGCTTCAACGTGTGCGGTAACCGGTGGCGGCTGCGGTGCAAGTGATATAGGATTTCCCTGCGGTCAGCTTGAATTTCGCCGTAGAGGACGCCCATGGATGGCACCGAAGCCCTGTTACTCGCGCGGGCGCAGTTTGGGCTGAATATTGCGTTTCACATTCTGTTTCCCACGCTGACGATCGCGCTGGCCTGGTTCCTGGTGTATTTTCGCGTGCGTTACGAGCGCACTGGCGATGCTGCGTGGCTGGTCACCTATCGCCTATGGGTTAAGGTCTTTGCGCTGAGTTTCGCGATGGGCGTGGTCACCGGCATTGTCATGAGTTTCCAGTTTGGCACCAACTGGCCCGGTTTCATGAACAAGGTCGGGAATATCGCCGGGCCGCTGCTGGCCTACGAAGTGCTGACCGCGTTTTTCCTTGAAGCGACTTTCCTTGGCGTGATGCTGTTCGGCATGAACCGCGTGCCGGGCTGGCTGCATGTGCTGTCGACCATTGTGGTGGCTGTCGGGACGTCGCTGTCGGCGTTCTGGATACTTGCGCTCAATTCGTGGATGCACACCCCTGTCGGTCACATCACGGTGGATGGCGTGCTGATTGCCGGCGACTGGCTCACGGTCATCTTCAACCCGTCGTTTCCGTACCGCTTCACACACATGCTGCTGGCCTCGGGGCTGACTGCCTCGTTTGTGATTGCCGGCTTGTCGGCGTGGCGGCTGCTCCGCGCCCCGGGTGACGATTCCGCGATGAAAACCATGCGTGCCAGCGTACTGGTCGCTGCAGTGCTGGCGCCGCTGCAGATTTTTGTCGGCGATCTGCACGGCCTCAACACCTTGCAGCACCAGCCGGCAAAAATTGCCGCGATTGAAGGCATTTGGAAAACCGAGAAGGGCGCGCCGCTGGTGCTGTTCGCTTTGCCCAACGAAAAAGAACGGCGGAATGATTATGCAATCGAGATTCCCAAAGGCGCAGCGCTGGTGCTGAAACACGATGCCGAGGCTGAACTGAAAGGACTCAATGAATTCGAGCCGGACCGGCCGCCGGTAGCGCCGCTGTTTTTCGGCTTTCGCCTGATGGTCGGCATCGGTGTCGGCATGCTGGCGCTGGCTTGGTTCGGCGTCTGGCGGCTGCGCCGCGGCGGGCCGTTGCCGCGCGCCTTGTTGTGGACCTTCGCGGCATTTACTTTTTCGGGCTGGATCGCCACGCTCTCCGGGTGGATTGTCACCGAAGTCGGTCGCCAGCCCTGGCTGGTCACCGGTATTTTGCGCACCAAGGATGCTGTAGGCCACATTTCCGGCGCGCAACTCGGCGCCAGCCTCACCGGTTATGTGCTGACCTACAGCCTGATGCTGCTGGCGTACTTTGTGGTGATCACACACATGGCCGGCAAGGGTGCGGAGCAGCAGGAGGCGCTCAAATGAACCCTGAACTGTCGTCCCTTGATCTGCCGATGATTTTTGCGGGGCTGATGGGCATTTCCATCCTCGCCTATGTCGTGCTCGATGGTTATGACTTGGGCGTCGGCATGCTGATGCCGGCGGCGACACCCGACGAACAGAACCTGATGGTGGCATCCATCGGGCCGTTCTGGGATGCCAACGAAACCTGGCTGGTGCTGGGTATCGGCCTGCTGCTGGTGGCCTTCCCGAAAGCGCATGGCGTGGTGCTCGGTGAGCTTTATCTGCCGGTGGCGGTGATGCTGATCGGCCTGATGTTTCGCGGCGTGGCGTTTGAATTCCGCATGAAGGCGCTGGGCTGGCATGCAGAACTGTGGAACTGGCTGTTCTGGTTCGGCTCATTCGTGGCCAGTCTTGCGCAGGGTTTCATGCTCGGCCGCTACATCACCGGTTTCGAGTCCGGTTTCGGGTACTGGATGTTTGCCTTCATCGTCGGCGGCAGCGTCTGCGGCGGTTATGTACTGCTCGGCGCGACCTGGCTGGTGCTGCGCACCGAAGGCGAGCTGCAGAAAAAAGCCTACGCGTGGGCGAAGTGGGGCTTGTTGTGGGTGGCGCTGGGTGTGGCGCTGGTGTCGATTGCGACGCCACTGGCCAGCGCGACGGTGTATGACAAATGGTTCAATTTTCCGCGCATCCTGTGGCTGATGATCCTGCCCATGGCGAGCGTAGCCGCCGGTATCTGGGTGTGGCGCAGCCTGCGTCCTGAAGTAGCCGACTGGAAGCCCTTTGCCGGCGCGGTGGCGATTTATGTGCTGGCCTTCCTCGGTCTGGCCTACAGCATCTTTCCCTATGTGGTCGTTGATCGTATGACCATCTGGGATGCGGCATCCCATGACAGCGCGCTGACATTCATGCTGTGGGGCGCGGCGATTGTGCTGCCGTGCATTGCCGGTTACACGGTGTTTTCCTATCGCGTGTTTCGCGGCAAGGTGCGGGAGGCGCTCTATAAATGAAGAAGGGAGCAGAGGTAAATAAATATATGTTTTCAGTAGTGTCCCAACGTTTTCACGAGAGACGGTTATAAGTTGATGATTGGAATGTGGAAACGAGCGATTTTGTCTGGTCTCGATTTGAATGTCGAGGTGCAGACTTTAGGCCTTTTGCGGCCATCC
>JAKFUS010000035.1:6442-58962 GCA_021732605.1 Betaproteobacteria bacterium | reverse complement strand
CGGTTCTCCTGATAGGGCAGCAGTCGCGGCAGCAGCGCTTTGCCGGCTTCGTCAGTGCGGGCAATCAGCTGATTGTTCTGGTACACATCAACACCGGCATATCCGCCCACGTTCACCATTGCGAAGCTGTCCTCAAGTCTGCGCGAAAAAACCAGCCGGCTGTCGATTGCGGCTATGCCGCCGGATGCATTGAGGCGGACGCTGTCGGTGCCCGCCGACCGTCCGGCATCAAGGCTGTAATTTCCGGTGTTGGTCTGCAAAGCGATGCCGGCCTCTTCGCGCTGTGTGGCGCCGGTCCCGACCAGGGCCCGAAACGCCGTGCCCGGACCGGCCGGCAGATTCTGCTGTATCTGAAGGGTGCTGTCATCCCTGCCCGACTGGCGTGTGGTATTGGCCGCCAGGGTAGTGCGTTGGCCGATCGCTTTGACCAGTGTGAGGCCGACGCTGTGGTTTTTTGCGCTGTTGTCCTCGATTTGCAAGGCAGTCAGGCTGAGAAAAAAACCTCCGGGCAGGGGCAGGCTGTAGCTCATGGACAGGATGCGGGTGGACTGATTGTTGCGGTATTCCAGGTCGGTGTAACTGACGCCGAAAGAGCCGATACCCGGTGAATAACCGAGGTTCAGGTTTTTCTGTTTTCGCGGCACGCTGAAAAATTGAGTGCTGCCCAGTTGCGTGTATGCATCGTCGGCAATCTGATAGCGGGCGCCTGCGCTCATGCGCTGAGTCTGGCGTTCAAGCTGCAGCAGTGTCAGGTGTCCGGTGCCGGCGGGAGAATGACTGACGGCAGCGGCAGTGCTGAGGGTGCCGATCTCCCGGTAAAGATAGCTGCCGCCGAGTCCCAGCGTCTGCTGGTCGGACAGCAGTTCCATCCGGGCTTCTCCGGTCAGGCGATTTGATATCCCGTAACGGTGCAGGCCGGAAAAAAATGCGCGGCCGTAGTCATCACTTTCAAGGCCGAAGTTTTCGCGGACCATACCGGCCTGGTAGGAGAAATCATCCAGTCCCTGCTGCAGCAGTTGCGGACTCACGTAATAGGGTACGACGCTGATCACTTCACGCCCGAGGAAATCCCGCTGTACAAGGCGCACTTCGCCCTGGCCGGTGATCACCGGCAGTCTGGTGATTTCAAAGGGTCCCGGCCTCACTTCACTGCGGGTGTTCAATGCGTTATTGACAAAAATTTCCACTGCCGACGGCACTGCAGCTTCGCCGCGGAGTGCGGGCAGTGGATAGGGGATGAATCCAGGCTGCGTGGCAAAGTTGGTGGTCCACTGGGTGCCGCCAAAACGCACGCCGGTGCCGGTGATGCCGGGTCTGGTCTGCGTGTCTCCCAATCGCAGGCTGCTGCGCTGGTAAGGGAGATCGCGTGTAAATGTTGTTTCAAGACGCAAGCTTCGCCGCCGCTGGCCCTGATCTTCGTTGAGGTGCGTGCTGGTGGCCACCCCCCAGGGGCTGAACACCCCCAGTTCGGCGAGTCCGTTCAATGTATCGATCTGATTCGTGCGCTGGGCGAGGATGTCGTAATTCAGAAAACTTCCCCATCCAGGCTGAACCGGCGGGGCGCTGCGATCCCGCGAGAGGGTGATGCGTTCTTCCTCAAATAATGCCGGTGCCGCCCGTAACGCCAATTCCTGCCTGCCGGTATCCAGACTGTAGGAGAGCCCATCAATGCCGGACAAGGCGATGTATGGTTCTCCCTGGTGCAGGGTGATGGCTTTCGGCAACCTCAGACGCCAGCGCTGCAAATCCCCGACGCTAATCAGCAGGCTGCCGTCCGCAAGTTGCAGGATACGGTAAACATCGCTTAATTCTCGTCCGTTGATGCGCACGGTCATCAGTGCGACCGATGCCCGGGAAACTGACGAATCGGTGCGCAGATCGCCACTTTGTGCAAGCTGCAATGGCGCTGGGAGGGGCTGCGTGGATGGATTCAGCTGAGGGGTGCTGGTTCCCAGTGCGGGAGTTGTTTGCAGGAGGAGCAGGCCATCACTGCCGCCGGCATGGGGTGCACAACAGGCCATGCAGATGGCCAGGATGCAGGACTCAGGGGTTTTCCATTGAAATATCCGCATTGATCGCGCCGACGTTGGTTTGCGCCACCAGACGCAAAACTTCTCCTTTCCCGATTGGGACCGGCTTGATCAGCCAGGTACGACTGCTGCCAGGCAATACATAGTCCGACATGGTGTTGGTTGCCAGCGGTTTTTCGCTGTTCCGCGCAAGCAGTTTTATTTCCCTGATCTGCACATGGGCATCACCGTCGTTTTTTGCCTCAATCTGGATCGCATCCCTGGCGGCGCGGGCAATCCATCGCAATTGGGGTTTCACAGGTTGCTGCGGTAAAACAAACACAGGCAATCCGATGCGCAGCTGGATTTTGAGTCCGGCGGATTTGTCCGCTGTTACGGAGTCGGCAAGTTCTTCAAGGAATATCCGGTAGGATTGTTCGCGCTGGTTTTTTTCCGGTTTGGAGAGGCCGACGCGGACGATCTGCTTGCCCTTGGGCGGGAGCGTGAATATCGGCGGGTTTGCGATCAGCGCTCCGGTCTCAACATAAACATCGCGATTGTCCTGCTGGGACCAGGAAACCAGCTGCAGCTGTATTCTGGTGGCATGGTCATCGTTGTTTGTGACACTAATGATTGCCACCGGTTGTGCGGCAGAAAGCTCGATGCGGATTGGCGAGACGTGAAACGAGCCGGCATGGGCTTCACCCAGTGCCGACATGCCGATCAGGACCAATATTGCGCAGGCTTTGCCGTTCAATCAACCTCCCACTTGCCGTGCGACCGGTTGATAACCTTTAGTACGTCACGGTTACAGTGATGGTATCAGAGTATGTGTCAGCGTTTGCTGCCGTGCCGTTGGCGATGCGGCCGTAAACGGTGTGGTTCTGGGCTGTGCCGCTTCCAGTGGCTGCCACGGTATTGGTGCCAATGGTATTGCCCCAGATTGTCGTGCGGCCGGCGTTGCTGTAAAGATTATAGTTGAGCGTGTTTGCCGGAGTAACGCCCTGCATTTTTCGCTGCGCAACGGTACCACCGGTTGTGGTTCCGGCGTTCAGCCCGATGTTATAGGAGGTCAGCAAGGTGCAGGTCACGGCTATGCTGGTTGTTGCATCATTGTCGGTGGCCGTGAGCGGATCGTAAGTGCCGAATCCAAGCGTGGTCACGGTGCCCAAGGTGCAACTTGCGCCGACTATGGCAGTCACTGCAAACGTGGTTGTGGTGGTCGCGGGCAGGGCAACGGTTGACGTAGCTGCCATTGCTGCGAAAAACGCTGCTGTTATCGACTTGCGCATATTGACCCCTGTTTTTCTGTGTTCAAACAATTTCTGGTTATCCGTGCGCCCTGGCGACCGGAACGCTCCCGATGATTGCGGCGCAATCTCAATCTGGGAGGCGCAATTAAACCAGCAAGGGGTGGGGCTCGCTGTAGGGAAATCCTGACACATGCCTTTAGGGATTCTTTGGCAATCCCGGGAAATACAGATTATCTGGAGGGCAACCGGCGGTCAGCATGGTGTTATTCCTTCAGTCCTGCATGGTGCATTGCGAATAGCGGCAGAATATAATGTGGTCGCGTTGCGCATGGAGCGGGCGGCATATATCGGGAGTCAGGGTTATGGCGGTACAGGAGCTAACGCAGGAAAATTTCGAGAGTACGGTCACCGGCAACAAAATCGTGATCATCGATTTCTGGGCGCCGTGGTGCGGTCCCTGTAAAGGATTCGCGCCGGTATTCGAAGCGGCATCGGAAAAACATCCCGACGTGGTGTTTGCCAGGGTCAATTCCGATGACGAGCAGGCGCTGTCCGCGCATTTCGCCATCCGCTCGATTCCGACCCTGATCCTGTTTCGCGAGGAAGTGATCGTGTTCATGCAGGCCGGTGCGCTACCGGCCGCTGGCCTCGACAGCGTGCTCGGTCAGGTCAAGGCGCTGGACATGGACAAGGTGCGCAGCGACATTGCGGCGCGCCAGGCTGCAGAGCAACAGCAACAGTAAAATATCAATAAAATCAATGGGTTATATCGCATAACCCATTGATTTCATTCAACCTTGATACCCGCCTGTTTGACCACCTTGACCCATAACGCGAGATCTTCGCGGATGAACTTGCCGAGTTCTTCGCTGCTGCTGGGCTGAACTTCGGCACCGAGGGCGGCGAAGCGTTCGCGTACTGCGGCGGTGGCGAGCACCTTGTTCAGCGCGGCGTTGAGCCGGGTGATGACTTCGCGTGGTGTTGCCGCCGGCGTGAGGATGCCGGTGACGGTACTGGCATCAAATCCGGGCACACCCGATTCGCCGAGTGTCGGCACCTGCGGCAAAGCTGCTGCACGTTGCGCCGTGGTGACGGCGATGGCGCGGATGCGTTCCGCCTTGATGAAGGGCAGTGCCGAGGACACCTGATCGACATGCGCGAACATCTGGCCCGCGACCAGATCCATCAGCGCGGGGCCGCTGCCCTTGTATGGCACCAGGTTCATTTTAATGCCGGTGCGGATCAGGAACAGTTCCGCCACCAGATGGTTGGTGGTGCCGACGCCGGCATTCGCCATCAGCATCCTGCCGTCCTGGGCTTTGGCGACATTGATCAGCTCGCGCGTGGTTTTCGCGGGCACGGATGGATGGACCACGATCACCAGCGGCACAACGCTGACGCGGCCGACGGGTGCCAGATCACGCACGATGTCGTAGGGCAGGTTCTGGTATAGCGCCGGGCCATTGGTCATCACGCTACTCGACGCCATCAGGATGGTGTAACCGTCGGGCGGCGCCTTGGCCACCGCATTGGTGGCAATGGAGCCGCCGGCCCCCGGACGGTTTTCAACCAGCACTTGTTGCCCGAGCAATTCGGCGAGCCCCGGTGCGACGCTGCGCGCGGTGATATCGACATTGCCGCCGGGTGCAAACGGTACCAGCATGCGCACCGGTTTGACGGGATAACCCTGCGCCGCAGCGCCGGTGATGGTGGCGAGCAGTGCGGCGCCAATGATGGTCGAACGAAACATGGTGGTTCTCCCCCGGTAGGTTTTTATCGTTGTGCTGCGGACCATGTTTTCATTCCCTTGTCTTAGTGTCAAACCATCTGGCAAACTGCGGCGGCCCTGCGCCACAACAATCAATAAAAGGCTGCGCCACAGCCTTCTGAGGAGTTGCAATGTCGACACGTGGTTTCTGGATTGATCATTTCCCCGGTAATTTTCTCTGGTCCAACGCCGCACTGGCCTGCAAGGGCATGGCGCCCTACGGCGTGGTGGCGATGGATGAAATCGACCGCATCGCCGAAAAACTGAAAACGCGGCAGAGCGAGCCGCAGGCCTGGCAGGAAGAGTGGTGCGCAATGGCGGCGCAAGTCGAAAAGGTTGCGGATGCGGCGGCGGCGCAGGGCAATGACCGCACGGCGGGTAATTACTATATGCGCGCCGGCAACTATTACTACACCGGTGAGCGCTTTATTCCGCCGGGCGAGGCCAAGGTCGCGGTCGGGCGCGAAGCTTATCGTTGCTTCAAAGCGGGCCTTGGCCGCAGTTATGCCAATCTCGAATTCGTTGAAGTGCCGTATCTGGATATCACGCTGCCGGCGCTGTTCATGAAAGCGCCGGGTGTGTCGTCGCGCGCACCGACCGTGGTGATTTTCAACGGCATGGATAACTGCAAGGAGATGAGTGTGGTTTTCGCCGGCATCGAATTCGCGAAGCGCGGCATGCACACGCTGGCGATCGACGGGCCGGGGCAGGGCGAGACGCTGCGTTTTCGCGGCATCCCCAGCCGCTACGATTACGAGGTGCCGGGCAAGGCGGCGTACGATTATGTCGCGCAACGCGCTGATGTCGATCCGGCGCGGGTGGTGATCATGGGTTACAGCTTTGGCGGTTATTACTCGGGGCGCATCGCGGCCTTCGAGCAGCGTTATGCCGCAGGTGTAGCGATGACTGCGCTGCACTGGGATCTGGCGGCGTGGCAGATTCGCATCAAGGAAAAAGCGCTGGCCGAGGGCAACAAGGTCGCGCAGTCGAATTTCCAGTTCCAGTGGGTGGTGGGTGCAGCGGATGCCGATGCCGGCATCGAGGTCGCGAAACGTTTCACGCTGAAGGATGTGGCACAACAGATCACCATGCCCTTCCTCGTCACCCACGGCGCGAATGATCGTGTGGTGCCGGCGGAGAATGCGCAGAAGCTCTATGACGCCATCGGCTCGAAGCGCAAAACCCTGCGCGTGTTTACCGCAGAAGACGGCGGTGCCGAGCATGCCCATGTCGACAACCGGCAGGCGGGTGTTGATTTTGTCGCGGACTGGATTGCGGCCAATCTGCCGACCTGATCTGTGGAGGGATTCAGGCCCGTGACTGGTGCACCGGCACTGCGCCGGGGCAATCCGTGCTCATTCTGACAACGCGCGTTCAGTCGCGGTAAACTTCAGGCGCCTGTTGTTGTCACAACTCCCGGGTTGCCCGAAATCACTCTGATTTATATATGAAACGCATTGTTTATCTTGCGCTTGCGGTCGCATTGCTTGTGGCTGCCGGCCTGACCTGGCGGCATTTTTCCAAACCACAGCTCCCTCCCGCGGCAAAACCTGCGGCCGCAGGCCCTGCGCGTGCGCTGCCGGTGAAGGCGGCGCAGGTGCGCAAGGACACGGTCACCGATACGGTCAGCGCGGTGGGCACCTTACTGGCCAACGAGTCGGTGATGATCCGGCCGGAAATCGACGGTCGGATCGAGGTTATCCATTTTCAGGAAGGCCAGGTGGTGCGCAAGGGCGAAAAGCTGGTGTCGCTGGACGCATCCGAGGTGGAAGCGCAGTTCACCTCAGCGGTGGCCGCCGCGAACCTGAATCGCAGCCGGCTGAAACGTACCGAGGAACTGTTCGAGAAAAAATTCATCAGCGCCCAGGCACTCGATGATGCCCGCGAGACCGTCAACCAGAGCAATGCGCGTGAATCCGAGATCAAGGCCAAGCTGGCGAAAAGCGTGGTTCGCGCGCCGTTCGAGGGCGTTACCGGATTGCGCCAGGTCAGTCCCGGTGCTTATGCCAAAGCGGGGCAGGATGTGGCGCGACTGGAAGGCATCGGCGTCCTCAAACTTGATTTCCGCGTGCCCGAACTGTATTTGCGCAAGATCCGCGTCGACCAGACGCTGGCGGTGGCGGTGGATGCCTATCCCGCCGAAACTTTCACCGGCACGATTTACGCCATCGAACCTTCAGTCGATGAGGCCACGCGCACGGTGCTGATCCGCGCCCGCCTGCCCAATCCGGGCGTGCGCCTGAAACCGGGCATGTTTGCCCGGGTAAACCTCACGCTGGAGCAGCGCGCCAATGCGCTGCTGGTGCCGGAGCAGGCGCTGGTGCCGCGCGGCAGCGAGCGTTTTGTCTTCCGCATCATCGATGGCAAGGCCGTGCTGACCAAGGTGCAAATGGGTCTGCGCCGTCCCGGTGAAGTCGAAATAGTCGCTGGGTTGGAGGAGGGGCAGAGCGTCGTTGCCGATGGCCAGCTGAGGCTGCAGGACGGCGCAGCGGTTGCCGTGGTCGCGGAGAAACCGCCGGCAGCGAAGCCTTAGGGCGCTTAACAAAATGACTCGTGGGCCGTACAAAAATACCCCTCACCCTCGGTCCCTCTCCCGGAGGGAGAGGGATGAAAAGCCCTTCTCCCTCCGGGAGAAGGGTGGGGATGAGGGAAGACTTTCATTTTGTCAGGTGCATTAAACATGTTCCTGCCCGAGTTATCCGTCAAACGTCCCGTGCTGGCCACGGTGATGAGCCTGCTGATCATGCTGATCGGCATCATTGCCTTCGACCGGCTGACGGTGCGCGAGTATCCGAAGATCGATGCGCCGGTGGTGTCGGTGCGCACGGTGTATACGGGCGCCAGTCCGCAGGTGATCGAATCGCAGGTGACGCAGCCGCTGGAAGACAGCATTTCCGGCATTGAGGGCGTCAAAACACTGAAGTCGATCAGCCGCGAGGAAGTCAGTCAGATCACCGTCGAGTTCACCAACGACCGTGATCCGGATCTTGCCGCCAACGACGTGCGCGACCGGGTGTCGCGTGCGCGCGGCCGCCTGCCTGATGAAGTCGACGAGCCGATCATTTCCAAGGTCGAAGCTGATGCCCAGGCGATCATGTGGCTGCGGCTGATTTCCGACCGACATGGCGCGCTGGAAATTTCCGATTATGCCGACCGTTATGTCGCCGACCGGCTGAAAACCCTGCCCGGTGTTGCCTCGGTGATCATCGGCGGCGAACGCCGCTATGCGATGCGCATCTGGCTCGACCGTGAGCGGCTGGCAGCCTACGCGCTGACGCCGCAGGACGTCGAGGATGCGTTGCGCCGGCAGAACATCGAAGTGCCCTCCGGGCGCATCGAAAGCAGCCAGCGCGAATTCACAGTGCTGTCCGAAACCGACCTGCGCTCGCCGGAGCAGTTCAATCAGCTGATCATCCGCGAAGTGAAAGGTTACCCGGTGCGCCTCAGCGATGTCGGCCGCGCGGAACTTGGTGCGGCGGACGAACGCAACATCCTGCGCGTCAACGGCAATCCCGCGGTGGGTCTGGGTATCGTCAAGCAGTCCACGGCGAACACGCTGGCGGTTGCGCAGGCGGTGAAGAAGGAGATTCCGAAACTCGCCGCGGCACTGCCCGCAGGCATGCAGATCGCGGTGGCCTTCGATACTTCCGTGTTCATCGAAAAATCAATCACTTCCGTTTATACCGTGATGGGCGAGGCGCTGGTGCTGGTGGTGCTGGTGATTTTCCTGTTTCTGCGCTCGGTGCGGGCGACGCTGATTCCGTTCGTGACCATCCCGGTGTCGCTGATCGGCGCCTGTTTCCTGATCTGGATCATGGGTTTTTCGATCAACGTGCTGACACTGCTCGGCATCGTGCTGGCGGTGGGCCTGGTGGTCGATGACGCGATCGTGGTGCTGGAGAACATCCATCGCCACATTGAAGACGGCATGGAGCCGATCGAGGCCGCACTGGTTGGCGGCCGTGAAATCGCTTTTGCCGTGGTGGCGATGACGGTGACGCTGGCCGCGGTGTTTGCACCGCTGGCGTTTGCCACCGGCAATACCGGACGCTTGTTCCTCGAGTTCGCGCTGACGGTGGCTTCGGCGGTGGTGGTGTCGGGCTTCGTCGCGCTGACGCTGACGCCGATGATGTGTTCCAGGCTGTTGCGCCGTGAGTCCTCCCACGGCCGTATGTACAACGCGCTGGAGCGTTTTTTCACGGCGATGTCCTCCGGTTATGAGCGCCTGCTGCGCTGGAGTCTGCTGCACCGCCTGTATGTGGTGGCGATGTTCGTGGCGGTCGCGGTCGGCGGCGGCGTATTGTTCATGACCATCAAGTCCGAATTGTCGCCACTGGAAGACCGCGGATTTTTCCTCAGCATCATGTCGGGGCCGGAAGGCGCGACCAAGGAATACATGGATGACTACGCGCGCACCTGGGAGCGTATTTTCAAGGACGTGCCGGAGATCAATGCCTATTTCGTAGTGGTGGCGCCGGGCTTGGACCGGCCCAACCCGGTGAACTTTGCCTTGTCGTTTGTCAGCCTGAAGCCCTGGGAGGAGCGCAGCCGCAAGACCCAGGCGATCACCGCATCAATTGCGCCAAAAATGTTTGCGACCATGCCCGGTGTGCTGGCGTTTCCGGTAAACCCGCCGTCGCTGGGACAGAGTTTCCGCAATCCGGCGCTGCAGTTCGTGGTGCAGGGCAATTCATACGAGGAGCTTGACCGCATGGTCAACGCGCTGCTGGCGAAGGCGCGGACTTCGCCGGCGCTGACCAATATCGACAGCGACCTGAAGCTGAACAAGCCGCAATTGTCGGTGGACATCGACCGCGAAAAGGCTGCCGCCCTCGGCATCCAGATTGAAACCATAGGCCGCACACTGGAGACGCTGCTCGGCGGCCGTCAGGTGACGCGCTTCAAGCGCGAAGGCAAACAGTACGATGTCATCGTCAAGCTTGAAGACAAGGACCGGCGCCAGCCCACCGACCTGACTTCGATTTACGTACGCGGCGCCAACGGCACTACCACCCAGTTGTCGAATCTGGTCACGGTGCGCGAAACCGTGGCACCCAAGGAGCTCAATCACTTCAACCGGCTGCGCGCAGCGATCATCTCGGCCAACGTCTCGCCCGGTTATACGCTGAACGAGGCGCTGGGTTTCATGGAAAAGGCGGCAGGCGAGGTGCTGACGCCGGAGTACCAGACCTCGCTCGATGGGCAGTCACGCGAATTCCGCGAATCCGGGAAGCAGCTCTACCTGATTTTTGTGCTGGCGCTGGCCTTCATCTATCTGGTGCTGGCCGCGCAGTTTGAAAGTTTCCGCGGGCCGCTGGTGATCATGCTGACCGTGCCGCTGGCGGTGACCGGTGCGCTGTTGATCATGAAACTCACCGGGGGAACGCTCAACGTCTACAGCCAGATCGGGCTGGTGATGCTGATCGGCCTGATCACCAAAAACGGCATCCTGATTGTTGAATTCGCCAATCAGTTGCGCGATCAGGGCCGTGAAAAAATCGAGGCGCTGATCGAGGCCTGCGCGTTGCGGCTGCGGCCGATCCTGATGACCACGCTGGCCACCGTGCTCGGTGCGGTGCCGCTGGCGACGGCAGTTGGCGCTGGTGCCGAGTCGCGTTCCGCGATCGGTTGGGTGATCGTCGGCGGCATGAGCTTCGGCACCTTGTTCACGCTGTTTGTGGTCCCCGTGGCCTACACCTATATCGTCGGTGAGCGCAAAATGCTGGATGCGCAGGGCGCTCCGGCGCCGGCTTCAGGACACTGAGCGCGACTGTTCTGCGGCGCAAGTCTGCAAGGCGCGCTCCAGCCAGCCCTTGGCGCTGACCTGTTCGACAAACCACTTCAGGGCTTTGCCACGATGTGTTGTGCGCCACGCGAGGTACAGCATCTGGCTGACCTTGGGTTCCTCGGTGCGGCGCATCACCAGTTCACCTTTGGCGGCGACTGCGGCAGCCAGGCACTGCGGCAAATAACCCACGCCCAGGCCCATGATCTGTGCCTGCAGTTTGGAGGCCGTGTCGAACACGGTCAGCGTTTCCTGCCCTGATAACAATCCGGTGGTGCGCGGCGGCAGGTTGCGCGAGCTGTCGGCGACGGTGACGGCGCGATGTTTGAGGATGTCGTCGCGGGTCAGCGGTTCGGCCGCAGTGGCAAGCGGATGCGTCGGCGCAATCGCAAACACCCAGTCGACTTCCCCCAGCGCGCGCGTCTGATAACCGCCGCCGGCGGGGCCGTCGCCCGAGGCGCCGATGGCGAGGTCGGCGCGACCCGAGGCCAGCGCATCCCAGCATCCTCCGAGCACTTCAGTCGAAAAACGCAGGCGTGTGCTGCTGGTCTGCGCATGAAAATCGCGCGCGAGCTCGAGCATGAGGTTGGGCGGTATCAGGCCGTCGAAGGCGATGCGCAGTTCCGCTTCCCAGCCGGTGGCGACCCGTTTGACGCGCGCTTCGAGATCGACGGCGGCGTGCAGCAGGTGGCGGCCTTCGTTGAGCAGTTCATGTCCAGCAGGCGTGAGTTTTGCGCGATGGCCGCGACGGTCGAACAGCAGCACGTCGAGGTCTTCTTCCAATTTCTGCACGGTGTAGGTGATGGCCGAGGGCACGCGATGCAGTTCGTGCGCGGCAGAGGCAAAGCTGCCTTTGCGGTCGATGGCGTCGATCACCAGTAATGCGTCGAGAGAGAGTCTCATGTTCAGTCCAAGTCTGATGCAGTTAAACAATAAATTCTTAGTTATTAATATAACATATTGTTTTTAAATATAAATATAGTTCATAAAATTTGATTGAAAAGGTCAAATTCTTCCGCTATCAAGTGCCGGGCAGTGCTCCCAGAATGCGTTTCATGCAACAGCCGATCAACGCAACCAGAACTGGAGACAACATGCTGACCCTGCGCAAAAGTGAAGACCGCGGCCATGCCAACCACGGCTGGCTGGATTCGTATCACAGCTTTTCCTTCGCCAGTTACCAAGACCCGCAGCACATGGGGTATGGCCCGCTGCGTGTCATCAACGAAGACCGCGTACAGGCCGGCTCGGGCTTCGGCACGCACGGCCATCGCGACATGGAAATCATCAGCTACGTCCTCGAAGGCGGGTTGGGTCACGAGGATTCGATGGGCAACGGTTCAACGATCGTGCCTGGTGACGTGCAGCGCATGAGCGCCGGCACGGGCGTGCGCCACTCCGAGTTCAACCACAACAAATCCGGCGCGACGCATTTCCTGCAGATCTGGATCGAGCCGAAGTTCACCGGCATCAAGCCGTCCTATGAGCAGAAGCATTTTTCTGCCGAGGAGAAGCGCGGGCGCCTGCGCCTGATCGTTTCACCCGACGGGCGCGACGGTTCGGTGGGCATGAACCAGGACGCGCTGCTTTACGCCGGTCTGTTCGATGGCGCTGAGCGCGGCGAATTGCAATTGGATGCGGGACGTCGTGCCTATGTGCATGTTGCCCTCGGGCAGATCACGGTCAACGGCCAGGTGCTGGGTGCAGGTGATGCGCTGAAAACCGGTGCCGGCTTGCTGACGCTGGAAAACGGAAAAGCAGCCGAAGTGCTGGTCTTCGACCTGCCGTAACAGTTTTAAACAGAATTTAATTCAACCTGAATTTACTGGAGAACAACATGAGCAAAGTCGCAGTCGTCTATCACAGCGGTTATGGCCATACGGCTGAAGTGGCAAAGGCGGTCGCGCGCGGCGCGGCGGGTATTGCCGGCATCGACGCACAACTGATCTCGGTGACCGACATCGACAAACACTGGCAGGATCTCGATGCGGCTGACGCGATCATCTTCGGTACGCCGACCTATATGGGCGGTGTGTCCGCGCCGTTCAAGGGTTTCATGGATGAGAGCTCGAAGATCTGGATGGCGCAGGGCTGGAAGGACAAGATTGCTGCCGGCTTTACCCATTCCGCAAGCCAGGGCGGGGACAAGTTCAACACCGTGACGCAGTTGTTCACTCTGGCCATGCAGCACGGCATGATCTGGACCGGGCTCGGTCTGTTGCCGGGCAACAATTCAAGCAAGGGCAGTGTCAATGATCTGAACCGGCTGGGCAGCTCGACCGGCTCGCTGACGCAGTCGGGTTCGGATCAGGGCGCGGATGCGATTCCGCCCAGCGATCTGAAAACCGCGGAGCATCTGGGCCGGCGCGTGGCACTGATCACCTTGCAGTTTGCCGGTGAACGCGTCGCGGTACCGGCGTAAGCGGAGCAGGCGTTAAGGAGTAGTAAATACAGGCGCACCACATGGACCGTTTCCCTGCACTGTTTGTGTCGCACGGTGCGCCCACACTGGCGCTTGAGCCCGGATCGACGCGCGGTTTTCTCGCGCAACTCGGCACCGGGCTCGGGCGTCCCAAGGCAATACTCGTGGTGTCGGCGCATTGGGAAACGGCGGCGCCCGCGATCAGCACTGCGTTGCAGCCGGAAACCATTCATGATTTTTACGGTTTCCCGGAAGCACTGTACCGGATGCGTTATCCGGCACCGGGTGCACCTCTGCTTGCGCAGCAGGCGCTGCAATTATTGACGGAAGCCGGCCTGGCTGCCGCTGCAGTGCCGGATCGCGGCCTCGACCACGGCGCGTGGGTGCCCTTGCTGCTGATGTATCCGGATGCCGATATTCCCGTGGCACAGGTCGCGGTGCAAACGCAACTGGGTCCGGCGCATCACCTGCGACTGGGCGAGGCCTTGCGGCCCTTGCGCGATGAAGGTGTGCTGATCATCGGTTCCGGCAGCGCGACGCATAACCTGAGTGAATTCCGCAATCATCGTTATGATTCGCCGCCGCCGGACTGGGTCAGCACATTCGATGACTGGCTGGCGGAAACGATAGCGGCGGGACGCAGCGCGGATCTGCTGGACTATCGTCGGCTGGCGCCACAGGCGGCGCGCAACCATCCGACGGAAGAGCATTTATTGCCGTTGTTTGCGGCTTATGGCGCGGGAACACCCGGAGTGTCGCCGCAGCATATCCACAGCGGCTACACCTACGGCGTGATCGGCATGGATGCCTGGCGCTTTGATTAAAGCGCGGTCATCACGGCCCTGAGTTAAGCTCATGGCGGGGCGCGGCGGGTCGGCTTACAGGGAGCATCGATGCACGAAATGACGGAACTACTGGCACAACACGGTTTGCTCCTGGTGTTTGCCAATGTTTTGCTGACGCAGGCGGGTATTCCGGTGCCCGCTGTGCCGATGCTGGTGGTAGCCGGCGCGCTGGCGGCACAGGGCGAGTTCGGTTACGCCGCGCTGCTGCTGACTGCGCTGGCGGCGACCCTGGCCGGTGATATTCCCTGGTATTTTGCCGGCCGGCGTTACGGCCACCGGGTGCTGCGCACGCTGTGCCGGATTTCGATCGAGCCGGATTCCTGTGTCCGGCAGACGGAATCCATTTTCGAGCGCTGGGGCGCGCCGTCGCTGATTGTCGCCAAATATATTCCCGGATTTTCGACGGTTGCACCGCCGCTGGCCGGCGCGATGCAGCTCGGTTTGCCGTCCTTCCTGCTGTTCAGCACCCTCGGCGCCCTGCTGTGGATTGCGGTGCCGGTGGCGCTGGGAGCAGTGTTTCATACAGAGGTCGAATGGGCGCTTGGACGGCTGACCGAACTCGGCTCCGGGGCATTGTTGATGCTCGGTGCGGTGATCGCAGCTTATGTCGCGCTGAAGGCCGTGCAGCGTTATCTGTTCCTGCGCATGCTGCGGGCGGCGCGGATGACAGTGCAGGAACTGCAGGAATTGTTGCGGGGTGAAATTCCGCCGGTGGTGGTTGATGTGCGCTCGGACGCCGTGCGCAGACTCGATCCGCGGCGCATACCGGGCGCTGTCGCCGTGAACATGGCCGATGTCGCCGCCGCGCTGCCTGACATTCCCCCGGACCGCGATGTGGTGGTGTATTGCAGTTGACCCAACGAAGCCAGCGCGGCGCGTGTCGCCCGCATGCTGATGGACCGGGGATTTCGGCGGGTGCGTCCGCTCGAAGGCGGACTTGAGGCATGGATCGCTGAGGGTGGCGCGGTGGATGTTTTCCTGTTTGACTGATATCCGCTAGTGCAACCGGGAGGTTGTTTCCCGGCCAAACTGGCGGCCCGCTCGTAAAGCAATTCTGCAATTTAACCCGGTGATTTTCCGGCAGAACCATGGAGGCAGATGATGGCGCGTTTAAGTTACGTTGATCCCGAGACCATTGCCGATCCGCAAATCCGCGGATGGCTCGACGTCGCAGTCGCCGCTGGACGACCGGGCCCTGAAAATCAGGCGATTCGCGCGCACCAGCCAGACGTCATGCGCTCGTTTACGCTCACGCGTGAATTGCTGTTTGACAACGACGCCGGCGTCGTCGAGCACAAGCTCAAGGAGCTGTTGAGGGCTTACGTCGCGCATACCATTGAATGCGGTTACTGAAGCAATCAGGGAACAGCGCGGTCCGCGCTGGATGAGAATGACAGGATGTACGAACTGCTTAAATACGAACAGTCCGGGAAGTTTTCGGATCGGGAAAAGATCGCGCTCCGCTACGCCGACGCCATCATGTATGACCCCAATCAGGCTGATGACGCGCTGTGGGGGCAGTTGAAAGGTGAATTCTCCGAGGCTGAAATCGTCGAAATCGGCTACTGGATCGGATTTACATTCGGCGGCCAGCGCTGGCTGAAAACCTTGTCGGCCAAACAGGGTGAGTTCGATGCGTTTCTCAGGAAAAGGCCTGTCGCCACTTGAAACACCCATGACTGATCCCCAACCCGGATCGCCACCTTCCGCCTGGACGCCGCTGCGCCAGCCGCTGTTCCGTGCATTGTGGATTGCCACGGTCATTTCCAACATCGGCACCTGGATCCATGAGGTCGGCGCCGGCTGGCTGATGGTCACCCTCGATCCGCATCCGGTGATGGTGTCGCTGGTGCAGGCCGCCGCTGCGCTGCCGATATTCCTGCTGGCATTGCCGGGCGGCGCACTGGCTGACATTGTCGACCGCCGGCGTTACCTGATTTTTACGCAACTGTGGATGCTGCTGGTTGCGGTGCTGCTGGCGGTGGTCACCGCGCTGGGCTGGATCAATGCCTGGGCATTGCTCGCGTTCACCTTTGCACTGGCCTGCGGCGCCGCGCTGAACACGCCGGCATGGGCGGCAACCGTGCCGGAGCTGGTACCGCGGGCGCAATTGCCGGCAGCGATTGCGCTGAACAGTCTGGGTATCAACCTTGCGCGCGCCGTGGGGCCGGCGCTGGCCGGTGTGCTCGTTGCCGCTGCCGGCCCGCAGGCGGCATTCCTGCTCAACGCGCTGTCGTTTGTCGTAGTCATCTTTGTGCTGGCGCGCTGGCAGCGCGAGACCCGGCCGAGCACCTTGCCGGCGGAGCGGTTTTTCGGTGCGATGCGCGCCGGAGTGCGTTATGTGCGCGAAGCAGTCGCGCTGCAATTCGTGATGGCGCGGGCGGCGGCGTTTTTTCTGTTTGCGACGGCCACCTGGGCGTTGCTGCCGCTGGTTGCGCGCGAGACCGGAGGTGGTGCAAATAGCTACGGCTTGCTGCTCGCCGGTATCGGAGTCGGCGCGGTCAGCGCCGCAATGGTGATGCCGCGGTTGCGGCGGCGTTTTGCGCGGGATGTGCTGGTACGGGGTGCCACAGTGTTATACGCGGCGGCGACGGTGGGCATCGCGCTGGCGGGCAGCATGGCCTTGTTGCTGCCGGCGATGTTTGCCGGCGGCGCCGCCTGGCTGGCGGTGTTGTCGACGTTGCATGTCAGCGCGCAGACTGCCGTGCCGCAATGGGTACGGGCCCGCGCGCTGTCGGCCTATTTGATGGTTTACGCCGCAGGCATGACCGGCGGTGCAGTGATGTGGGGGGCAGTGGCGGCACGCTGGGGCGTGCCGCTGGCACTGCTGCTGGCGGCGGCGGGCGGAGTGCTTGCGATGTTTGCCACCTGGCGGCTGTCGCTGGGCAGCGAGGACGGGCTGTCACGCACCGAACCGGCAAACTTGTTGCAGCCGCATCCGCAGCACCATACGGAAATTGCACCCGAGCGCGGTCCGGTGGCCGTGCATGTTGAATACCTGATCACACCGGCAGACGCTGCGGATTTCATCGCGGCTGCGCAGGCCATGCAGCGCATCCGCCGCCGCGACGGCGCACTGTCCTGGGGATTGTTCGAGGACGCAGCCGTGCCCGGGCGCTATGTTGAAACCTTTGTCGTCGAGTCCTGGGCCGAGCACCTGCGCCAGCATCACCGCGGCACCGCCGAAGATACCGCGGTGGTGACGCGGCTCCGCGCTTTTCATCGTGGTGACGGGTCGCCGCCGGTCACGCACTGGGTTGCCGTCAACGCCGCGGACCATGCCGGCGATGAAGCCCTCTGAACAGCAGTCATTCAACTACCGGAGATCACCATGCAGGACCGCAAAGCCATCACCAGTGTACCCATTAACGATCTCGCTGCGCGACGCTGGAGCCCGCGCGCATTTGATGCGCAGCGGGGCTTGACGCCGGCGCAAGTCGCCGCCTTGGTTGAAGCAGCGCGCTGGGCACCGTCGTGTTTCGGCGCCGAACCGTGGCGCTTCCTGGTGTGGAACCGTGCCGATGACGCAGCGGGGTGGCAGCGGGCCTTCGACTGCCTGTCGGAGAACAACCGCAAGTGGTGCAAAAACGTGCCGTTGTTGTTTATGACCTGTGCTGCGTCGACGTTCGAGAACAACGGACAGGCCAACCGCTGGGCGCAGTACGACACCGGCATGGCCGCATTGTCGTTGTCGCTTGAGGCTGTGGCCCAGGGACTGGTTGCGCACCAGATGGGCGGTTTTGATATTGCCAAATCGCGCACGGCGTTTGCGGTCCCCGACGATTTCATGCCGATGGCGATGATTGCCGTGGGTTATCAGGCGGCGCCGGAAACCATAGCCGACGAAGAAACGCGGCAGAAGGAACTCAAAGCCCGCGGGCGCAAGCCGGTGGCCGAGCGTTTTTACAGTGGGAGCTGGGGACGGCCCGCCAGTTGAAGGCGGACCGGGGCCGGATTCAGGCGGCAGTTGCCGTCTGACGCGGGGCGAGCGTGCCTGAAGCGATGACGTCCGGCGCTTCGCTGTTGGGAAAATTGAATTCGAGCATGGTGCCCACCGGATCGCGCATGAAAATCTGGTAGCCGGCGTTCGGCACATTCTGCTGTTCGTATTTGATGTTCATGCCGTCCAGCTTGGCCTGGAATTCCCTGGCGCCGTGGCTATCGAAGGCGATGTGGTCGACGCTGCTGTGGTGTTTTTCCTGCAGAAAACCTTCGACGCAGCGCGCGCTGACATGCACCAGCGGATGATTGTCGAGGTAAAGCCAGATGCCGGGGTTGGGAAAATTAGGCCGCGGACCTTTATGCAGACCGATGACTTCGCCGTAAAACTTTTCGATCACGGGGAGATCGCCGGGCGTGCAGCGGATGTTGAGGTGGTGAATGCGATCGATCTTCATCAGGGTCTCCGGTGAGCTAACAGGATGATAATTATCTTAAGTATTTGATTTTATTGCTATTTTTTTACGCATGCTTAGTGCTGTACTCTTGTTCACTCTAGCCTGCCTTGCACGGGCCTGCAATGTGTTGCTGTTCGCATTGTGCAAACAATCCCTGCCGCTTACCATGGCGCTGCGCAGTCAATGCATTGCGCAACCGCTCCGTAGAATAATCATAAGGGTTCATGCACAAAAAAGCACAAGCCCGACTGGCAAGGGAGGAGAAGCGCATGAAATCATTATCGAGGCTGGCTGCCATCCTGGCGTTACTGTTTGTTGGCGTGGCCGCAGCCCAGAAATTTCCCGAACGCCCGATCCGCATGATCGTGCCGCTGCCGCCGGGATCAGCCAGTGACTTCCTCTCCCGTACGCTGAGCGTGCCGCTGACGGAACTGTATGGCCAGCAGGTCGTTGTTGATAACCGTCCCGGTGCCGGCGGGCTGATCGGCAGCAGCATACTGTCCAAGGCGACGGGTGATGGTTATACCTACGCGATGGTCGCGCCGCCGCATACCGTCGCCGCGCTGCTGCAGAAAAATCCGCCGTATCATCCGATTCGCGATTTCACGATGGTCACCGAAGTCGCATCGATACCGAACATTCTTGCAGTGACGCCCAACCTGCCGGCGAAAAATGTCAGGGAGCTGGTGGCCTTGCTGCAGAAGGATCCGGCAAAGTACAACTACGCCTCATTGGGCACCGGTACACTGGCGCATATCGCCGGGGAAATTTTCAACCAGGCCGCAGGTGTGCGCACGGTGCATATCCCGTTCAAGGTGGTGCCGGATGTATTCGCCGAAACGATTGCCGGGCGCGTGCATTACCTGGTGTTCACGGTGCCGACGTTGTCACCGATGGTGCGCGACGGCAGGCTGCGGCCGCTGGCGGTGACGTCGGTAAAGCGCAATCCGGCGTTTCCGAACATCCCGTCGATCGTCGAAGAGGGCCTGCCGGCGGCGCAATCCACCGGCTGGTTCGGCATCGTCGGACCGGCAGGTGTGCCGAAAAAAATCGTCGCGCAACTGGCCGCAGACGTGCAAAAAATCATCGCTCAGCCGCGGATCAGGGAGGCGTTCGAGAAGCAGGGCGCGGAAGCAGCGGTGGGTTCCGGACCGGAGGCTTACGACAAGCTGATGAAGTCCGAATACGACCGTTACGTCAAATTGGTCAAGGACGTAGGGATGAAAGCGCAATGAGGATTGGGGATTGAGGAGCGAGGATTGAGGAGTGAACCCCTCCGCTGGTTTTGACGTTCCGCTCAATCCTCAATCCTCAATCCTCAATCCTAAATCCTAAATCCTAAATCCGAGCCCTCATTCATAGCTGCAGTCCCGTCCATCCGCCACCCAGCGCCTTGACCACATCGGCAATGGCGGCGCGCTGTGCGCGCAGCGCATCGGCGCGATTGAGTTCGGCACTGAGCAGATTGCGCTCGGCATCCAGCACTTCGAGCTGACTGGTCAGACCGTTGTCGTAGCGGATACGTGCGAGCCGCAGCGAATCGCCGAGGGCGGTGGCGCGTGCGTTTTCGGCATCGAACACCTCCCGTGCCTTGGTCTGCGCCACCAGTGCCTCATGTGTTTCGCGAAACGCCGTCTGCAGGGTTTTCTGGTATTGCGCCAGCGCCTGCCGTTCGCGTGCCTGCACCGCTTCGATTTCGCCGAACAGCTGGCCGCCCTGGAAAATCGGCTGTGCCAGCGCAAACCCCAGGCTCCAGATGCGAGCCGGTGCCGTAAACAGATCTGTCAGTGCGGCGCTTTCGCTGCCCAAAAATCCGCTGAGTCCGATTCGCGGAAAGAGCGATGCGCGGGCGACGCCGATGCGGGCGTTGGCGGCGATCAGCCGCTGTTCCGCGGCTGCGACGTCTGGCCGGCGCAACAGCAGCGCCGAAGGCAGGTCGGCAGGAATCACCGGTGTTGCCAGCGTGCCGCGTTCAGTATCCCGCGCCACTGATTCATTGATCAGCGCGCGCGGGCTGCGCCCGAGCAGCACGCCCAGAGCGAGTTCCTCGCCGGTGCGGCGGCGTTCGAGCGCCGGCAGCTGGGCCTGTGCCGCCGCCACTTCGGCTTCGAGCTGGCGCAGTGCGAAATCGTTGATCAGTCCGGCGTCGGCGCGGATACGCTGCAGGCGCAGGTTGTCCTGGCGCAGGGCCAGAGATTTTCGCGTGGCTGCGATCTGCGCGTCGAATCCGACCAGCGCGTAATAGGATTGCACCACCTCGGAGGTCAGCGCGATGCGCACCGTTTCGCGCGCAGCCGTCGTTGCAAGCAATTCGGCTTGTGCCGCTTTTGCACTGCCGCGCAGACGGCCCCACAGATCGAGTTCGTAGGCAACATTCAGTTGCGCCCGGTAATTGTTGTTTTCCAGGGAACCCGGAAACCGCGTCGAAGTGCTGTCGGATCGCCGCGAACGGTCGCGCTGGAATGCGGCATCGACCGACGGCGCCGGCTCGGCATAGGCAACTCGTGCCTGTGCCCGCGCTTCGTCAAGGCGTGCGGTCGCCAGCGCCAGATCCTGATTGTGTTCCAGCGCTTCTGCAATCAGGCGATCAAGCGTCGCGTCGTTGTAGAGCATCCACCAGCGTTCGGCGGCAATGGTCTGACCCTGCGCGGGCGCCGCGCGCCAGGTGTCGGGCAGTTCAGCCGCCGGTTGCTCGTAGGGCTGGCCTAGCGTGCAGCCGCCGAGAACTGTCGATACAAACAGCATGTAAATCAACGGCTTATTATTCATCACCAGCCCCCTTGCTCGGCGGTGCATGGCGTGGCGTGCGCACCGAGCGCAACGCCTGTTCGCGATGGTGCGCTACTTCGCTCTCGATTTCTGCTGTGGAGCGACTGTCCGACAGTTTGCGATCACTGATCAATTTGTAGAACCACGGGATGAAGAAAATCGCGAGGAAGGTCGCCGCCAGCATGCCGCCCATGACCCCCGTGCCGGCGGAATGGCGCGCGCCGGCACCGGCACCGCTGGAGATGACCAGTGGCACCACGCCGAGAATGAAGGCGAGCGAAGTCATCAGAATCGGGCGGAAACGCAGGCGTGCTGCTTCGATCGCGGCTGCCGAAGTGGACAGGCCTTCGTGCTTTTTCATCACCGCAAACTCGACGATCAGGATCGCGTTTTTCGCGGCCAGACCGAGCAGCGTGACCAAGCCGATCTGGAAATAGACATCATTGCTGAGCCGCGCAATACCGGCCAGCGGTGACAGCAGGCCCTGCAGCCATGGAATTCCCGATGCCAGGTAATAGGGCATCGGCAGCAGGTTGTTGATGAAAATCGCCGCCAGCGCGCCGAAGGTGCCGAAGGGCAGCGCCAGCATCACAGCCAGTGGCAGCGACCAGCGGTCGTATTGCGCGGCAAGGATCAGGAACACCATCAGCGCCGCCAATCCCAGTGCAATCAGCGAGGTGCCGCCCGAACGTTTCTCCTGGAATGAAGATCCGCCCCAGTCAAATGTGAAATCCGCGGGCAGCGTCGCCTTCGCGATTCGTTCCATACCGGCAATAGCCTCGCCCGAGCTGAAACCGGGTTTGGCTGAACCGAAGATTTTCACCGCGGGCAGGTTGTTGAAACGATCCAGCGAATCCGGCCCCGAGGAATAGTTCACCTTGGCCAGTGCTGACAGCGGCACCATCGCGCCGCGTTCCGAGCGCACGTACACCGCGCCGACATCGTCGGGGCGTTTGCGGTAGCCCGGTTCCGCCGACATCAGCACCTGCCAGGTACGGCCGAATTTGTTGAAGTCGTTGACGTAGGCCGTGCCCAGCGTCGAGGCGAGCGTGTTGTAGAGTTCGTCGATCGGCACACCCAGTGTTTTCGCTTTTTCGCGGTCGGTTTCGACAAAGAGTTGCGGCACGTTGGCACGCCACAGGGTATTGACCTGCCCGAACATCGGATCCTTGGCGACTGCGGCCAACAGCTGTTGCGTGGCTTCGGAAAGTTTTTGCGCGCCGCCTTCGCCGCGGTTCTGGATGTAGAACTCGAAGCCCCCGGCATTCCCCAGGCCGAAAATTGGTGGCGGACCGAAGGCCAGTGCCAGGCCTTCCTTGATATGAGCGGTTTTCATGAAAAATTCGCCGACCAGTTGGCCGGTCGAAACTGTGCGCTCGTCCCAGTGTTTCTGGGTGACGAAGATGGTTGCCGCGCTGTTGCGGAAACCACCGCCGAGGAAATCCAGGCCGGTGAAGGCGATCGCCGTTTCGTTGGCGGGGTTCGACTTGATGATCTCGACCACTTCGTTGACCACCTTGTCGGTGCGTTGGAGGGTTGCGCCATCCGGCAGGAATACGGCCGCAATGTAATAGCCCTGATCTTCGTCGGGCACCAGTGATCCCGGCGTGGCACGCCAGAGACCGAAGGTCAGCGCGACCATGCCGACAAACAGCAGCAGGGCAATCAGGCCGCGGCGCAGCATCCAGGTCACACCATCGACATAACGCCCCGTCATGCGGGTGAACCAATTGTTGAACCAAGTGAAGAACCGGCCGGGATTTCCGTGCTGGCGTTTCAGGATCAGCACACAGAGGGAGGGGGTCAGCGTCAGCGCGACAATGCCCGAGATCACCACGGCAATCGATATCGTTACCGCGAACTGGCGGTAAAGTTCGCCTGTGAGGCCGCCGAGGAAGGCGATCGGCACGAACACCGCGCACAGCGTCAACACGATGGCGATGATCGGACTGGTGACCTCCTTCATGGCTTTGATCGCAGCCTCGCGTGCCTCGAGGTGCTCTTCGTGCATGATGCGTTCGACGTTTTCCAGCACCACGATCGCATCGTCAACGACAATACCAATGGCGAGCACCATGCCAAAGAGTGTCAGGGTGTTGATCGAATAGCCGAGCAGCAGCAGCCCGGCAAAGGTGCCGATCAGCGATACCGGTACCGCGGCGAACGGAATCAGGGTTGCGCGCCAGTTCTGCAGGAACAGAAACACCACCAGAAACACCAGCGCCATGGCTTCGAGCAGGGTGTACACCACCTCGCGTATGGAGACCTGAACAAAACGCGTGGTGTCGTACACCACGTTGTGGGTGAAGCCCGGCGGATAAGCCTGAACCAGTGGCGCCATGGCTGCCTTGACGCTATCCGCAGTGGCCAATGCGTTGGCGTTGGGCTGCAGGAAAATACCAACCAGCGTGGCTGATTTTCCATTGACGCGGCCGATGAAGTCGTAATCTTTAGAGCCCAGTTCGACGCGCGCAACGTCCTTCAGTCTGAGCAGCGTGCCGTCGGGATTGGCGCGGACGACGATGTTTTCGAACTCCGCGGGCTCCGACAGCCGGCCTTTGGTGGTGATGGTGTAGACCAGCTCCTGCGGACCGCCGGTCGGCGACTGACCAATCTTGCCGGCGGCAAACTGCGCGTTCTGTTCATTCAGCGCGCGCGTCAGGTCCGACGGTGTGAGCTTCAATTGCGCCAGACGGTCGGGACGCGTCCAGATGCGCATGGCGTAATCCTTGGCGCCAAAAATCTGCACATTGGTGGTGCCGGGTATGCGTTTCAGCGCGTCGAGTACGTTCAGCGTGACGTAGTTCGAGATAAACAGGTCGTCGCGGCTGCCGTCGGGTGAACTGAACGCGATCACCTGCAGGAACGACGACGAGCCTTTCTCGACGCTGACGCCCTGGCGCCGAACTTCCAAAGGCAACCGCGGTTCGGCCTGCTTGACACGGTTGTTGACGTTGAGCGCGGCTTTGTCGACGTCGGTGCCGATGTCGAAGGTGACCTGGATTTCCAGCACGCCGTTGGAGGTCGAGTTCGAGCTCATGTAGAGCATGTTCTCGACGCCGGTGATCTGGTTTTCCAGCGGTGCTGCGACGGTCTGCTCGATCACCTGAGCCGAGGCGCCCGGATAGACTGCGCGCACGGTGACCACCGGCGGGGCGATTTCCGGGTATTGCGCAATCGGCAGCACACGTATCGCAGCAAGGCCGGCGAGTACGATGAAAATCGATACCACCACGGCGAAAATCGGGCGGTCTATGAAGAAACGTGACATGGTTGTCGTTCCGCCTGGTTCAGGATTTCACGGCCGCTTTGGCCGGGGGTTTTTCTTTGGGCTGGTCTGCTGGTTTTTTGCCGTTCGCCGCCGCTGCTGCGGGCTCGGTCACGTTGACCGGGGCGCCAGGACCGATTTTAAGTACACCGTCGACGATGACACGTTCACCGGGTTTGAGGCCGGCGTTGATCACCCAGCCGTCAGTGACCCAGGTGCCGACATCGACCGGGCGCGGTTCGGCTTTCGACTCGGCATTGACCACGTAGACGAATTTTCCGGTGGGGCCTTCGAGTACCGCGCGCTGCGGGATGACGATCGCCGCCGGACGGGTGGCGCCGGAGAGCACGATGCGCACGAACTCGCCGGCACGCAACTGATTGCCGGGGTTGGGGAATTCGGCGCGCGATTCGCTGGTGCCGGTCTGGGTGTTGACCCGTACGTCGCTGAAATTGACCGCCCCGCCACGCGCATAGTCCTGGCCGTCACCCAGCTTCAGCGTCGCTTTGAGTTTGCCGTCGGCAGGCAACTTGATGCGCCCGGCTTCGACGTCACGTCGCAGCGCAAGGTGATCACGATCAGAGACACCGAAAATCACATACATCGGGTCGGTCTGGGTGACCGTGGTCAGCAGCACGCTGGCGCCGGAGACCAGGGTGCCTTCAGAGACTGCGGCACGGCTGGCAACACCGGTGATCGGGGATTCAACGCGGGTCCATTCCAGATTGAGTTTTGCTTCGTTCAGCCGCGCCCGCACGCTTTCAACCTGTGCTGCGGCAATACGTTCGCTGGACGTGGCGTCATCGAGCTCTTTCTGGCTGACCGCTTTGGCTTCATAGACGGGTTTCAGCCGGGCCAGTTCGCGCTGCGCCTGCTGCAACTGGGCTTCAGCGACCCCGAGGTCGGCCTGGGCGCGCCTCTGGGCGAGCTGGAATGTGGCGGGGTCGATGCTGAACAGCGATTCATCCTGACGCACCGTGCTGCCTTCGCGGTAATTGCGTTTGAGCAGGATGCCGCTGACCCGGGCGCGCACCTCGACTTCGCGGTAACCGGCAGTCTGCGCGGTGTACTCCAGCGCGATCGGCACATCGCGGGTCTCGGTGGTGATGACGGAGACGGGGGCCGGCGGAAAAGCCGGCGGTCCACCGGCAGGCCCGCAGCCGGAAATCAAGCCGGCAAGCAGCAGTGACGTTGCAATAGCTGCGCGTTGCAGAGCAGGAGGCAAATAAGGTGGCTGATGGACGATCATGTTGTTGTTCCCTGAGGATGGCCGGCCGGTTGAGCCGGCGGCAGGTGCCTGTATAAAATACTTGATGGAAACAGTTTACATACAACCATGAATGTATGTAAAGTACAGTTTTATGACAACGTCCAGCACCAGCAGAGACGTATTTCTGGAACTATTGGAGGACTGTGGCTCGACGCACCAAAGACGAGGCGGTGGAAACCCGCAACCAGATTCTTGACGCGGCGGAGCGGGTATTCAGCAAGCGTGGCGTGTCACGCACTTCGCTTGCGGATATTGCCGAGGCGGCATCGGTGACCCGTGGTGCAATCTATTGGCATTTCAAGGACAAGGCCGACCTGTTTTGTGAAATGGTGGCGCGCGTGACCATGCCGATGGAAGACGCGCCGTGCCAGATCAATCCTGCGCTGGAAGCCAATCCGCTGGCCAGCGTGCGCGCGATGCTGACCGGGATTCTGCAACGCACCTCCGGTGATGTGCAGGCGCGGCGGGTTTTTCATATCGTGTTCCACAAATGCGAATACGTCGATGAAATGGAGCCGGTGCGCAAGCGCTTCAGCAAAATGCAGGCGGGCTGCCTGTCCCGGCTGGAGCAGGGGCTGGCGCGGGCACAGAAATTGGGGCAGTTGCCCAAGGCTCTCGATGCGCGGCGCACGGCGCTCGGCCTGCATGCACTGGTTGACGGCCTGATCAGCAACTGGGCGAAGGATCCCGAACACATGCCGCCGGAAAGCGACGCCGGACTGGTCATTGATGTATTTCTTGACGGCATCCTGCACATGCCTGCACAACCTGCGGCGAAGCCTGCCTTGCGCCGCGCACACAAAACGCCGCGTAAGGCGGCGAAATCCGCGCCGCGCCGGCGCCGCGCCTGATTTTTACAGGTGTAGCTGGAAAAGCCGGAATTTCCGGTGTGATCCCAATGCGGATATACGCCATTGACTGACAGTAAGTCATTGGCGTATATTTGCGCATGGTCTTCGTGGAAACCAGCATTTTCAGCAGGGCCTTGCCGGACTATCTGAGCGATGAGGGCTATCGCAACCTGCAGAGTTACCTCATTGAACGGCCCGACGCCGGCGCCATCATCCAACGTTCGGGCGGCGTCCGTAAAGTGCGCTGGGCGGCAGGGGGCAAGGGTAAATCCGGCGGTCTGCGGATTATTTATTACTGGATGAGAAGTGATGACCAGATATTCCTGCTCACCCTCTATGGCAAGGGCGACAAGGCGGATTTGAGTGCGGCAGAGCTTAAACAGGTCGTGAAACTGATCGAGGAGCTGAAATGAGTAAACGCAATATTGGTCAGGAAATCATCCGCGGGCTGGAAGAAATCAAAGCGTGGAAACGCGGCGAACTGAAGCTCAAAATCCATACGATAGAAATGCCGAAGGCGGCAGACGTGCCGGCAATTCGCAAAGAACTCGGACTCTCGCAACCGGAATTTGCTGGGTTCATGGGTGTGAGCATCGGCACACTGAGGAACTGGGAGCAGGATCGACGGGAGCCACAAGGCCCAGCCCGTGCCTTGCTCCTGGTTGCATCAAAACAACCCGCAGCAGTGCGCGCCGCGTTTGCCGCCGCGCAACCACTCTCGCGCAAGGGATTGTTCAAGGCAGGGAAAAAACGGCCTTCATCGCAACTGCGGGCGAAGGCGGTATAGGCTTCAGGGTTGATTTTTTAAAGAAGTTTCGGAAATTAATTTTCTCCGGCAACAAGCCAAAGGGGATTCGCCGTGCCCTCGAAAACTAAACCACTCACCAATGCAAAGCTGCGGCCCTATGAGGCCAAACGTGACCTTGCCGCCGAATTGCTTGAGTCCGTGCAGCAAATGAAAGTCGGCAAGACTCAGGTGGTTTTGTCAACGGCAATCGAGGCTCGCGAACTTACGGGGTTGTCGTAATCGCAGTCCGGCCTGTTGCTGGGCGTGTCCGTGGGGTGTTTGAAGCAGTGTCGAAACGGGTTTAAAGGTGACCGTAATAGTCCGGGAAGTCCACATCGCATCATTCCGCTTATCTCAAATGCATAACAGACTCTAGGCTTATTTGGCTGAAATCTGAGCGAGATTGCGCTTTTGCAAACATTCGCCGCGAAATGCGAATATTTAAATCTATTGGAGATTTTTACAATACTCGAATAGTTTCGGTTTCGGTTGGCCCGGAAAATGCAATACAGAAGGTTTAGTCCACTCTGATTCTTCAAGGTATCTATAGTCAGCATTAAACCTTGGGCCAAATAAGCTTATGCCGTCGTCAAAACTACGAAATTCCTCAAACTTAATGCTCTCAGCAACCTCGGGCAATGTGGAATTTTTTGCTCTTGCTAGCTCATTCAGATAGACGTTAACGCACATCTCATCCACGCCCCATACTCCCGCAGATTGAAATTGTGGAAACCGGGGCTCTTTAACAAGCCGTAAGTCTTCAGCGATGAGCAGAAGTTTCTGTGCATGCATATGCGCGACCTTCTGCTCAGCCTTCTTCGCGAATATAACTCCCGTATTTATGCGGCTGTAGGTCTTTGGGGATGGGACGCTAGCAAAAGCTAGTGCAAAATCATTATCGAAAACCTCGTCAATTTGACGATTGAGCACAATATCGGCATCTAGAAAAACGGTATCCGTCTCAAAATGCTCCGTGCCCAGATAGTGCACCCAAGACATTACTCTCATAAAGTGTAAATAGGACCGATAGCGTGATGGGAGTCTGATAATTTAGTCTACCTCTATGCTGTTCGGTATAGCGGCGTGTTCGATTGTATATAGCAACGTTTTCTTGAAATATTTTCGGTTTATCTTGAGCGTCGTCGTAATACATCGGATAAAATCCGCAGCCATATCTGCAAACTTTGAGGAAGGGATGAAGAAGAAAACAGCTTGCATTTTTTGTCTCATAAACTGGATCAAAGCTGATTTTAGCTTAGAATAGATCAAAGGTTCCGGGGCGGATTTCTTTCTGCAAATTGCCGGAATCGGGGTCGCTTGCTTTTCCCGAAAAGCAGGCGGGCAAGTTAAATACTGCACGCACTCTCCCTACCGTTTGAATAGCTGGTGTTCGCAGTATTCAGGCAGCCAATTGCAATTGTGGCTGCAACCCCGCCCGCGACGCCAAGCGCACCAGCAGGTCAAGACTGAACAGACTGATTTTGCCGCGTTTCAGATCCGATATCCGTGCCTGCGTGACACCGAGTACTTTGGCGGCCTCGGTTTGGGTCATTCCGGAATCCGCGAGCCATTGACTCAGTCCTTGCAGCAACAGGGATCGCATTTCCATCTCGGCCGCCTGATCTGCCGGGTACAGATCGTGAAACACACTGCGCACTTTCTTTTTTGCCATGATTTTCACCTCAACACGTTTTTCAATCGTTTCCGGGCCAAATCGATATCGCGCGGAGCAGTTTGCTGCGTTTTTTTCTGAAAACAATGGAGCACATAGATGGCCTCCGGCCGGGTCGCCAGATAAACCGTGCGAAAGATGCCGGCAATATCTTTCACGCGAATTTCCTTCACACCATTGCCGACGGATGCCATCGGCTTCCAGTCGTCAGGTTCGAGCCCGCATTGCACCAGGAACAACTGATGCCCCATGTCATCCACGACGGCAGCGGGAAACGATTTTAAATCCGCCTTGCTGCTGCCCAGCCAGATGACTGCTTTCATATTGGCGAAGTATGCTGAATTACGCATTTATATGCAAATACACGCATAAATGGATCAGGGGCATGGTTGTCGGAGTGGATTTCTTTCTTAACCATTGATCTGATCCCGCTGACGCCTTGCTGTCCACCCCTTGGTTTCTAAGCGTAATCGCGATTATGTAAAAATATAAATAAAAACAATAACTTAATTAACCTCTGCCATCGCGTTCAGCGTTCCCACGGTGGTGTGATGTCACCGGCGATGTCATAACGCCGGATCGCCTCGGCAACTACTTCCTTGTTGATTTTGTTTTCATCCGACAGCGCGGCCAGCGCAGCGACCGCGATGTGGTGGCGGTCCATTTCAAAAAACCGCCGCAGGTTTTCACGGCTGTCGCTGCGGCCGTAACCGTCGGTGCCCAGCGCGACATATCGTTGCGGCACGTAAGCACGGATCAGGTCGGGTACGGCGGTGACATGATCGGATGCGGCAATCACCGGGCCGGTATGTTTGGCCAGCAAACTCTCGACATGCGACAGGCGCGGCACCGCTGCCGGATTCAGGCGGTGGTGGCGCGCGCAGGCCATGCCGTCACGGCGCAGTTCGCTCCAGCTGGTGACGCTCCAGACATTGGCGGCAATGTCGAAATCGTTCTGCAGCAAATCCGCTGCGGCAATCGCCTCGCGCAGGATGGTGCCGCTGCCCAGCAGTTGCACCTGTGCCTGGTCTTTCTGCTGCAGCAGGTACATGCCCTTCAGAATGCCTTCGATACATTGTTGCCGCGTATTGGTGCGAATAGTCTGTTTCGCTTTCTTTCCCTCACCCCCGCCCCCTCTCCCAGAGGGAGAGGGGAGATTCGAGCACCCTTCTCCCCTCGGGAGAAGGGTTGGGGATGAGGGATCGGGCAGCGCCGGCTGCACGTAGTTTTCGTTCATCACCGTGATGTAATAAAAAACGTCTTCCTGCGCCTCCAGCATCCGCCGCGCACCGTCCTGGATGATGGTCGCCAGCTCATAACCGTAGGCGGGATCCCAGGCGCGGCAGTTGGGCACGGTGGAGGCGATCAGGTGAGATGAGCCGTCCTGGTGCTGCAGACCTTCGCCGGACAAGGTGGTGCGGCCGGCGGTGGCGCCGATGAGGAAACCCCTGGATCTGCAATCACCCGCCTGCCAGATCAGGTCGCCGACGCGCTGGAAGCCGAACATCGAATAAAAAATGTAAAACGGCAGCATCGGTGTGCCGTGTACGCTGTAACTGGTGGCTGCGGCGATCCATGACGACAGCGCGCCCGCCTCGTTGATGCCTTCTTCGAGAATCTGCCCGTCCTGGGCTTCTTTGTAATAGAGCAGCTCGTCGCGATCCTCGGGTTCATAGAGCTGGCCAAAGGGTGAATAAATCGCCACCTGACGGAACAGCGACTGCATGCCGAAGGTGCGCGCCTCGTCGGCGACGATGGGCACGATGTGTTTGCCGATGGCCGGGTCCTTCAGCATCAGCGCCAGCATTTTGACGAAACTCATGGTCGTTGATTCTTCGCGCCCGCCGGAGCCTTCGGTGATGCGCGCATAGGCTTCGGGCGCCGACACTGCGAGTTTCGGTGCCGTGGTCACCCGTGCCGGCAGGTAGCCGCCGAGCGCTGCGCGGCGCGTGTGCAGGTAACGCATTTCCGGACTGTCGTCTGCGGGTTTCCAGAATTTCAGTGCTTTGACGTCGGCGTCGGGAATCGGCAACGCAAACCGGTCGCGGAAGGCGAGCAGCGCATCGTCCTCCATTTTTTTCTGCTGGTGCGCGCCCATCTTGCCCTGCCCCCAGTGGCCCATGCCATAACCCTTCTTGGTCTGCGCGAGGATCACCGTCGGCCGGCCGCGATGGTTGATGGCCGATTGATAGGCGGCATGAATTTTTACCGGGTCGTGGCCGCCCCGGCGCAGACGGTCGATGTCGTCATCGGATAAATGCGATACCAGCGCCTGCAGCTCCGGATCCTTGTTGAAAAATTGCTCACGGTTGAAACGGCCGTCGGTGGCGGCGTATTTCTGGAATTCGCCATCGACGGTTTCATGCAGGCGCTTGAGGATCACGTGTTCCGTATCGCGCGCGAACAGAGGATCCCATTCCGAGCCCCACAACAGTTTGGTGACATGCCAGCCAGCGCCTGAGAACAGGCCTTCGAGTTCCTGGATCAGCGAACCGTTGCCGCGCACCGGACCGTCGAGCCGCTGCAGGTTGCAGTTGACGACAAAGATCAGGTTGTCGAGGCCCTCGCGCGCGGCCAGCGAAAGACCCGCCAGTGATTCCGGTTCGTCCATCTCGCCGTCGCCGACGAAGGCCCATACCTTGCGCTCCGCGGTCTTCTGGATGCCGCGGTGTTCCAGGTAACGCATGAAACGCGCCTGGTAAATCGCGTTGACGGGACCCAGACCCATCGATGCATTGGGGAATTGCCAGAAATCCGGCATCAGGTAGGGGTGGCAATAGGACGACAGCCCCGTGCCTGGTCCGCCGGTTTCGCGGCGGTAGTTGTTCAACTGGTCTTCGCTCAAGCGACCTTCGAGCCAGGCGCGGGCGTAAATCCCGGGCGAGGCATGGGGCTGGAAAAATACCGCATCACCATTTTGTCCGGCACGGAAAAAATGATTGAAGCCAACTTCGAACAAATCGGCGATCGAGGCGTAAGTCGCGATATGGCCACCGAGTTCGGCGGCGCCGCGATTGGCGCGCACGACCATTGCCAGCGCATTCCAGCGCACCAAGGCTGAGATGCGCGTTTCCACATCAAGATTGCCGGGAAATTGCGGCTGTTCGGCGAGGTCGATACTGTTGCAGTACGGCGTGTTCAGCACCGGCGGCATCGGCACCCGTTTTGCGCGTGCCTCATCGAGCAGTTTGCGCAGCAGGTAGGTGGCGCGTTCGCGCCCGCCGGATTCGATCAGCGAATTGAAGGCGTCCAGCCATTCGCGGGTCTCTGTCGGGTCGGGGTCGGCGGGCATCACGCGCCAGAAGGCGGCGGCAAATTCGGACGAATTAGCGGATAAATCGGTCATCGGGCTTCCTCCGCGCGCAGGCTTACGCGCATGAACGGGATGTTACGCGCAAGGCTGCGGAACAGGGTTTCGTATGTTATTGTTTTTGAACATAATATAAGCATATAATGCCGGATATTTAATATAAAGCAGCATAAAATGTCGAAAACGCAGCAAAGCGCAATCGAGCTGGATGCAACAGACTGGAATATCCTCGCCCGGCTGCAGCAGGATGCGCGGCTGTCCAACGTGGAACTGGCGCGCGCGGTGAACCTGTCGCCGTCGCCGTGCCTGGCGCGGGTGCGGCGGCTGGAGGAGGGCGGGCTGATCAGTCGTTATGTGACGCTGCTCGACGCGCTGGCGCTGGGACTGACGGTGTCGGTGTTCATCCAGGTGCGGCTGGAGCGGCAGGTGGAAAAGGCGTTGGAGATTTTCGAACGTGCGATTGCCGAGCGGCCCGAGGTCATGGAGTGTTACCTGATGACCGGTGATTCGGATTACATGCTGCGGGTGATGGTGGCCGACGTGCAGGCGCTGGAGCGTTTCATCGTCGATTTTCTGGCGAAGATTCCCGGTGTCGGCAATCTGAAATCCAGTTTTGCGCTGAAGCAGGTCAAATACAAGACGGCATTGCCGTTGCCGGGTGCCATTCCGGCAATGACAGCGCGAAAAAAACGGCCCTGAAGAGGGCCGTGATCAGGGCCTGTCAACAGACCCTAACGCCGCTTGACGTAAGCGGGACGTGCTGCGCCCGGCGGGCCGGCGCGTTCATCCTTGTGGCGGAAGCTGATGCGACCCTTGTTGAGATCGTAGGGCGAGATCTCGATGGTGACGCGGTCGCCGGCAAGAATGCGGATGCGGTGTTTGCGGATTTTGCCCGAGGCGTAGGCGGTGACGGCATGGCCGTTTTCCAGCTTGACGCGGAACATCGTATTGGGCAGCACCTCGTCGATGACGCCCTCGTATTCGACCATATCTTCTTTTGACATTGGCAAATTTCCTGTGGAGGGTTAGTCAATCAGCGCGACGACAAGGCGTCGCGCCCGCGGATGAGGTAACGATCAAAAAATAAACGCTTAAACGGCGGCCAGATTGATTGCGGATGAACGGCCATCCTGGCCCTTTTCGATGTCGAAAGAAACCTGCTGGTTTTCAGTCAGGGTTTTCATGCCGGCGCGTTCTACCGCCGAAATGTGCACGAATACGTCCTTGGACTGGTCCTGCGGCTGAATGAAACCAAAACCCTTGGTGGCGTTGAAAAATTTTACGGTACCGATGGTAGGCATGCTTGCTTCTCCGGAAATGGGTCGCGTCGGAAATTGGACGCGGGATCAATGACGTATGGAGAAGACCAAACAGAGGCATCCGAACGAGAATCGTCCGAACGGACACGAAGAGTAGACTGACATCCAACCGCCGGCGCGGAGTATGGGGGTATAAGCGCTGATTTGCAAGGATAATCCGGAGATTAACCCTGCTCTGGCGTGACGCGCGGATCAGTTTCCGCAGCAGGTGCTGTCGTGCGCTCGCACCCGGGCAGGTCAGCGCGGCGGAATCCTCGAAGCCAGGGGCTTGACGGCGTAGTCAACGACGAACCGGCAGTCGGAAGGTGTCGCGGCGCGCAGCGTCCGGCAACGCGCTGCAATGCCGGCCGGTGTGGGCTTCTCGCCCTTGTCGACCCAGTTCAGAAGCGCATCGAACAGAGGTGGATACATCGCATCACCCCAGTAGCTGTGCTGGTTCGAGTCGATAAAAGTCTGGACCAGGCGCGCACTGTTTCCAGTCGCCGCCATGCGCTGGCGCAGGGTGTCGCTGCCTTCGACGAAGACGGTCGAGTCGTTGATGCCGTGGGCTGCCAGCACGGGCATCTCGAAACGGCCAACGTAATCGACGTCTGCCGAAAAACGGGCCGCCGCTGCAGGGTCGGCGCGGTAGCGCTTGACGCCGGCATTCAGGGCCACACTGTCGTCCGCACCCGTGTAGAGCACCCTTTCGTTGCCAAAAGGGCTGGCGCCGGTACGCAGGATCACATCGCGGAGCGTAAAAGTGCCCCATTGCAGGTGGCCGATGATCGCGTTTTCGGGGATGCGTACAACATCGACGATGGTGCGCACGCGCCGCGCCTGCTCGGGCGTACGCTGCGCGGCCGGCTTGTCCAAACCGAGGCAGTCATTCACGCGCGCAGTGAGATCGGCATTGTTCAGCTTGCTATCAACCGGCAGGCCCATCCACAGCGGGTATTGCGCTTCATCGGGCCGCGGGTGGTTGTTGCACAGGTACTGGTAGATCACCCGGAGGTCGAGTCGGAAGTCGTAGGTGGCGGGGCCGGCGACGACACCACTGGTCAGCAGCATGCCATCCCACGATTTCGGGAACAGTTCGGCCGCCTTGGTGGCGACCATCGCTCCCCAGGACTGCCCGTGCAGCAGTGTGCGCCGCGGCTTGGCAACATGGTCGATGAAGATGCGACGTACACGATCAGTGTCTTCCGCCGCGGTGGTAACGGCAAAACCGCCCTGGCGAAACACTGAACCCGCCCAGACATGGCCCTGCTGCACCGTGATCGCCCAGCGCTTGATATCCTCGTCGGCGCGCGAGGCCTTGGGTTCGCCAAGCGCCGGCCCGCCATGCGCATGTACGACGAGCACGCCGCTCCATTGGGCGGGCATGACGATCAGGTAATGAGCTTTTGCAGAATCCTGGCCACGCAGGCAGCGGGCACCAGCCGGCGTGCCATCCGGGCAGACAGCGGCCTGTGGCGCGACTTCGGGCGGATGCAAAGGCGTGGTTGCGCAACCAGCGAGCAGGGCGAACGCAGCACCCAGAAACAGAGTTGATCGCATTGTCGCTTTCATGGCTACCTCAATAGGGAATTGTCGGAGAGACAAAAAGTGGGTCTATTTAACGCAGATCCAGCTTGAGTTCCTGGATCAGTTTGCCCCAGCGTGCCATGCCATCGCGGATCAGTTGCGCGACATGGTCCGGCGTGCTGGTCTGCGGCTCGAAGCCGGCCGCCTGCAGCCGGTCGCGCGAGACTGGTTCCTTGATGATGGCTGTGACTTCGCTGTTCAGTCGGACAAGGATCGCTTTGGGCGTTTTCGCCGGCGCCAGCATCGCCGTCCACTGGTAGACATCGAAGCCCTTCAGCCCCGACTCATCAAGCGTCGGGATGTCGGACAGTGCCGCCGAGCGGTTTTTTGAAGTTACCGCGAGTATGCGTACCCGTCCGATCCTGGTCTGGGGGATCACTGTTGAGGAGCCAAGGACTGCCACAGGCACCTGGCCGCCGGCGAGATCGACGATGGCCTGCCCACCGCCCTTGTACGGGATGTGCACCATGTCGATTCCCGTCATGTTCTTGATCAACTCACCCGACAGGTGCTGCGAGGTACCGGTGCCCGAAGTGCCGAAGGACAGCGATCGGGTTTTGGCGAGCGCGATGAATTCCTTGACGCTTTTTGCCGGCATCGCCGCATGCACCGCAAGCACCAAAGGCTGTGTCGACATCAGGGAAATCGGCACAAAACTGGTACGCGGATCGAATTTCAGGCTCTTGTAGGCAGACGGCAGCAGAGTCAGTGAGTCCGCGGCAGTAATCAAGGTGTAGCCGTCTGCAATCGCCTCGGCCACACCGGTGAAGGCGATCGTGCCGGTGGCACCGGGCCGGTTGTCGACAACGACCTGCTGGCCCAATTTTGCGGTCAGTTGTTCGGCAACAATTCGCGATACCAGGTCGGTGGCGCCGCCCGGCACGTAAGGAACGACCAGACGTACCGGACGATTGGGCCATGATTGTGCAATTGCGGACTCGGTGACCAGAAACAGTGCGACAGCCAGCGCCGGTGCGATCCGCGCCAGGCGGCGCAAAATTGGGTGCAGTGTGCTCACGGGTTTGCCTCTCAGCAGCTTATCGTTGTCGTCGTTGGTCGCCGGGGTGGAAAGCCCGGCAGGCTTTGTTAATCCTGTACTTTAGAAGTAGTATTAACAACTACTATGCCACTGCCCACCACTAAGATCAAGAATGCTGCCCGGCGCCCTGCGCCGCCGCTGGCGGTCGTGCTGCGGGAACTTGGATTCACCGATTACGAGGCGCGTGCGTATGTGGCGCTCGCGGCTACGCAACCGGCCACGGCATACGAGATTGCCAATAAGGCCAGTCTGCCGCGCGCCAATGTCTACGCCGCGCTGCATAATCTCGAGGCCAGGGGCGCGATCCAGCCGGTCACCGAAAATCCTGTGCGCTACGTGCCGGTAGATCCTGAGCATTTTTTTCGCAGGATTCAGCGCACCACTGCCGGTCATTGCGAGGACGTAATACGCGCGATGCGGCACGACATGAAGCCCGCGGAGAGCGCCTATGTTTCAATCTACCGCGGTGATCAAGAGGTCCGCGCCAAATTGACAGACATGATCGGGCGCGCCCGCGAGCATATTTGGTTGAAGGGGCCGGTGGCGCTGATCGAACCTCATGCCGCCGCGCTGGCTGCCGCCGCGCGTCGAGGTGCGATGGTTTTCCTTATCCTGTTCGGGAAGTCGGTGCCAGGACTGAAGCCGCACAAACTCATACAGCTGATACCGCATGAGGGCGATGGTGAGCCCCACGGTCCGCCCTCGGACCGGATGCTCACCGCAGCGGTCGACAGCGAAGGCATGCTGATCGCGTCGTTTACCGGCATTGCCAAGGCGTCGTTCGCGCGCGACTATTCCATTGTCTACGTGATCGAAACCCTGCTGCTGCACGAAGTCTACCTCGCCGAAATCCATGCGGCTTTCGGCAGGCAGCTCGACTCGCGATTCGGCCGCCAGCTGGCTCGCCTGCGCCGCAAGTACCGGCCGCCGGGGCGTGAACGGCAGGTGCTTGAGGGCAGTGAGCCGGAAACGCCATGAACGCAATTGCCGCAATCCCACCTCAATGGAGACTCTGAAATGACTGAGCGCCGCATCCCCGGTCATCCCAATATAGTACTGGTCCTTGCCGACAACCTGGGTTGGGGAGAGCTGGGTTGTTATGGCGGCGGAATGCTGCGCGGGGCACCGACTCCGCGCATCGACGCGCTGGCCGCCGAAGGCCTGCGCCTGCTCAATTTCAATGTCGAAAGCGATTGTGTACCGACGCGCTCGGCGCTGATGACCGGGCGGCACCCGATCCGCACCGGCGCGCTGCAGTCGGTACCGGCGGGGCTGCCGCAGGGCATCATTCCGTGGGAAATCACCCTGGCTCAGTTATTGAAGCAGCAGGGATACGCGACGGCGATCCACGGCAAATGGCATCTCGGCGACCGGCCGGGACGCTTTCCGACGGACCGTGGCTTTGACGAGTGGTACGGCATCCCGCGCACTACCAACGAGAGCATGTTCACCAGTTCCGCCGGTTATGACCCTAAGGTCACGCCGCTGCCGTACGTGCTGGAGGCGCGTGCCGGCGAAATTCCGCACGAAGTCGCGTTGTACGATCTTGAGATGCGTCGCCGCATCGACAGCGATCTGGTTGTCCGGGCGCAGGATTTCATTGCGCGGCAGTGCAAGGCCGGAAAACCTTTTTTTGCATATTTGCCGCTGACACAATTGCACTATCCGACGATTCCGCACATGGATTTCTCCGGCAAAACCAGTGCAGGCGATTTTGCCGATGCGATGGTGGAAATGGATCACCGTGTCGGACAGCTGCTGGATACCGTGGTGCAACTCGGTATTGCGGACAACACGCTGTTCATTTTCGCCAGCGATAACGGCCCGGAATTCCGCCGGCCGTGGCGCGGCTCGGCCGGCATGTGGCAGGGCACGTATCACACCTCGATGGAGGGCGGCTTGCGAGCACCCTGCATGCTGCGCTGGCCGGGACGCATTCCGGCGGGCGGCGTATCGAATGAAATCGTGCAAGTCACCGATCTCTACACCACGCTGGCGCAGATCACCGGGGCAGCGTTGCCCGCCGACCGCCCGATCGACGGTATCAACCAACTGGATTTTTTTACCGGAAAAACCGCGAAATCGGCGCGCGAAGGGCTGGTGTTTTACATCAAGACCGAACTGCGCGCCGCCAAATGGCGCGAATGGAAACTGCACCTGGTATGGGAACCCGAACCCAATGCCGGCGCCAACCATCTCGAATCGCCGCTGCTGTTCAACCTGACCCAGGATCCGAAAGAGGAAACGGACGTCAACAGCCTGGCGAGCTGGGCGCGCACACCCTTGCGGCACATGATTCACGAATTCCAGGAAGACCTGAAGCGTAATCCACCGATTCCGCCTGGCGCCCCCGACAGCTACCGGCCGCAAGTCTACAAAAGTTGACGCCGGATTCCGGGCTGCGTCCTGGGTGTCATGGACAAGTGCAAACCTCCCCGGGAATAGGGGGCGGCTGCCCGCTGTGCCTTGTCAGATCACAGGCTTTAGCCTAGTGTTCCATCTCGCCAATTTTCATTTAAGGAGATCACCATGAACGACATGCTGCGTGAAGACCTGCTCGCCCTTGTTTCCAACCGCACCACGGTGTCGCGCCGCGAATTTGTCGCCGGCTCGCTGGCGGCAGGATTCGCACTGGCCGTGCAGCCGGTATCGGCACAAACCATGATTGTCACTGAAAGCGACGGCCTGACCGCGGGAGAAGTCAAAATCACCACCGGCAGCGGCGACATTCCCGCCTATCGTGCGATGCCTGCCGGCGGCAAGGCCTTGGCCACCATTCTCGTCGTGCAGGAAATTTTCGGTGTGCATGAACACATCAAGGATGTGTGCCGGCGTTTTGCCAAGGCCGGATATCTGGCCATTGCCCCGGAAATGTATTTCCGCCAGGGCGATGTGTCGAAGCTGAAAGACAACAAGGAAATTTTCGCAATGGTGGTCAGCAAGGTGCCTGACGCGCAGGTGATGAGTGACCTCGACGCGGCAGCGGCCTGGGCGGCGAAAAACGGCGGCGACGGCAAACGCCTCGGCATCACCGGTTTTTGCTGGGGTGGGCGCATCACCTGGCTGTATACCGCGCACAACAAAAATGTGAAGGCCGGCGTGGCCTGGTACGGCCGCCTGGTCGGTGACGCCACCGACATGACGCCGAAACACCCGCTCGATCTCGTGGATCAGATCAACGCGCCGGTGCTGGGTCTCTACGGCGGCGCCGACGCCGGCATCCCCAACGACACCGTCGATAAGATGAATGCCGCGCTGAAGGAAAAAGCCAAACCGTCGATGATCCATCTCTATCCCGACACGCCGCATGCCTTCCATGCCGACTACCGTCCGAGCTACCGCAAGGCGCAGGCGGACGACGGCTGGAAACGCGCCACCGAGTGGTTCAAGAAAAACGGCGTGTAATGTGCTTTGATGGTTGAGGAATGAAAAACGGGACCCGCGGGTCCCGTTTTATTTTCTAGTATCAGTATCGCTCAGGCCAGTGCTCGCGTGATCAGCGATATGCCGCTCAGCACCAGCAGTGCCCCCATCATGCGAATCACCGTTTCCCGCGACAGGTTCAGATGCAGGTGGTGGCCGGCCCACACCCCCAGCGCCATCACCGGCAGCAGCGCCAGTGCGGCGGCCAGTGCGGCTGGCGAATACAGCCCGGCGAAGATGAACAACACGATCCGCGCGACCGTGGTGAACATGAATATCATCGGCATGGTGGCGCGGATCTGCGTCGGTGTAGCCTCGCGCCCGGCGAGAAAAAACACATAAATCGGGCCGCCGATGCCAAACACCGCCGAGGTGGCGCCGCCAAAGAAGCCGATCGGCGCACCGCACCAGTGCGGCACCGAAATGCCTTTGCCGCTTTTGACCACATACGAGACACCGAAAAGGACCACGAACACCCCGAGGCCGCCGAGCAACAGTTCCGGGCTGACGCGCACCAGCAGGTAAACACCGCCGATGATGCCGATGGCCATGAACGGCAGCAGCAGGGTGATTTCACGGCGCATCACGTCGGCGCGCAGGCGTATGCCCATGCTGAAAGCGCCTGCACAATCGAGCAGCACGAAAAATGGCACCACGAACTGCAGCGGGAACAGGTGCGCCAGCAGCGGCACTGCAATCAGCGTCGAGCCGAAACCCGATATGCCCATGACCACATAGGCCGCGAACACGATCAGCGGCGCGAGAATCAGAATGTGGGGCTGCAGTAGTTCTGATAGCGGCATCGTGCGAAGTATAAACGGTAGAATCGAGTGCGGAGGAGTTGGTGGCTGGTGACTGGTAACTGGTAAATGGTAATGAGTGAGAGTGCTTTGCCTGTAATTTCTCCGATTTTGAATTCATCATTGACTGCTTATTGCCAATCACCAATCACCAATCACCAATCACCAATCACCAGTTACCAGTTACCAGTTACCAGTTACCAGTTACCAGTTACCAGTTACCAGTCACCCATCACCATCGAATGACAAAACTAATCCTGATCCGCCACGGCGAAACGCTGTGGAACACCGAGCGTCGCATGCAGGGCCAGCTCGACAGTCCGCTGACCGAACGTGGCGTGTGGCAGGCGTGCCGGCTCGGCGAGCGGCTGCGGGGAGTGGCGTTTGCGGCGCTCTATTCCAGCGACCTGCCGCGGGCGCGGCTGACAGCGCAGCGCATTGCCGAAGTCACCGGCCACGCGATCATTGACGACGCGCGGCTGCGCGAACGTCATTTTGGACTGTTCGAAGGATTGAACCGCGCCGAGATGGAGCAGCACGATGCGGCAATCTACACGCGCTTCATGTCGCGCGATCCGCAATACGCCGCTCCCGGCGGTGAAAGTCCGGCAGGATTTTTTTCGCGTTGTCGCGCGGTACTGGAAGAACTTGCTGCGCGCCATGCCGGTCAAACCATCGTCATCGTGACTCATGGCCTGGTGCTTGATGCGGCGTATCGCGCGGCCACCGGACTCGCGCTCGAAGCGCAGCGCCCGGTGCCGCTGGTCAATGCCAGCCTCAACTGGTTTGAGTGTGATGATGGTCGCTGGAGTGCGGGGCGCTGGGGTGATGCCGATCACCTGGGCGATGGTGTCACCATCTTCGGTGACGGCACGGTGTAAGGCATGATAAAAATATTAATAAAATCAACTATTTATAGTTATCCATTGGTCACTGCTCGCAGTGTGCAGCGCTGAGTGTCCGTGGTCACGACTAACGAACCGGTCATCATCATCCACGGCTTGTGGGTGCCCGGCCTGATCATGGGCCTGCTGGCGCGGCGCATTGCGCAGGATGGTTTTGCCGCACGCACTTATGCCTATCCTACGATGCGGCTGTCGCTGGGCGAAAACGCCGAACGCTTCGCGCGTTATTGCGCAAGCCTCGCGGCACCACGGGTGCATATCGTTGCCCACAGCATGGGCGGATTGGTGGCCTTGAAAATGCTTGAGATGAATCGTCCGCTGCGCTGCGGCCGTCTGGTATTGATCGGCACGCCGTACAGCGGCAGCTTTGCCGCACAGCGCTTGGCGCGGTTTCCGGGTGGCAGTGCCTTGCTCGGTCGCAGCATCGCCGAATGGCTGAGTTCGCCGCGACCGGTGCCGGACGGCGATGTGGAGGTCGGCATCATCGCCGGCACCCGCGGTTATGGTCTGGGGCGATTGATCGCCCCAGACCTGCCGCAGCCGCACGATGGTGTGGTTGCGCTCGCGGAGACCGCGGTGCCCGGTGTGACCCGCCGCATTGAACTGAAAGTCGGTCATACCGAGATGCTGGTCTCGCGCGAAGTGGCTCGGCAGTGCTGCGCATTCCTGCGCAACGGACGGTTCGCCTGATGCGCGTCCTGATGATATTGCTGGTCACGCTGCTGCTGGCGGGTTGCGGCAATGTGTCCTATTACCTGCAGTCGGTCGGCGGTCAGCTTGAAATCTGGCAGCGTGAAGTGCCGGTCGAACGCCTGCTCGGGGATCCTGATCTCTCGCCGACGCTTAAAGCGCAGCTCGAACGCGCAATACGCATCCGCGACTACGCCAGCCGCGAACTCGGGCTTCCCGACAACCCCAGTTATCGTTCGTATGCCGACCTCGCGCGGCCGTTTGTGGTGTGGAACGTGTTTGCCGCGGCGGAGTTTTCGATCGAACCGCGGCAGTGGTGTTTTGCCGTGGCCGGCTGTGTCCGCTATCGCGGTTATTTCGCTGAGACGGAAGCGCGCAGCCATGCCGCAGCGCTGGTGGCCGAAGGCAACGATGTCTACGTCGGCGGCGTGCCGGCGTATTCGACCATCGGCTGGTTTGACGATCCGCTGCTCAATACCTTCATTCATTACCCGGAGCCGGAGCTGGCACGGCTGCTGTTCCATGAACTGGCGCATCAGGTGCTGTACGTCAAAGACGACACCGTGTTCAACGAATCCTTCGCCACGGTGGTTGAGCAGGCCGGTATTGCGCGCTGGTTGATTGCCCATGGCAGCGACGCCGACCGCACGCGTTTTGTACAACTGCAGCGTTTTCGCGCCGATTTCCGCGCGCTGGTGACGCAAACGCGCACTGAACTTGCCGCGCTGTATACCGGCGACGCCGAGCCGGCAGAGAAACGCCGGCGCAAGGCCGAACTGCTGGCGGTGCTGCAAAGCCAGTACCGGGAGCGCAAAGGGGAGTGGGGCGGATTTTCCGGATACGACCGCTGGTTCGCGCAGCCGCTGGGCAACGCGCATCTCGCGTCAGTGGCGATTTATACGCAGCAAGTACCGGCGTTCGAGGCGCTGCTCGCCGACAACAACAACGATCTGCCGCGCTTTTACGCGGCGGTCAAGACGCTCGCGGCGTTGCCCGCCGATGCGCGTAAGGCGCGGCTTGCAGCACTGGCAAGTCGCTGAAGCGCGCGATCGGTAACTCCAAACTGCTAACCGGTTACTGTTTAAAGCGCCGGGCCACAGAACTGCCGGCCTGCGAGATAAGCCGGTTCTTCCGGGCTTTTTCCGTTAACGGACTGCGCGACCATGTTCGTCTGCACAGTGTCACCCGGGCGCAGGTGCGTGTTTGCCGGGACTTTGGTCAGCCGGTTGCGCGCGCTGCCGGTGTCGGCATCGCGGATCAGCACGTCACTCCACGTTTCCGCGGGTTTCCGGTCACGCAACAAACGGACATCCATAAAAACACCGTTCGCAACCTTCTGATAAAGATTTTCAACAGTGCCGGTCCCTGCGCGATCCGGATTCCGGGGTTGCTCGGCCTGGACAAGCAGCGGCAGGCTGAGCAGGGCGCCGGCCAGCAAAGTGTGAATGAGGTGTTTCATGAGGTAATCCTTTCAGCAGTTGTGCTGCGCCATGCGCGAACCACTGGCGCATGGCCTTTGAAATCCTTTCTGTTGCGGTAATTGCGTGCCACGACTCTTCTTGAACGCGCTTCAAGACCATTAAAAACAAAGGCCTTTGTTATACTGGCGGCCTCAATTGCGGTGCCTGTGCCGAAGCGCCGCAGTGAGGAGCAGAATCAAGGAGTTTCAGCCATGCAATTAACCGGCATCAGCTTCGGCGACCAGCAGCCCACAGTCACCGAACTTGCATACTGTGTGTCGGCACGAAGCCCGTCTGTACGCTGGAAGACAATGGCAATACCCCGCCGGCCACGCTTATTTGCTGAAGCAAAACCCTTTTAGCCACAGAAGTCATCGAGTAAAGCCAGGGTATGCAGTGCTCTGTGACCTCTGTGGCTGAGGTTTTATCCGTTTTGAAACCCCGCACCCCCGAAGACATCGCACAACGCCTGCGCAACCTGCCGCAGCCGACCTACCCCGACGACCTGCCGGTGGTGGCGATGCGCGCGGACATCGCCCGCGCGGTCGCTGAAAACCAGGTCGTCATCATCTGCGGTGAAACCGGCTCCGGAAAAACCACGCAGTTGCCGAAGATCTGCCTGGAGCTCAAGCGCGGTGTCAGCGGCCTGATCGGCCACACCCAGCCACGACGCATTGCCGCGCGAACGGTGGCGACGCGCATCGCGCAGGAACTGAAAACCCCGCTCGGCCATGCCGTGGGTTACAAGGTGCGTTTCTCCGACAAGATGTCATCGAACAGCTATATCAAGCTGATGACCGATGGCATCCTGCTCGCCGAAACCCAGGGAGATCCCGACCTGCGTGCTTACGACACGCTGATCATCGATGAGGCGCATGAGCGCAGCCTGAACATCGATTTTCTGCTCGGTTACCTGAAGCGGCTGATGTCGCGGCGGCCGGATCTCAAAATCATTGTGACTTCGGCGACCATAGACTCAACCCGATTTGCAGAGCATTTTGCGACGGATGGCAAACCGGCGCCGGTGATCGAGGTTTCCGGACGCACCTATCCGGTAGAGGTGCGTTATCACCCCGTAGCTGAAGAAGAAAAAGACCTCGATCAAGCCATCGTTGATGCCGTCGCCGAACTGTGGCGTGAACGCGCGGGCGGCGACGTGCTGGTGTTCCTGCCCGGTGAGCGCGAAATCCGCGAGGCCGCCGAGGCATTGCGCAAAAATCATCCCAAGGGCGCGGAAATCCTGCCGCTGTATGCGAGGCTGTCCTTCGAGGAGCAGGACCGGGTGTTCAAGTCCGGCGGCGCGCGGCGCATCGTGCTCGCCACCAACGTTGCCGAGACTTCGCTGACCGTCCCCGGCATTCATTACGTGGTCGATACCGGGCTCGCCCGCATCAACCGCTACAGCTACCGCAACAAGGTCGAGAAGCTGCAGATCGAAAAAATCGCCCGTGCCTCCGCCGACCAGCGCGCCGGGCGCTGCGGTCGTGTCGCTGCCGGCATCGCGATCCGGCTCTACGCCGAGGACGATTACGCGGCGCGCCCGCAATACACCGATCCGGAAATCCTGCGCTCGTCACTGGCCCACGTGATCCTGCGCATGAAGGCGCTGCGCATTGGCGACGTCGAGGATTTTCCCTTCCTCGAGGCACCGACCTCGCGGATGATTGCCGACGGCTACCAGTTGCTGGCCGAGCTTGGTGCCGTTGATGCGGGCAAGGCGCTGACGCCCGTTGGCTGGCAGCTCGCCAAATTCCCGATCGACCCGCGCATCGCGCGCATGATCATCGCTGCAAAACAGGAAAACTGTTTAAACGAAGTGCTGATCATCGCCTCCGCACTGTCGGTGCAGGATCCGCGCGAACGCCCGTTCGACAAGGCCGAGGCTGCGGACCGTGCGCATGCGCAGTTCGTCGATGACAAGTCGGACTTCATGGTGTACTTGAAGCTGTGGCAGTTTTTCGGCGACGCCATTCAGCACAAAAAATCCAACAGCAAACTGGCGCAGGAACTGGCTGCACAGTTTTTGTCGCAGCGCCGGCTGCGCGAATGGCGCGACATCCACAGCCAGCTCGCGTCGCTGGTGGCCGAACTCGGCATGCAGGTCAATGAAACAGCGGCCACGCCGGAGCAGATTCATCGCGCGCTGCTCGCCGGCCTGCTCGGCAACATCGGTTTCAAAAACGAAGACGGTGAGTACCTCGGTGCGCGCGGCATCAAGTTCACGATTTTTCCCGGCTCGGGTTTGCGCAAAGCTAATAACGCAAATTCGCCGAAATGGGTGATGGCCGGTGAACTGGTGGATACCGCGCGTTTGTACGCCAGGAGTGTTGCGCGCATCGAACCGGAATGGATAGAACCGCTGGCGCGCGACCTGGTCGACCGCCACTATTTTGATCCGCACTGGGAGCGCGAACGCGCGATGGTCACCGCCTTCGAACGCGTCACGCTGTACGGCATCACCATCGTGCCCAAGCGCCGCGTGCATTACGGCGCGATCAATCCGCAGGAGTCGCGGGAGATCTTTATTCGTCAAGCCTTGGTGGCCGGTGATTACGCCACGCAGTCTAAATTTATTAAACAAAATCAATTACTTATAAAAGAAGTGCAGGAGCTGGAGCACAAGGCGCGCAAACGCGATGTGCTGGTCAGCGACGAAGCAATATTCGCGTTTTATGACGCGCTGATTCCGCAGGACATCGTCAACGGTGCAGGTTTTGAAAAATGGCGCAAGGACGCAGAGCAGAAAAACGCCGCGCACCTGCTGCTGACGCGTGAATACCTGATGCGCCACGCCGCCGAGGACATCACCGAAGCACAGTTTCCCGACAGTCTGCATGCGGGCGAGTTTGATGTGCCGCTGAAATACCGTTTTGATCCCGGCCATGCGCTCGACGGCATCACCGCCACCGTGCCGCTGGCGCTGCTCAACAAGCTGGATGCGGCAGCCTTCGACTGGCTGGTGCCGGGCATGATTCGCGACAAGGTCGCGTTTGCGTTCAAGGCCTTGCCGAAAAACTGGCGGCGCAGCCTGACGCCGCCATCGGAGCATGTGACGCGATTCCTGCAGACTGAAGGAACGGCTCAGGGTTTACTCGGTGATGCGGTTGTACGTTATGCCTCGCGCGCCGCCGCCGCGCCGCTGGCACGCGACGAGGCTGCTGCCATTGATTACCCGCCGCACCTGCGCTGCAACTACCGCGTGATCGACGAATCGGGACGCGAATTGGCGCAGGGCCGTGATCTGGTCGCATTAAAAGCCCAACTCGGCGAGGCGGCGCAACTGACCTTCAGTACCACGACCACCGGCATCGAACGCAAGGACATCCGCAGCTGGGATTTCGGCGATCTGCCGCAGACCATTACCTTTACCCGCGCCGGTCGCAAGGTCACCGGCTATCCGGCGCTGGCCGACGAGGGCGACAGCGTGGCGATCCAGCTGTTTGATGTCGAGGCCGCGGCCCAGGCATCAATGCGCGCCGGCATCGTGCGCCTGACCCGTATCGTACTCAAAGAGCAGATGCGCCAGCTCGAAAAAAACCTGCGCGGTTTCGAGCAGGCGGCGCTGCAATTGCGCACCGTTGCCAATGTCGATGAACTGCGCGCCGATCTGGTCAGTGCGATCTGCGACCGTGCCTTTATCGGCGATGATGAACTGCCGCGCGGATTAAAAGCGTTTGAGGACCAGGTCAAGCGTGCACGCACGCGGCTGCCGGCGGTGAATGAAGCGGCTTGCCGTATATTTGTGACCATTGCTACGGAGCATCACCTGTTGTCGCTGGCACTGGGTGCGGCCAAGGGCACGGTCGCGCGCGCCGCCAACGACACCCGCGCGCAGCTCCAGCGGCTGGTCTACAAGGGATTTTTCAACGCCACGCCCTGGCCGCAGTTGTCTCAGTTGCCGCGTTATCTGCAGGCGATGCGCATGCGACTCACCAAATTTCCGGCGAACGCCGAACGCGACGCCAAACATGCGGCGAGCATCGCCCAGCTCTGGGGCCGTTACGAAATGCGCCTCGACCAGCAGCAGAAGGCGGGCATGGTTGATCCGCGCCTGCTTGAATTCCGCTGGCACATTGAGGAACTGCGCGTGTCGCTGTACGCACAGGAACTGAAGACGCCGTCCCCGGTGTCATACAAACGGTTGGACAAGCTGTGGAGCTTGATGGGGTAATAGATGCGGGGGTAGCAGATGCGGGGCTAGTCGGTTACCTCGCATACACTACAACATTCCAAAATGAGTCCGCTCTGAAAGATTCCACAAAATGAATGACGTGTCACCGGACATGCCGATGCTGTTTACGCCGATCCGGCTGCGCTCGGTTGTCGCCCGCAATCGCATCGTCAGTTCGCCGATGTGCCAGTACCTGTCGGACGATGGCGCTCCAGAGGATTGGCAACTGGTCAATTTCGGCCGCTTCGCGATGGGTGGCTGCGGCATTGTGTTCGGCGAAGAAACCGCAGTCGAGGCGCGCGGCCGCAAGACCCACCATTGCGCCGGCATCTATAAAGACAGCCACATCCCCGCCTACCGGCGCATGACCGATTTCATCAAGTCGATGGGTGCCGTGCCCGGCATCCAGTTGGGACATTGTGGCCGGCGTGCTTCCCGGCATGGTCCGCTGAAAGGCCGTGTCGCGCTGAACGAGGCCGAACGCCCCTGGCAGGGCATATCACCCAGCCCTTTGCCGCCGACACCGGGTGGCGTCATTCCGCGCGAGATGGATGTCAGCGACATCCGCGCCACCATCGCCGCCTGGCGCGAGGCAACACAACGATCGGTCGATGCCGGTTACGACATCTGCGAAATCCACGGCGCTCACGGTTACTTTATCCATCAATTCTTGTCTCCGCTATCGAATCTGCGTACTGATGCTTATGGCGGTAATCTCGAAGGCTGCATGCGATACCCCCTCGAAGTCGTCGAGGCGGTACGCGCTGTCTGGCCTGCGGACCGGCCGCTGTTTTTCCGCACATCGGCCGTTGAAGGCCCCGGCGGCGTCTGGGGCATCGAGGAAACGCTGACGCTGGTGCGTGAACTGAAACAGCGCGGTGTGGACATGGTCGATTGTTCTTCCGGCGGCATCGCCCTTGGCGGCGAGGGTGGTTTGTCAGCGGTTCCCCGCGTGCCGGGTTTCCAGGCGGGATACGCGCGTGAAATCCGCCGCGAGACCGGCATGCCGACGGTTGCTGTCGGCATGATCAGCGACGCGAGTCATGCCGAAGCCATCCTGCGCGAAGGGCATGCTGATCTGATTGCACTGGCGCGCGGTTTGATGGACGACCCGAACTGGCCGCTGCACGCAGCGCGTGAACTCGGCTGCGCGGATCCGCTGGCACTCGTGCATGCGCGCGAAGCGCAACGCCTGCGCCAACTAGCGCAGCACAGCAAGTCATACCCACCCGGCAACACGGTCGATATCCCCTTTGGCACGGAAGAGCAGGTTGCTTATTCCTGGGAGGCGGGTATCGCCGATCGCAGGGGCCATCGCTGATACGGCTGCATTTATGTCGTCAACGGTGTTTGTTTAAATAATAAATAAAATCAAATAGTTATATGATTTTCCAGTGAGGGTATGAACGGCAGTGTCCGCAGTGCGGGAACTGCATGGCGCAAAGCAGGCTAATTGCCTACCATTACGCGCCTATCCTTACTTGCCTATTCTTACTAGCCTATTATCAAGCAGCAAAAAATTAAGCAGCAAAAAAGCATTTCCACTGAGGAGTATCACCATGTCAGTCATTCCCAAACGCGCTGCCGGCGCGCTTGCCGCAGCTTTGGTCGCCGCAGTTTCAACCACTGCCTGGGCACAGGCCGATGCCGCCAAGGATTACCCCACCAAGCCGGTGCGATTCATTTCGCCGTTCACGCCGGGGGCAGGCACCGATACCACTGCGCGTACTTTGGCGAAGTTCCTCGGCGACTCGATGAACCAGCAGTTCGTGGTCGACAACCGCACCGGCGCTGCCGGTTCGATCGGTGTCGAACTCACCGCGCTGGCGCCGCCCGACGGCTACACCATCTGCCTGATCTCGGCATCGCACAGCGTCAATTCCGGCACCAATCCAAAAATGCCTTATGACCTCGGCAAAGATTTGCAGGGCATTTCTCAGGCGACTTCGCTGTTCTATGCCGTGTACGTCAATGAAAAAGTGCCGGCAAAAAACATCCAGGAACTGATTACTTACGCCAAGGCCAATCCCGGCAAGCTGCTGTTCAGCTCATCCGGCACCGGCGGGCTGCAGCACTTTGCCGGCGAGATGTTCAATTACATGGCCAAGGTGCAGATGATCCATGTGCCGTACAAGGGCACCGCGGCCGGCGTCATCGCCAACCTCGCAGGCGATGTGCAGGTCGGTTTCGGCACCTTCTTCGGCGTGCGTGCGCACTGGCAATCGGGCCGCGTGCGCGTGCTGGCGATCACCGCCGGCAAACGTTCCCCCGCCGTGCCGGACATTCCGACTGTTGCCGAATCCGGCGTGCCGGGCTATGAGGTGGATCAATGGTACGGCGTGATCACCGGTGCCAAAGTGCCGAAACCCATCGTCAACAAGATCCGTAACGGCATCGTCGAAGCGCTGAAGAACCCGGAAATCGCCAAGCGCCTGGCCTCCGACGGCTCGACGCCCGTCGGTTCGACGCCGGAGCAGTTCACCGCGCACATCCGCTCCGAAATGGCGAAATGGAACAAGCTTGCCAAGGCCGCAAAACTTGATTTGAACTGACCTGAAATCCACATCACAGGCCCCAAGATGAATAAAAATAAATTCACGGTGGCTGCCGGTGCTGTGGTCGCCGCCATTGTAATGACCTGCGCCACCCCATTTAACGTCGTGGCGCAGTCTTATCCTTCGCGGCCGGTGCGGCTGGTGGTGCCGTTCCCGCCCGGCGGCAGCAACGACATCGTAGGACGGCTGGTCGGCGCCGGCCTCGGCGAACGACTCGGCAAACAGGTGGTCATCGACAACCGAGCCGGCGGTAACTCCATCATCGGCACCGAAATCGCCGCGACTTCACAGCCCGACGGCTACACCTTGCTGGTGATTTCCACCTCGTTCACCACCAACCCGATCATCCACAAGCTGCCCTACGATTCGAAAAAGGCGTTTGCCTGGGTGGCGATGCTCGGCTCCGGCCCGAATGTGCTGGCGGTGAACCCGGGCTTTCCGGCCAAATCCGTGGCAGAACTCATCGCACTGGCCAAGGCCAAGCCGGACTATGTGATATACGCCTCGACAGGCGTTGGCAGCAATGCGCATTTTGGCACTGAACTTTTCAAATACATGACCGGCACCAAGATGCTGCATGTGCCGTACAAGGGCGGCGGTCCGGCGCTGATCGCCACCATCGGCGGACAGGCGCACATCTGCCTGTCATCCCTGATTCAGGCCATCGGCCATATCCGCTCTGGCAAACTGCGCGGCCTCGCCACCAGCGGCGCGAAACGCAGCATCACGCTGCCCGACATGCCGACCATCGCCGAATCCGGCGTACCCGGTTATGACACGGCAAACTGGTGGGGTGTTGCTGCGCCGCGCGGCACGTCACCGGCGATCATCAAGCGTCTCAATGCCGAACTCAAGGTCGTGCTCGAAAATCCGGAGACCACGAAACGCATGATCAACGAAGGCGCGGAACCGATGACGAAGTCGCCGGAAGAACTCGGCAAGCATGTCATCGACGAAATGGACAAGTGGGCCAAGGTTGCAAAAATCGCCGGAATCAAGGGCGAGTGAAAGCGCAATCCGCGACAGGTGACAGGTTTTTTTTCGGGGTTAACTGACCTGACGTTAGCAGTCAGGACATGGCACCAATCCGCTCGCTTCCGGCGAGCGTGATAACATCAAATCAAACAATCCCTGGGCTTGCAATCAGCATGAAATATCCCTTCTGTGCCGCATCCTTTGCCGCGGTATTCGCAGTCAGCGGCATCGCCGTAGCCCAAGACAAAGCAGCTGTCTCTTCTGCTGCCACCGTTTCTACTACCAGCTATCCGAACAAACCCATCCGCATGATCGTGCCATTCGCCGCCGGTGGCGGACTCGACATCACCGCGCGCCTGATCGGGCAGAAGCTCACCGAGAAGTGGGGGCAGAACGTGGTGATCGATACCCGTCCGGGTGCGGCCACCATCATCGGCACGGAAATCGCTGCGAAGTCCGTGCCTGACGGTTACACCATGCTGATGATCACCACCACCTTTGCGATCAACCCCAGCCTCTATGCCAAGCTGCCGTACGATCCGATCAAGGATTTCACGCCGGTGACGCAACTCAATTCCCAGCCCAATATTTTGATTGTCAGCGCTTCAGCACCCGCGGCCAGCATCAAGGACCTGATCGCGCTGGCCAAATCCAAAGCCGGCGAACTGACCTTTGCCACGCCGGGCGCGGGTTCTGCGCCACATCTGTCGGCGGAACTGTTCAAACGCATGGCCGGCATCGAAATGATCCACGTGCCGTACAAAGGCATCCCGCCGGCGATCACCGATGTCATCGGCGGCCGCGTGACGATGCTGTTCACCACCACGATCTCCGCGGCACCGCATATCAAGGCCGGCAAGGTCAAGGCGCTGGCGCTGACCAGTGCCAAACCCCTGGACAACATGCCCGGCGTGCCGACCATCGGCGAAACGCTGAAGGGTTATCAGGCGGAAGCCTTCCAGGGCATGATCGCGCCGGCCGGTGTGCCGCGCGCCATCATCGAAAAACTGGGCAAGGAGGTTGCTGCCATCGTGCAATCACCGGAGATGGCCAAAACCTTCGAAGCCTCAGGCGCCCTCGCCGTAGGCAGCACCCCCGCAGTATTCACCGCCTTCCTAAAAAACGAAACCGCCAAATGGGGCAAAGTAATCAAGGAAGCCAACATCAAACTAGAGCAATAATCACCTAATCACCAGTCACCAGTCACCAGT
>JAKFUS010000035.1:0-6280 GCA_021732605.1 Betaproteobacteria bacterium | reverse complement strand
ACCAGTTACCAGTTACCAGTCACCTAATCACCAAAGGAAAAAACCATGCCCCTAGCCCAACTCTACCTGGCCGAAGGCCGCACTCCGGAACAAAAGAAAGTCCTGATCGAAAAAGTAACCCAGGCTTTCGTCGATGCCCTGGGTTCCAAACCCGAAACCGTTTCGATCATCGTCCAGGACATCCCGAAAAACGCCTGGGGTTCTGGCGGCAAGACACTCGCTGAACGCGGCTAGTCCGCAGTCAGCTATCAGCAAGGAATAGCGCCATGGCGGAGAAAAAACGCGTAGTCAAAATGGCCGTGCCGGCGCCGAGCTTCCGGCCGAATCTGGTGGGTCGCAACCACGCCGCTTCTGCCGGCCATTACCTGGCGACGCTCGCGGCCATGCGCGTGCTCGATCGTGGCGGCAATGCCGTCGATGCTGGCGTTACCGCATCGATGGCCTTGTCAGTGCTGCAGCCGGACATGGTGAGTTTTGCCTGTGTCGCGCCGACGCTGATCTACATGAAGGAACTCGACAAGGTCATCAGTCTGGCCGGACTCGGCTACTGGCCGAAAAGCACCGACGTCGCCAGGCTGATCGCCGCGGGCAACGGCAAAGCCGTCCCGGAAAACCTGCTGCGCACGGTGATCCCGGCAGCGCCCGCCACCTATATCCAGGCGCTGCGCAGCTACGGCACGATTTCTTTCGAAGAAGCGGTGATGCCGGCGATGGAATTGGCGCGCAATGGATTCGCTGTTTACCCATTATTGTCGACCAACATCGAATATCTGGAAAACAGTTTCAAACGCTGGCCCGACAACGAGCGCATTTTCCTGCCCAAGGGCCGCGCACCGCGCGTCGGCGAACTGTTCGTGCAGGAAGACCTTGCCAAAACCATGGGCCGGCTGATCCAGGCCGAGCGCGACTGCAGCGGTGACCGCGACAAAAAACTGCGCGCCGTGCATGACTATTTCTACCGCGGGCCGATTGCGCACGAGATTGCTGACTACCATGCTGCCAATGGCGGTTTCATGACTTTTGAAGACCTCGCCGGTTTTGAAGTGCCGGTGGAGGACAGCATCACTGTCAACTACCGTGGCTACACCGTGCATGCCTGCGACGTGTGGTGCCAGGGCATCGTGCTGCTGGAGTCGCTGAAAATCCTTGAGGGTTTTGATCTCAAGTCGATGAAACACAACTCGCCGGATTACGCGCACCTGATTGCTGCGGCGTTGAATCTTTCCTTCGCTGACCGCGAGGCCTATGTCGGTGATCCGAAATTCATCAAAGTGCCGCGTGACGCGATGATTTCCGAAGCTTATGCGGTGAAGCAACGCGCACGCATCGACATGCAGCGCGCTTTCGACCGCCTGCCGGATCCGGGTGATCCTGAAGGCACAGGTCGCATGACAGCCGGATCGTCCACTGCCGCCTATGCCGCGCCGCGCGATGCCAGCCGGCTGTCGCAGGACACCATTTACAACTGCGTGGTCGATCGCTGGGGCAATGCCTATTCCGCAACCACATCCGACAACGCCAGCGAAACACCGATCATCCCCGGCACCGGCCTCGCGATTTCCTCGCGCGGTTGCCAGTCGCGCCTCGAACCGGGCCATCCCTCAGAAGTGAAACCAGGCAAACGTCCGCGTCTGACGCCGAACCCAGCGATGGCGTTCAAGGACGGCAAGCTGTTCATGACCTTCGGCACCCCCGGTGGCGACCAGCAGTCGCAGGGCATGCTGCAGGTGTTCCTCAACGTGGTTGAACACGGCATGACCATGCAGCAGGCCGTTGAAGCACCGCGCGTGTCCTCGCAGAGCTTCCCCAATTCCTTTGCACCGCATAACTACTATCCGGGCCGGCTCAATGTTGAAGAGGATTTTGGTCCGGAAGTGATCGCCGAGCTGCAACGCCGAGGCCACGATGTCGAAGTCTGGCCACGTTTCCCGGCGGCGAATGCCGCAGTGTGTGCGATCAAGGTTGATCCGGAAACGGGCCTGCGCCATGCCGGTGCTGATCCGCGGCGTGAGGGTTACGCGCTGGCCTGGTAATTTTTCGGGTGTTCTCCCTTTGTTGACAGTTCAGGGTGCCCTCCACACAATGCCGGCACCTCAGGAGGAGAACAAAATGAATGTCAAAAATATCGTTGTCGGGGCGGCACTTGCCGTATTTGCCATCAGTGCATCGGCCCAATCATTCCCGTCAAAACCCATACGCATCCTCGTCGGCTTCGGCGCCGGCGGCAGCACGGATATCGTTGCGCGCGTGCTCGCACAAAGCCTGACCGCGGACTGGAAGCAGAACGTGCTGGTGGAGAACCGGCCCGGCGCCAGTGGCATGATTGCTGCCGAGCTGGTGTCCAAGTCGCCCGCCGACGGCCACACACTGATGCTCACGCCGCAGACCAGCCTTGCGGTGGCCCCCGCGCTCTACGGCAAGGCGCCGTACGACACCATGCGCGATTTCACGCCGATCACGCTGACCGGCTACACGCCGCTCTTGATGGTGGTGCATCCGTCGTTCCCACCGAAGACTTTCAAGGAATTCATAGCACTCGCCAAGAAAAGCAAAGAGCCGATCACCTTCGGTTCGGGCGGCGTCGGTTCCTCGCCGCACATGGCCGGTGAGCTGATGGCCTCGCAGCTTGGCATCAAGATCACCCATGTTCCGTATAAGGGTGAGAACCCGGCGCTGGCCGATACTGTTGGCGGGCAGATCCCGATCATGTTCGGCAACCTGCCTGTTGCCGTGCCTTTTGTGAACACCGGCAAGCTGCGCGGCCTCGCCAATACCTGGAGCACGCGCTCGCCGCTGGCACCGGATGTACCTACAGTGGCGGAATCGGGTTTCAAGGATTACGCGATCGCCACCTGGTTTGGTCTGCTCGGCCCCGCCAACATGCCGCCGGAACTCGTTGCACGCATCCAGCGTGACACCGCACGCCTGTTCAATGTGTCGGCGACCAAGGAAAAGCTCACCGGCATGGGCGTCGACCTGGTGCTCAACTCGCCAGAACAATTCCGCGATTACCTGAAAAGCGAAGTGGCCCGCTACAGCAAGGTGATCAAGGACGCCGGCATCAAGGCGCAATAAAGATGCCTGACACGCGGCCACCGGAAATGCGCGTCGGGGTCATCGGCCTCGGCGCGCTGGGCCGGCCGATCAGCGAACTGCTGCTGAAAGCCCGCTACCGCACCGCTGTGTATGACGTGCGCCGAGAGCCCGTTCAGGAGCTCGCGGCACTGGGTGCAGTGGCCTGCAAATCACCCGCGGCTGTTGCAGAGCAGAGCGACCTGATCATCAGCCTGGTGGCGGACGCGGCGCAGACCGACGCCATCGTCTCCGGCGAGAACGGCATCCTCGACACCTTTCAGCGCGGCGCGATTCTGGCCATCGGCAGCACGCTGGGTCCGGAACCGGTGCAGCGCGTCGCGATGAAAATCGCGGCCAAGGGCGGTGACACGCTGGACATCCCCATCTCCGGCGGCATCCTCGCCGCGCGCGAAGGCACGCTGAGCCTGATGGTCGGCGGTACGGAATCAACACTGGAGCGCGTGCTGCCGGTGTTCCGCGTGTTCGCGCGCGATGTGACCCACACGGGTGCTGTCGGCAGCGGCCAGGCCGCGAAGCTCGCACACCAGCTGGTGTTCAGCGTCAATGTGATGGCGCTGCTGGAAGGGTTGTCGCTGGGTGTTGCGGGTGGAGTAGCGCCGGAAATCATGAAAAAAGTATTGAAACAAGGCCTGGCCAACAGCACCGTGCTGCAGGTCTGGCACGACCTCGGCCCGCGCTGGAAAGGCATGCTCGAAGCCACACCGCCGGATGCGCCGCTCCCCAATCTGCGCAAGGACCTGCATCTGGTGCTGGAGCTAGCCGAGTCGCTAGGGATACCGTTACAGATCGCTGACCATGCATCGCAGGTAGCAGATTCCGGCACGGCCACTGGTCACGACGACTCGCTGCTTTAATTCGCACGACCGGCGGGAGAATCCCGCCTTCATCACCGAATCACCTAATCACTTAATCACCATTCACCCATCACCTATCACCGATCCCATGTCCGACACCAAACCCAAACACCCATCCCCCGTCGGCACCTGCGACACGCACATGCACATCTTCGAGCCAGGCTATAAACAACTGCCCGGCACCAACCTGCCGGCGATTCCCGGCAATACCGCTGAATACCGCCAACTGCGTTCACGCCTCGGCATTACACGCACGGTCATCGTGCAGCCCGCAGCGTACGGCAACGACAACCGCTGCACGCTGGAAGCGATGAAAGCGTTGAGCGATGACACGCACCAGACGCGCGGCGTGGCAACGGTGTTCCCCGGCGACAGCGATGCGGAAATCGCGCGCCTTACCGCCGCCGGCATGCGCGGCATTCGTTATCACCTGATGCCCTATGGCGGCGTGAGCTGGGACAGCTTGAAAGAAATGGCCGCGCGCGTGGCGAATCACGGCTGGCATGTACAGTTGCAGATGAATGGAGAGGAACTGGCGGGACGCGAAGACACGCTCAAATCATTGCCCTGCGACATTGTCATCGATCACATCGGGCGCTTCACGCAGCCGGTTGCAGCGAATGATCCGGCGTGGAAAGTCATGCGCAATCTGGTCGACAGCGGACGCTGCTGGGTCAAACTCTCGGCGCCGTACCACGGCTCCAAAACCGGCGCACCGGATTACGCCGATGTTGCTGACACGGCAAAGGAACTGATCCGCGCAGCACCCGATCGCATGCTCTATGCCACCAATTGGCCGCACCCCTCACTGAAGAGCAATCATCCAGACGATGCGGGGCTGCTGGATCTGCTCAATGAGTGGGCAGGGAGCGAGGCGGTGCGGCAAAAGATCCTGGTCAGCAATCCCGCCAGGCTCTATGGGTTCTAAAAATATCAATTAAATCAAATATTTATATGTAATGTAGGGCGGAGGCCCCCCCAAGAGGGCTTGCTTCGCAGCGCCCCCCAAGAGGACTTGCTTCGCAGCGCCCCCCAAGAGGACTTGCTTCGCAGCGCATTCCGCCTTCTGCGGGTCGGTGCGTCGAATGGTCTAAAATGGCCATTTTGGCTATAATGGACCCAACAGCCACCGGACCGGAGAACTCCATGTCGACATTGACCTACCGCAACAGCCACGGCGAACTCGTCGATGTGCCTGCCGTTGCCGCGACCAAGCTCAAGAACGGGTTGGCCACTGTGCTGGAGCAGGTGATGCGTGGTGGAGCCGTCGCCATCACCCGGCACGAAGCACCCAAAGCTGTGTTGATGGCCTATGAGGAATTCGTGGCACTGACCAAAGATCGTGCGCCGGTGCTGAATGACCTTGCTGCTGAATACGATGTGTTGCTGGCGCGTATGCAGACACCGGCAGCGCGGAAAGCCATGGCTGCAGCTTTTAATGCCACGCCTGCCGAACTGGGGCGTGCGGCAGTCAAAGCCGCGCGCAAGCAACGCTGATCAATATCTGGCGGAACGAAGCAGTTGCCGAATATTTATGTGTTTGCCGGCGTCAACGGCGCGGGTAAGAGCAGCATCGCCGGCGCGGCATTCCGCAATAATGGCACCGACTACTACAACCCCGATGAGGCGGCGCGTGCGTTAAAAGTCGCGAATCCCGGGCTTGATCAGACGCAGGCTAACAGCGCAGCATGGCATCGTGGTCGGGATTTTCTTGAGCGCGCGATTGCGGGCGGTCTGAATTTTGCGTTTGAAACCACGCTGGGCGCATCCACTATTCCGCGCCTGCTGATTGATGCGGCGCGCCAGGGGATTGCTGTGCATGTCTGGTATGCCGGGCTTGCAACCCCGGAGCTGCACATCGCAAGGGTGAAGGCCCGCGTTGCACGCGGCGGCCATGACATTCCCGAACAAACCATTCGTCGGCGTTTCGAACACAGCCGTTTGAACCTGATCCAGATGCTGCCGGTCCTGGCAGCGCTACGGATCTATGACAACAGCTTTGAGGCTGATCCTGCTGCAGGCAAAACGCCGGCGCCGGTGCTGGTATTGCACATGGAGCAGGGCCGCATAATCAATCCGCAGGATTTGCCGCATGTGCCTGATTGGGCAAAGCCCATTGCTGCGGCGGCGATGAAAATCGCAACCTGATATGTCGAAATTTCAATGTTTTTTCGACATATCCGGAAAACATGTCGATTACCTCGACGTAAAGCCTCGTGCTGGCATAGATAGTTAATGTATGGCGGAAGTCCCCCAAGAGGACTTCCTTCGGGCGCATCCCGCTTTCATTGCCGAATCACCTAATCACTTAATCACCATTCACCATTCAC
>JAKFUS010000020.1 GCA_021732605.1 Betaproteobacteria bacterium | reverse complement strand
TATGCCGTACATCCCGGCTGGCGCAAAAATCTCATTTTCGTCAAAGTCGAAACCGACGCCGGCATTCATGGCTGGGGTGAGGCCTATTCCCAATATGACCGTGATACTGCGGTGATGGCGCAGCTCAACGCGCTGGGCCCGTATATGGCCGGGCGCAGTCCTTTCGACATCAAACATTTCACCCAGTTTGCCTTTGACGATTACGCCGCGCGCCGCGGTTCGGTGGAACTCTTTTGCGCGATCAGCGGCATCGAACAGGCACTATGGGACATCGTCGGCAAGGCGACGAAACAACCGGTCTATAACCTCCTCGGTGGCAAATACCGGGAGAAGATCCGCGTTTATGCCAACGGCTGGAGTTACGGCATGAAGGAGCCCGCGGATTACGCGCGCGCTGCGGAGAAAGTGGTGAAGCAGGGCTTCACCGCGATGAAATTCGATCCGCTGCCGTCACCGTGGCGCAGCTGGATCCCCAAGGAACATGAAAAACGCGCAATCAGCGTGGTGAAAGCCATCCGCGACGCAGTTGGTCCTGATATTGACCTGCTGATTGAGCAGCACCGTCGCCTCGCACCCATGCACGCGATCCGGCTCGACAAACAACTCGCCGAGTTCGGTCTTTACTGGATGGAAGAATCCTGCCAGGCGGAATTCCCCGACGAGCTGGCGCAGATCCGCCGCGAAATCGGCGTGCCGGTGGTGATTGGTGAGGCGACCTACACCAAGACCGGTTTCCGCCCGCTGCTGGAAAAACGCTCAGCCGACATCCTCAATCCCGATGTTGCCTGCGTCGGCGGCATCCTGGAGTTGAAGGAAATCGCCGCGATGGCGGAGTCCTTCCTGGTGGCGATGTCACCGCACAATTACAACTCGACACTGGTCGCGCTGGCGTCGACGGTGCATGCCTCGGCGACCATGCCCAACTTCATCATCACCGAATACTTCCTGCCCTTTGTCGATTTCTGCGACACAATTTCGCCGAACCAGCTGAAACCGAAAAACGGCTACATCGATTTGCCGACGGCGCCGGGGCTGGGCATTGACGTCGATGAAGAAGCGCTGAAAAAACATCCGGCCAAGGTCTACCCGCAGCGCAAGCTGCGCACCCCGGCCGATGAGGGGCCGTAACAGGCCAGTAACAGCGCCTTAAAATTATAAATAAAATCAAATACTTATAATAGATGTATCGTTCAGCTGGCGCTGAACACGGCCTTGTTGCCGTCCATTTTGATGGTGGTATTGAAGGGCGCGCTGCGTTTACGCAAGACCTCCAGCGTGGCCTGTTCACCGGCCAGATCGCAGATCACCGTTTCATTGCGCTCGTTGTGACGGACGAATTCGAATGCAGCGCTTTCGCAAGTGCGGCCGTTCAGCGTGACGCGGGCGAGCATGCCCACCCAGTCGCCGTGTTTGATGCCGCCGTGCCCGGTGTGGAAGGAAAAACTGCCGAGTCCGTAGAACACCGGTTTGCCTTTGTAGATTTCCACCGGCAGTGAGTAGTGCGGGCCGTGGCCGATGACGATGTCGGCGCCGGCGTCGATGACCGCATGCGCGATCTCGGTCATGTACTCGAGGACTTCCTCCTTGAACCCCCAGTGCTGTGATGCGACCAGCACATCGACTTCCTTGCGCAGCGCGGTGATTTCGGCAACGTAATCGGCGAGGCATTTGGCATCGGCCCAGGTCACGATGACCGGAGGCACACCGGGGCGATTGGCCGGTGGAATGTCCTGGCGCGTCTTGTGCAAGGGCAGCTGGTAGGCGGTATTGCCGCGCAATGCGGCAACGCCGGGTGAGTGTTCTCCCGCTTCGTGGTTGGTCGGCCAGTAGACGGAGGTGCGCTGCACGAAACCGTAACGCACACCGTTGCGGGTGATGATCACCGGCTTGCGCGCCTGTGCCCGGTTGAGTCCGGTGCCGGTGACGGGGATGCCGAGTTTTTCCAATTCGCGCAACGAGGACTTGATGGCTTCGGCGCCGTAGTTGACGTTGTTGGCATTGCCCATGGCGTGATAACCGGCGATCTTGAGCGCCTGGCCGGCGCCCGGCGTCGCGTAAAAACCTTCGTCCGTCACCGATACTTCAGCCGATGGCTGATACAGACAGCATTCCAGATTGCCGAACAGCACATCGGCGCTGCGCAGGGTGTCGGCGACGCGCGCGAAGGGTAGCGAGGGATCGGTGACGTTCATCAGGTTGATGTCGCCAGTGAACATCATCAGCGTACGGCTCATGCCAGGGATTCTCCGGGGGTGATGTGAATCTGCATCGCGCCATGAGCGCGATGCGTGAAGCATGGGTTTATCGTCTCGGCGCGGGTGCCGTCAAGCTTGCGCGAAACTTGCGGGCCCGGGTTGCGCGGGTGCATTGTGTGATGCAGGTCACGGGCAGATAGCAAAAACCGCCTCAGATTACTTATTCTAATTCGTTCGACAATAAAATTTATATTGCGAAGCAGCAAAAATCACTTGACCGGCCGCAGTGCCGTGGCAAAATAGGAACTGTGTTGGGTGTCTTTACAGACATCGGCACACATCCTCCAAAACCTCCTCCTTTGGTGGAACTTCAGCGCAACCCTCCGGGGTTGCGCTTTTTTTTGTGCTCTCGATGCCGCAGCGCAGCATATTACCGGTAAATGGCCAATAACGCCGTACCTTCCATCAACCGAAGCTGTGCGCTCCCGGTTTCGAGGCGGCGCCAGGCCCGGCGTCCGGACCGCGGGTTGAATGGCGTGGCCAAGGCTTGCGGAGAGGCTGGAACAGCGCTGTATCGGCCGCTGCAAAGCACGGTGCTGCAGTGCGAAGGGGTCATAGTGCTTTGGTATACTCGATGCGCAGCAATATTCATGCAGCAGCATTCCCGGAGTCATTCGCCCTTGGCCTCAGGGTCATGTGCCGAATTCATCCCAACCTATGTGGCATTCGCCGGATCTGCGATTTGCGCAATCGCGGGTTTATTGACTGCGGTCAAGGCTGGAGTTGCAGCCGCTGTAATAGATTTGGCGTCCCTGCGGAATCAGGGCGCTTTTTTTAACGAGCGCATTTCACGCGGAACAGAACAATGAAAATTCACGAGTACCAGGCCAAAGAACTGCTGCGCAAATACGGCGTGCCGACGCCGCGCGGCATCCCTTGTTTCAGCGTTGATGAGGCCGTCAGCGCTGCCGCCAATCTCGGTGGCAGCGTGTGGGTCGTCAAGGCGCAAATCCATGCCGGCGGACGCGGTAAGGGCGGCGGCGTCAAGGTCGCCAAGTCGCCGGCGGAAGTGAAAACTTATGCGAGCAGCATTCTCGGCATGCAGCTGAAGACGCACCAGACCGGCCCCGAAGGACAGAAAGTGCGGCGGCTGCTGATCGAGGAAGGTGCCGATATCAAGAAAGAACTCTACGTTGGCATGGTGATCGACCGCGGCACGCAGCGCGTGGTGTTGATGGCCTCCAGCGAAGGTGGCATGGACATCGAGGAAGTGGCTGAACATACGCCGGAAAAAATCCACAAAGTTGCGATCGATCCGGTCAAAGGGCTGAGTGATGCCGACGCTGATGAGGTGGCGCGCAAAATCGGTGTGCCCGCGGCATCAATACCGCAGGCGCGGGCACTGCTGCAGGCCCTCTACAAGGCCTTCGACGAAAACGATGCTTCGCTGGCTGAAATCAATCCTTTGATCCTCACCGGCGATGGCAAGGTGATTGCGCTCGATGCCAAGATCGATTTTGACGGCAATGCGCTGTTCCGCCACCCCGACCTGGTTGCGCTGCGCGACCTCGACGAAGAAGATCCGGCCGAAGTCGAGGCCTCCAAGCACGATCTCAATTACATCCAGCTCGACGGCAACATCGGCTGCCTGGTCAACGGCGCCGGTCTCGCCATGGCGTCGATGGACATCATCAAGCTCTACGGCGGCAGTCCCGCCAACTTCCTCGACGTCGGCGGCAGCGCCACTGCGGAGAAGGTCACTGAGGCGTTCAAGATCATGCTGCGCAATCCCGAGCTGCGCGCGATCCTGGTCAATATTTTCGGCGGCATCATGAAATGCGATGTGATTGCGCAGGGCGTGGTGGCTGCGGCGCGCGAGGTCAGCCTCAGTGTGCCGCTGGTGGTGCGCCTCGAAGGCACCAACGTCGATCTCGGCAAGAAAATCCTCGCCGAATCGGGACTGCCGATCATTTCCGGCAACAACATGGCTGATGCCGCGCAGAAAGTGGTTGCTGCGGCGAAGGGGAAGAACTGATGTCTATCCTGATTAACAAAAACAGCCGGGTCATGACCCAGGGCATCACCGGTAAAACGGGGATGTTCCATACCAAGACCGGCAAGGAATACGCCAACGGCAAGAACTGCTACGTTGCCGGTGTAACGCCGAAAAAGGGTGGCCAGAGTTATGAAGGCATTCCCATCTTCAATTCGGTGCGCGAAGCGAAAGATGCGACGGGTGCCAATGTGTCCGTCATCTACGTGCCGCCGCCCTTTGCCGCTGCAGCGATCGAAGAGGCGGTGGATGCGCAGCTGGAACTGGTGATTTGCATCACCGAAGGCATCCCGGTGCGTGACATGGTGCGCCTCAAGTACAAGATGGAGCAGAACAAGAGCAAAACCCTGCTGATCGGACCGAACTGCCCCGGGGTGATCACGCCGGAAGAAATCAAGATCGGCATCATGCCCGGCCATATTCACAAAAAAGGTCCGATCGGCGTGGTGTCGCGGTCCGGCACACTGACCTACGAAGCGGTCGGCCAGTTGATGGAAATCGGGCTGGGCCAGTCGTCCTGCGTCGGCATCGGCGGCGATCCGGTGAACGGGTTAAAGCATATTGATGTGATGAAAATGTTCAACGATGACCCGCAGACCGAAGCGGTGATCATGGTCGGCGAGATCGGCGGCTCGAACGAAGAGGAATGTGCGCGCTGGATCAAGGCCAACATGAAAAAACCTGTGGTCGGCTTCATTGCCGGTGTTACTGCGCCCCCGGGCAAACGCATGGGCCATGCCGGCGCGATCATTTCCGGCGGCAAGGGCACTGCGGAAGAAAAACTCTCGGTGATGGAAGAGTGTGGCATCAAGACCACCAAAAATCCCGCCGAGATGGGCAAGTTGCTGAAGTCGGTACTGAAATAAATCCGCTGACAAGACACCGGGGCTTTTGCCCGGTGTCTTGTTCGCAACAGCCGCGTGGCCGGCATGCATGAGCGGTAAGCAATGAGTGAGGAGAACAGATTTTGGAAGGTGGCATCGTAAAGCGCGGAAAACGGACACGTGGGGCCCTCAAGGGCCGCGCGTTGGATACGCGGGCGCTGGCGGACGTGCAGAAGTTGCTGAACGATGCGCAGCGCGAGACTGGCGTGAATCCGCGCCGCCGCGACCTGCTGATTGAAAATCTGCATCGCATCCAGGATCAGTACGGCCACATTGCCGCCGCGCACATCGTCGCACTTGCGCGCGAAATGAAGCTGGCGATGACCGAAGTTTATGAGGTCGCCACTTTCTATCACCACTTCGATGTGGTGAAGGAAGGCGACAAGGCGCCGCCGGCATTGACGGTGCGTGTTTGCGATTCCCTGTCCTGTGAGCTGTCCGGCGCGGGTGCGTTGATGACCGGCTTGAAGCAAGCATTGGGCGACGGCGTGCGCGTGATTCCGGCGCCTTGCGTCGGCCGTTGTGAGCAGGCACCGGTCGCCGTGGTTGGCCAGAATCCGGTGGCGCAGGCGACGGTCGACAAGGTCAAGTCCTTAGTGGGGGCAAAGAAAACGCAATGTGCCGTCGGCAAATATGTGACCTACGCTGACTATCGCAAGCAGGGCGGTTACACCATCCCGGCGGAATGCCTGGCCGGCAAGCGTGATGCCGAAACCCTGATTAAGACCATGGAAAATTCCAGCCTGCGCGGTCTGGGCGGCGCGGGTTTCCCGACGGGGCGCAAATGGCGCATCGTACGCGGCGAAAAAGGCCCGCGGGTGATGGCGGTCAATATCGATGAGGGCGAACCCGGCACTTTCAAGGACCGCCATTACCTGGAAACCGATCCACACCGTTTTCTCGAAGGCATGCTGATTGCCGCGTGGACCGTGCAGGTGTCCGAGATCTATATATACCTGCGTGATGAATACGCCGGTGTGCGTGCCATACTCGAAAAAGAAATCAAGGCCTTGCAGGCCGATCCGCCCTGCCCGCTGCCGCAGATTTTCCTGCGCCGCGGTGCCGGAGCCTATATCTGCGGTGAAGAATCCGCGATGATCGAATCCATCGAGGGCAAACGCGGCATGCCGCGGCTGCGCCCGCCCTATGTGGCGCAGGTGGGGCTGTTCGGTTACCCGACGCTCGAACACAACATGGAAACCCTGTACTGGGTGCGCGACATCCTGGAAAAGGGCGCCGACTGGTTTGCCGGCCATGGTCGCCACGGCCGCAAGGGCCTGCGTTCGTTTTCGGTGTCGGGCCGTGTGCAGAAACCCGGTGTGCATCTCGCGCCGGCGGGCATCACGGTGAAAGAGCTGATTGCCGAATATTGCGGCGGCATGCTGCCGGGGCATGGGTTTTACGGCTATTTGCCGGGTGGTGCCTCCGGCGGCATCCTGCCGGCGTCGCTGGGTGACGTGCCGCTCGATTTCGACACCCTGCATCCCTACGGTTGTTTTATCGGTTCTGCCGCCGTGATCATTTTTTCGGATAAAGACAAAGCCAGCGGTGCCGCGCGTAACGTGATGAAGTTTTTTGCCGAGGAATCCTGCGGCCAGTGCACGCCCTGCCGTGTCGGCACGGCGAAGGCGCTGCAGCTGATGGAGTCACCGAGCTGGGATCAGGGTTTGCTCGAAGAACTGTCGGCCGCGATGGCCGACGCTTCGATTTGCGGGCTGGGGCAGGCTGCGCCCAATCCGATCCGCACCGTAATCAAATATTTTCCCCAAGAGGTCAAGTGAGGCGCGATGGTTGATGCGCGCCGCACGGAGGTAATGGCATGACTGCGATGAACAAGGATGAACTGGCGGCAATGCCGGTCGAGTTCAAGCTGAACGGCAAGGACGTGGTCGGCTACGCCTCGGAGACCATCATCCAGACGGCGAAGCGCCACGGCGTGGAGATTCCGCACCTCTGCTACAAGGAGGGCATGCGGCCCGACGGCAATTGCCGCGCCTGCATGGTCGAGGTCAAGGGTGAACGCGTGCTTGCGGCATCCTGCTGCCGCAAGCCGGCGCCGGGCATGGAAGTCACGACGGACAACGCGCGCGCGCTGGCCTCGCAGAAAATGGTCATGGAGCTGCTGCTCTCCGACATGCCGGAGAAACGCCATACCCGTAATTCCGAGCTTGACCAGTGGGTGGCCAAACTCAAGGTCGGCAAGCCGCGTTTCAAGGCGCGTAACCAGCCGCAGGCCGATGTGTCGCATTACGGCATCGCGGTCAATCTTGATTCCTGCATCCAGTGCACGCGCTGCGTGCGCGCCTGCCGCGAAGAGCAGGTCAACGACGTGATCGGTTACGCTTTCCGCGGCGAACATTCGTCGATCGTGTTCGACCTCGGTGACGCCATGGGTGATTCGACCTGTGTTGCCTGCGGTGAATGCGTGCAGGCCTGCCCGACCGGCGCGCTGATGCCGGCGCGCGAAGCCGGACTGGTCAAGCTCGACAAGCAGGTACATTCGGTGTGCCCGTACTGCGGTGTCGGCTGCCAGCTGACCTACAACATCAAGGATAACAAGATCATTTCCGTGGACGGCCGCGATGGCCCGTCCAACCACGAGCGTCTGTGCGTCAAGGGCCGTTACGGCTTTGACTATGTGCACCACAAGCAGCGACTGACCAAGCCGCTGATCCGCAAGCCGGGCGCACCCAAGCACGCCGACTTCACGATGGATCCGGCGAACCCGCTGGAGTATTTCCGCGAAGCGACCTGGGAAGAAGCGCTGGACCTGGCTGCGGGCAAGTTGCGTGCAATACGCGACCAGAGCGGAAAAAAAGGACTGGCCGGGTTCGGTTCGGCGAAAGGGACCAACGAGGAAGCCTATCTGTTCCAGAAACTGGTGCGCACCGGTTTTGGTTCCAACAATGTCGACCACTGCACGCGGCTGTGCCATGCCTCGAGTGTGGCGGCACTGATGGAGGCAGTGAACTCCGGCGCGGTGTCAAACCAGGTCAGCGATGTGACCAACGCCGAAGTCATTTTCCTGATTGGCGCCAATCCGATCTCCAACCATCCGGTGGCGGCGACCTGGATCAAGAATGCGGTGAAAAACGGCGCCAAGCTGATTTACGCCGATCCAAGGCGCTCTGAACTGTCGCGCCATGCCGCGCATTCGCTGCAGTTCAAGGCCGACACCGACGTCGCGCTGCTGAACGCGATGATGCATGTCATCGTCCACGAAGGCCTGGTCGATGAGGATTTCATCAAGTCGCGCACCATTGGTTACGAGGACCTGAAGAAAAACGTCGAAGGTTACAGCCCGGAAGCGATGGCGCCGGTGTGCGGCATTCCCGCCGAGACCATCAGGGAAGTGGCGCGGGTTTATGCGACCTCCAAAGCTTCGATGATCCTGTGGGGCATGGGCATTTCACAGCACATCCACGGCACCGACAATGCGCGCTGCCTGATCGCGCTGTGTCTGATGACCGGCCAGATCGGCCGTCCCGGCACGGGGCTGCATCCGCTGCGCGGGCAGAACAACGTGCAGGGCGCTTCCGACTCCGGCCTGATCCCGATGGTGTTCCCGGATTACCAGCGCGTCGATAATCCGCAGGCGCTGGCGCGTTTCGAAAAACTGTGGGGCATGAAGCTCGATCCCAAACCCGGCCTGACGGTGGTGGAAATCATTCACGCCACGCTGCAGGGCGAGATCCGCGGCATGTACGTGATGGGCGAAAACCCGGCGATGTCGGATCCCGATGCGCACCATGCGCGCGAAGCGCTGGCGAAACTCGACTGCCTGGTGGTGCAGGAAATTTTCCTCACCGAAACCTGTTATTACGCCGATGTGATTTTCCCGGCGACCGCATGGCCGGAAAAAGACGGCACGGTGACCAACACCGATCGCATGGTGCAACTGGGCCGCAAGGCGCTGGACGCGCCGGGCGAGGCCAAGCCCGACCTGTGGATCATCCAGGAACTGGCGCGCCGGCTCGGACTCGACTGGAATTACAGCGGTCCGAAGGATGTGTTTAACGAGATGCGCCAGGCGATGAACTCCATCGCCGGCATCACCTGGGAGCGGCTGGAAGCCGAGAGCTGTGTCACCTATCCCTGCGAAGAAGAAGGCGATCCAGGACAACCTATTGTTTTTATTGATAAATTTCCGACAAGTACAGGCAAGGCCAAATTTGTGCCGGCCGATGTCATCCCCGCCAACGAACGTCCGGATCGCGAGTTTCCGTTTGTGCTGATCACCGGCCGTCAGCTTGAGCACTGGCACACCGGCGCGATGACGCGCCGAGCCGGCGTGCTTGATGCGATCGAGCCGGAACCGACGGTGTCCATGCATCCGCTGGATCTCGACCAGATCGGCGCGCGGGGTGGTGATGTGATCACCGTTGAATCGCGGCGCGGCCTGATTTCGCTGCATGCGCGTGCTGATGACGGCACACCACGCGGCGCAGTGTTCATTCCCTTCTGTTACTACGAAGCGGCGGTGAACCTGCTGACCAATGCCGCGCTGGATCCCTTCGGCAAGATTCCCGAGTTCAAGTACTGCGCGGTCAAGGTCATGAAGGGTGGTGAACTGACACCGCGTTCCAGCTACGGCGGTGGGCAAGTGCTGGCGCAACTCGCGAAGGCTTAACGCTTAACAGCAGCAAATCGAAACAGCAGGCAAAAATACAGCCCGTTCTGCGGGCGTTCATCTGATCACGTTCAGGAGAGAAACAACATGGCACTGTCGGATATTGAAATTGCCCAAGCGGCGAAAATGGAGCGCATCGTCAAGATTGCGCAAAAGTTGGGCATCCCCGAGGAGCATCTGGTGCCGTACGGCCACACCAAGGCCAAGGTGTCGCTGGAGTATGTCGACAGTCTGAAGGACAGGAAAAACGGCAAGCTGATTCTGGTCACTGCCATCAGCCCGACACCGGCCGGCGAAGGCAAGACCACGACCACCGTCGGTCTGGGCGACGCGCTGAACAAGATTGGTAAAAAAGCCATCATTTGCCTGCGTGAGCCCTCACTCGGTCCCGTGTTCGGCATGAAGGGTGGCGCAGCGGGTGGCGGTTACGCGCAGATCGTGCCGATGGAAGACATCAACCTCCACTTCACTGGCGACTTCAACGCCATTGCGCTGGCCAACAACCTGCTGGCTGCGGCGATGGATAACCACATTCATCACGGCAACGAACTTGGCATCGACGTGCGTCGCATCACCTGGAAACGGGTGATGGACATGAACGACCGCGCACTGCGCGACATCACCGTATCGCTGGGCGGGCCGGGCAACGGTTATCCGCGCCAGGACGGTTTTGACATCGTTGTTGCTTCCGAAGTGATGGCGATTTTCTGTCTGGCAACTTCGCTGAAGGATCTTAAAACGCGGCTTGGCAATATCGTTGTTGCGTACACCCGCGATCTGAAACCGGTGCGAGCCAAGGACCTGAAAGTACATGGCGCGATGACCGTGCTGCTGAAAGACGCGCTGGCGCCGAACCTGGTGCAGACGCTGGAGAACAACGCGGCGTTTGTGCACGGCGGCCCCTTTGCCAACATTGCTCACGGCTGCAACACCGTGATTGCCACCCAGACCGCGCTGAAACTGGCCGACTATGTGGTGACCGAGGCCGGTTTTGGTGCCGACCTCGGGGCCGAAAAGTTTGTCGATATCAAGTGCCGAAAATCCGGTCTGAGACCAGACGCCTGCGTGATCGTGGCGACCATCCGGGCCCTGAAGTTCCACGGTGGCGCCGACGTCAAGGAACTGAACAAGGAAAACCTCGCGGCACTGGAAAAAGGCGTGGCCAACCTCGAGCGCCATGTCAAAAACGTGCGTGAGAATTATGGGCTGAAGTGCGTGGTGTCGATCAATCACTTCACCTTTGACACCGATGCTGAAATCGAATTACTGAAGAAGAAAATGGCGCCGCACAACGTGCCTGTATTGCTGGCGCGGCACTGGGCGGACGGTGGCGCTGGCGCGACCGAAGTGGCGAAAAAGGTTGTCGAACTGATCGATCAGGGCGAGAACCAGTTCAAGTTCGTCTACGACGAGAAACTGCCGCTGTGGGACAAAATGAAAACCATCGCCACCAAGATTTACGGTGCAGCTGACATTTCCGCCGACAACAAGGTGCGTGGCCAGATCAAGAAACTGCAGGAAGATGGTTACGGCGACTACCCGGTGTGCGTGGCCAAAACGCAGTATTCGTTCTCTACCGACGCGGGTTTGCGCGGTGCGCCTTCGGGGCACATGGTCAACATTCGCGAAGTGCGGCTGTCGGCTGGCGCCGAGTTCGTGGTGATGGTCTGTGGCGACATCATGACCATGCCGGGGCTGCCGAAGGTGCCGTCATCGGAGCGTATTGATCTGACGGACGAAGGCAAAGTGGTCGGCCTGTTCTGATTGTTTGATATGATTGACACGGTTCTGCAGCCCCGTATGGGGCCTGCAGAGCAGGTGCGGTGTGCGGCGCGGTCCTAGACCCTCCGTTTGGATTTGAGGGGGAGACAATGCCCTCAACCACGTTTTTAACTAGCTCGGGTAAAAAATCATGGAATTCGGCTCACCGGCATTCTGGGTTGCGGTAGTCCAGATCATCGCCATTGATATCATTTTAGGAGGCGATAACGCGGTTGTAATCGCCCTTGCTTCGCGTCGACTGCCAGATAGTCAGCGCAAAAAGGCCATATTCTGGGGGGTATTCGGGGCGATCGCGCTGCGCGTGATACTGATCTTTTTTGCCCTGCAACTGTTGCAGATACCTTTCCTCAAGATCGTCGGTGGTTTGTTGCTTTTCTGGATCGCGCTGAAGTTGATGATGCCCCAGCATGAGGGCGGGCACGAAATCGACGCGAGTACCAATCTGCTCGGGGCCATTAAAACCATTATTGTGGCCGATGCGGTGATGAGCCTCGACAACGTGATTGCAATTTCGGCTGCGGCCAAGGACAGCATCGGACTAGTCATCTTCGGCTTGATAGTGAGCGTGCCGATAATCGTCTGGGGCAGCACACTGGTGCTGAAACTTATGGATCGTTTCCCGGTGGTGATCGTCTTTGGTGCTGCACTGTTGGGCTGGATTGCCGGGGACATGCTGGTGCGCGACGTAATAGTACAAGGATGGGTAGCGGCCAATGCTGCCTGGATGAATTATGGCGGTCCGGTGGCGGGTGTCTTGATAGTGGTAGTGGTCGGCAAATGGCTGGCTCGACGCGCGTCTGCAACTACTCATGCGACGCCAGTCGATCTCGCGCAAGCAGAACCCAAAAAGGACTGAGAAAGAAAATGCCTAAAATACTGGTTGCTGTCGACGGATCGGAGACCTCCGGACGGGTGATTGAATTTCTGGTTAAAACCGGCAGCGCCTTCAAGGCCCCCGTCGAAGTACATTTGCTCCATGTGCAAATGCCGATTGCCGGTGTCAACGTAAAGATGTTCATCAGCAATGAATCGCTGAATGAATATTACCGTGAGGAAGGTACTGCGGCTCTGAAGCTGGCCCGCGAGCGTCTCGATGCTGCGCGAATGGCCTACACCCACCACATCGGCGTTGGCGAACCTGCCGAAGTGATTGTTGAGTATGCGAAAACCAAGGCTTGTGACCAGATCATGATGGGAAGCCGGGGCCTGGGTTCGGTGGGCGGCCTGGTGCTCGGTTCCATCGCGACCAAGGTTCTTTACCTGACGACTGTTCCGGTGACTGTGGTCAAGTAAGAGGGGCGATGTGCTGTCCTGATATGCGCCGTGGGGGCCACGGCGCATATTGACTGCCCCAGGCCGCAGCCCGGGCTCTCTGCGAGCGCTGCGCTGATGCGGGCGTTACCGCTTGGACGATTGCGCCGTGATGCCGGAACTGACTGCCACCGCCCTCTCGGGTGAGATCCGTAAATTATTGTTTTTATTGATATTTTATTCCCCGTCACCGCTGACGGCACCCGTCCCCGCGAGCGCAAACAGTGAACCGCCTTGCGTCCCGATCAGGTTCGCAACTGAAACGGCAGCGCAGCCTCTATGACACTCCATGCGGCCGTGGATATACTTGATTCTTGATTTTGGTCAATTCTTTCGCGGCGGCAAATGCGAAAGAATGGGACGCTACGACGTTCCAATAAGGTTGAGCTGCGGCAATTGCCGCAGATAAAACTCAGCACCCGTCGTTCCATTAACGAGGAGGAGCATTACATGGATATCCAACGAGTATTGTCGCGTGGTCTGCTGTCGCTCGCAGTCTGCGGACTGGTGACCGTATCCGGCCCTGTCGCAGCCTGGGAGCCGACCAAACCGGTTGAATTCGTGATTCCCGCCGGAACCGGTGGCGGTGCCGACCAGATGGCACGCCTGATTCAGGGCATTGTTGCCAAGCACAACCTGATGAAGCAGGCACTCATTCCCGTCAACAAATCGGGTGGTGCCGGTGCCGAAGGTTTCCTCGAGGTGAAGGCCGCAAAGGGCGATCCGCACAAGATCATCATTACACTGTCGAACCTGTTCACGACGCCGATGGCCACCGGTGTGCCTTTCAACTGGAAAGAGCTGACGCCGGTTGCGATGCTGTCACTGGACAACTTCGTGCTGTGGGTGAATGCGGAAGATCCCTACAAAACAGCCAGGGAATATCTGGACGCGGTGAAAAAGGGTGGCCCGAACACCTTCAAGATGGGCGGCACCGGTTCCAAGCAGGAAGACCAGATCATTACCGTGGCCATTGAAAAGGCGGCAGGCGTCAAGTTCACCTACATCCCTTTCAAGGGCGGCGGTGCAGTGGCAACGCAGCTGGTCGGCAAACACATCAACTCGAGTGTCAACAATCCGATCGAAGCAGTGGCGCAGTGGCGCGCCGGGGCACTGCGCGCCTTGTGTGTGTTTGACGATCAGCGCATGCCGTATAAAGACAAGGTCACCGCAACCCAGTCCTGGAACGACATTCCGACCTGCAAGGAATCCGGAGTTCCGATGGAATACGTGATGCTGCGCGGCATTTTCATGCCGGCCGGCGTGGCGCCGGACGTGGTTGCGTTTTATGTTGATCTGTTCAACAAGGTGCGTGCGACTCCGGAATGGAAAAAATTCATGGAAGACGGCGCATTTAACCAAACCTACATGACCGGCAAATCCTATGCCGACTGGGTGGCCAAGGCGGAAGCGCTGCACCGCGACCTGATGAAGGAAGCCGGTTTCCTCGCCAAACCCTGATCGTTGATCGTGTATCCCGGCGGGCCACCTTAGCGGTCCGCCGGAACTTTGCATCCCTCGGGGATGACTTCAGGTTTTTCTTAAAGCACTGGGTTGAATCGCATGGAAGATAAACAGGTTTCCGGTGAAGCAGCGCCCTCCGGCATCTCGGTGCGGACTGCAGAGATCGTTGTTGCCGTATTTCTGCTGATTCTGGGCTCCCTGGTCATGTATGACAGCGTCCGCCTCGGGTTTCGCTGGGCGTCGGACGGTCCCGAAGCCGGATATTTCCCGTTTTACATCGCCGTAATCATTTGTATTGCCAGCCTGGGGACCCTGGGCCAGGTGCTGTTCGGCAAGTCGCGTGGCGAACACAAGGTGTTCGTCGAGTGGGAGCAGTTGAAGCTGGTGATGTCGGTGCTGGTGCCGGCCGCGTTTTTTGTATTTGGCATTCAGATGATCGGCATTTATGTCGCGTCAGTGGCCTATATTGCTTTTTTCATGGTCTGGCTGGGCAAATACACCTTGATCAAAAGCGTACTGCTCGGCATCGCCGTCAGCGTCGCTACTTTCATGATGTTCGAAGTATGGTTCAAGGTGCCGCTGTTCAAGGGCGCTTTCAATCCCCTGAGCTTCATCGGTTACTGACCATATTGATTTAGAGGAGCAGGCGACTTGGAAGAAATCAACGCCCTATTTCACGGCTTCTCCGTTGCGCTGACGCCGTTCAACCTGATGTTGATGGTCATCGGCATCGTCCTGGGTGTACTGATCGGCGTATTGCCCGGACTGGGCGGGGCCAACGGTATCGCGATTCTGCTGCCGCTGACATTTACGATGCCGCCGACCTCGGCGGTGATCATGCTGTCCTGCATTTACTGGGGCGCGCTGTTCGGCGGTGCCATCACCTCCATCCTGTTCAATATTCCGGGCGAGCCCTGGTCGGTGGCGACCACCTTCGACGGTTACCCGATGGCGCAGCAGGGCAAGGCAGGCGAGGCCCTGACTACGGCGTTCACGTCTTCGTTCATCGGCGCGTTTTTTGCTGTGGTGATGATCACTTTCCTCGCGCCGCTGGTGGCGAAATTTGCATTGAAATTCGGGCCGCCGGAGTTTTTCTCGGTGTTTTTCCTGACCTTCTGCAGCTTTATCGGCATGGGCAAGGAACCGCCATTTAAAATTGTCGCTGCGATGATGCTCGGATTCGCGCTGGCTGCGGTCGGCATCGATACGGTGACCGGGCAGTTGCGGCTGATCTTCGGCTGGCACGAACTGATGCGCGGTTTCGACTTCCTGATCGCGGTGATCGGCTTGTTTGGCATCGGAGAGATCCTGTTGTCGATGGAAGAGGGGCTGTCGTTCCAGGGCCGCGCCGCCAAGATCGATATGCGGATTGTCATTGATACCTGGAAAAAGCTGCCGAAATACTGGCTGACTTCGCTGCGCAGCTGCATCATCGGCTGCTGGATGGGCATTACGCCGGGTGGGGCGACGCCGGCTTCTTTCATGAGCTACGGCATCGCCAAGCGCATGTCCCCGGACGGCGCCAAGTTCGGCACCGGCATGCCCGAAGGCATCATCGCGCCGGAGACTGCCGCCCATGCTGCGGGCACGGCGGCCCTGCTGCCGATGCTGTCGCTGGGCATCCCCGGGTCGCCGACGGCTGCGGTGCTGCTGGGCGGGCTGCTGATCTGGGGCCTGCAGCCGGGGCCGCTGCTGTTTGTCGAGCAGAAGGATTTTGTCTGGGGCCTGATTGCCAGCATGTATCTGGGCAACATCGTCGGACTGATCATCGTGCTGACCTGCGTGCCGCTGTTCGCCGCAATCCTGCGCATCCCGTTCTCGATCGTGGCGCCGGTGATCATCGTGATCTGCGCCATCGGCGCTTTCACGGTGAATAACGCGATGCTGGACATCTGGTTCATGCTGCTGTTCGGTGTCATGGGTTACGCCTTCAAGAAACTGTCCTACCCGATGGCGCCGCTGGTGCTGGCCCTGGTGCTGGGTGACCAGGCCGAGGATGCTTTCCGTCAGTCAATGCTGATCTCGCAGGGTGACGTGCGGGTGTTTTTCTCCAACGGACTGGTCGGCAGCATCATGGCGCTGGGATTGCTGATGCTGTTCTGGCCCTTGATTGGCAAGCTGAAGGCAAGAATGAGGAATGCGAGTTGAAGCTTCTCGCGGCTTGAGGGCGACGTGCAGGATGATGCTTGCCGCAGCCCAAGTTCAAAACGCAGGTTGATGCTTCCCGCAACTGAAGCGCAACGATAAAAAAATCCGGCCCGGAAAAACTGCCCGGGCCGGATTTTTTTGTTGCCTTGTTTTATTTCTTTTTTGCCGCCGTCGGATTCAAGCTGGTGATGCGGCCGCTTTCGGTGCCCGCGGTTTCATCGATGACCGCATTGATCAGCGTGGGTTTGCGCGAACGCACGGCTTCTTCCACTGCCTTGCGCAATTCCGCCGGGGTCGTGGCATGCACGCCCACGCCGCCGAAGGCTTCCATCATTTTGTCGTAACGCGCGCCTTTGACAAACACCGTGGGCGCCACATCGGGGCCGCCGGTCGGGTTGACATCGGTGCCCTTGTAGACACCATTGTTGTTCATTACCACCACGCATACCGGCAGGTTGTAGCGGCAGATGGTCTCGACCTCCATGCCGGAGAAACCGAAGGCACTGTCGCCTTCCACCGCGATCACCGGCTGGCCGCTGACTACGGCGGCTGCGACCGCAAAGCCCATGCCGATGCCCATCACGCCCCAGGTGCCGACGTCGAGGCGTTTGCGCGGCCTGTACATGTCGACAATGCTGCGCGTGAAGTCCAGCGCGTTGGCGCCTTCGTTGACCAGCATGGCGTCCGGGTTGGCCTTGATGACGTCGCGCATCACGTTCAGCGCGCTGTGGAAATTCATCGGCGAAGGATTCTTCGCCAGTGTTTCTGCCATTTTGGCGATGTTCTTGGTCTTGCGTTCGTCGATGGCGCCGAGCCAGTCCGCGGACGGCTGCGGCCAGCCGGCGCCCGCGGCGTTGATGGCCCCCAGCATGGCTGACACGCAGGAGCCGATGTCACCGACCACCGGCGCATCAATGCGCACATTGCTGTCCGCCTCCTGCGGCGAAATATCGATCTGGACATACTTCTGGCTGCCCCAAGCCTTGTGATCCTTGCCACCCCAGGTCTTGCCCTTGCCGTGCGACAGCAGCCAGTTCAGCCGCGCGCCGATCAGCACCACGACGTCCGCTTCGGGCAGCACATAGGAGCGTGCTGCGGCTGCGGACTGTTTATGGTTGTCCGGCAGCAGGCCTTTGGCCATGGACATCGGCAGATAGGGGATGCCGGTTTTTTCGACCAGGGCGCGGATGTCGGCGTCGGCCTGGGCATAGGCGGCGCCTTTGCCGAGCACGATCAGCGGACGCTTGGCGGTCTTCAGCAAATTGAGCGCACGTTGTACCGCATCCGGTGCCGGGATCTGGCGCGGCGCCGGATCAACCACCTTGATCAGCGAGGCTTTGCCGGCGGCAGCGTCCATGCTTTGAGAAAAGAGTTTGGCCGGCAAGTCGAGGTAGACGCCGCCCGGACGCCCGGAGACCGCAGCGCGGATGGCGCGCGCGATGCCGATGCCGATGTCCTCGGCGTTGAGTACGCGGAAGGCGGCTTTGCACAGCGGCTTGGCGATGGCGAGCTGGTCCATCTCTTCGTAGTCACCCTGCTGCAGATCGACGATCTCGCGCTCGCTGGAGCCGCTGATCAGGATCATCGGGAAGCAGTTGGTGGTGGCGTTGGTCAGTGCGGTCAAGCCATTGAGGAAACCGGGAGCGGACACCGTCAGGCAGATGCCGGGCTTTTGCGTCAGGAAGCCGGCGATCGCGGCGGCATTGCCGGCGTTCTGCTCATGGCGGAAGGAAATCATGCGCATGCCCGCAGCCTGTATCTTGCGCGTGAGGTCGGTAATGGGAATGCCGGGCAGACCGAAAATCGTATCGATGCCGTTGAGTTTGAGGGCATCGATCACCAGATTGAAGCCGTCGGTCTGTTCTTGTGCTTGCGTGTCAGTTGTCATGTTGAGCCGTCTCGTCTTCTTGCCGTCAATTAAACAGGCGTTTTAATGAGGTGTTAATGAGGTGTAGTTGCGAGGTGTAGTTGCGAGGTGTAGTTGCCGCGGAAGGTATGCAGGGCTGAAACGAATGCCGAATCTCTTCGATTTGCGGCAGATCCAGACCATCTAAACATGGCTTTGATTTAACGGGTGAATGATAGGGGAAAGCGTCTGACCGCACTCTTGACCCCGGTCAATTTTTGCCCTCGGCCAGTATGGCCTTCCCCATACCGGGTATTGCGATGCATCAAAAGTACTCGCGAATCCTGCTGCAGGGCGCGCTAAATCTTGCCGCGCCGCTTGAGGCGGCTCAGCGTTTCCGGCGACAGGTTGAGGTAGGAGGCCAACTCCTTTTTCGGCAGACGCTCGGCGAGTTCGGTGTGTTTGCGCATGAAGCGTTGCACCCGTCCCGGGGCGTTGAGCAGATGCAGGGTAATGGTGTGCGCCATGACTTCGCTCATCAGCTTCATCACTTCAAGCTCAAACTCGGCCTTGATTTTGGCATGTCGTTCGAGGAACGCAGCCCACTGCAGCATTGACAGCTTGGCTGCGCGCACGCGAGTGACCGCACGGATCGAATACGGCATGGGGGTCTTCAGACGCCATGCGGCGTAGCTGGTGTCGATGTCGCTTTCCGCGGCAAACCGCAGAATCATTTCCTTGCCCTGCGCATTGGAAACGGTGCGTTTCAGAATGCCGTCGATGATGAAATACTGCTCCATCGCGTGCGTACCCTGAAGTTCCAGCGTTTCGCCCTTGGCATAGTCGGTGATTTCCAGCAACGGCTCAAACTCGTTCCACTGCGCCACGCCCAGGTTTTGCAAAACCATGTTTTGCCGCAATTGCAGGCGGATGACTTTGGACTGGGGATGCAGCGCGAGCTGGGTCATGAGTGGAGAATTAAAATGCGAACGCTAATGGGAGTGAAAGCCGGAACGTAGAATAGGAACATAAAGAGAGGAACGTAAAAAGGAACGTAAAACGCACGCCGGCAAGCAGGTGTTTGAATTTTATAACTATTTGTTTAATTTAAGTAAATTATTGGAATGGAATCTTGACTCCGGTCAAGGCCCGGGAGGTGGGCATTACCTATAGTGCGCCCTCCCGCTAGATACAATGGGAAATATTGCGGACAGTTTTTCATCTGCTGCAGAATTTTTGGAGATCAGCATGGAAGCTTTAAAAGGTGTTCGAATTCTCGACATGACCCACGTGCAGGCAGGCCCGACCTGCTCGCAACTGTTGGCGTGGATGGGCGCCGACGTCATCAAGTTCGAACCGCCTCAGGGCGATGCTACGCGCGGCCAGCTACGCGACGTGCCGAACGCGGACAGCCTGTATTTCACCATGCTCAACTGCAACAAGCGGTCGATCACGGTCAACATGAAATCGGCCGAAGGCAAGACGGTATTTGTTGATTTGCTGAAGCAGTGCGACATCGTGATGGAGAACTTCGGTCCCGGTGTGCTGGATCGTTTTGGATTTACGTGGGAAAAAATCCACGAGATCAATCCGAAAATCGTCATGGGCTCGATCAAGGGCTTTGGTTCGAGCGGGCCGTACGCCGAGTTCAAGGCCTACGAAAACGTGGCGCAGGCGATGGGCGGCGCGATGAGCACCACCGGCATGCCGGACAGCCCGCCGTTTGTCACCGGTGCGCAGATCGGTGACTCGGGCACGGGGCTGCATCTGGCGATCGGCCTCCTGGCCGCATTGCACCAGGCGAATCGCACCGGGCAGGGGCAATATGTCGAGGTCGCGATGATGGATGGCGTGATGAATCTCTGCCGTGTCAAATGGCGCGACCATCAACGGCTGACCCGGCAGCCACTGGCCGAGTATTCGGTGCCGACCTACCAGAACATGGGCGAAGTACCGCGCGCCGGCAACGATTCCGGCGGTGGCCAGCTCGGCAACGCGATCCACTGCAAGCCGCATGGCGCAAACGACTGGTTGTATATCGTTGTGCAGGAGGCGGTGTGGGATGCGCTTGCCAAACGCATCGGACCTGATCTCGGCATGCCGGGTCTGGCCACCGACCCTCAATTTTCGACCATCGGCGAACGCCGCAAGAACCAGCAACTGATGTGGACCCTGATTACCAAGTTCGCGGAGAAATACACCAAGCGCGAATTCATGGCCATCCTCAATCCGCTGGATGTGCCCTGCGGGCCGATCATGTCCACCGAGGATCTCGCCAATGACGAACATATCCGCGGCCGGGACATGTATGTCGAGCTCGACCATCCACAGCGCGGCAAGTGGTGGAACGTCGGCATGCCGATCAAGCTGTCGGCTTCCCCGGCGGTCATTGAGCGCTCGCCGCTGCTCGGCGAACACACCGATGAAGTGCTGAAAGAGGTGCTGGGTTACAACGACGAACAGATCGGCAAGCTGAAGACCGCGGGCGCGTTCAGCGCGCCGCCGAAGAAAAAATAATTTCCTGGTAACAGCGCGGGATTTACAGAGGATTAACAATGAAAATTGCAATTATCGGGCAGCAGGATTTTGGCAAAGAAGTGCTGGAAGGCTTTCTCGCGCGCAAGGACGAAGTGGCCGGTGTGTTCTGCGCCCCGGAGAAGCCCGGCGCGAAAGCCGATCCGCTGCGCACCGCCGCCGAAGCGCATGGCCTGAAAGTGTTCCAGTTCCCGTCATTGCGGGTGCCGGAGGCGCATGATGCGCTGAAATCGCTGAACGTCGACATCGGCGTGATGGCCTATGTGCTGCAGTTTGCGCCGGATACCTTTGTGCAACTGCCGCGCCTTGGCATGATCCAGTACCACCCGTCGCTGCTGCCGCTGTACCGCGGCCCCTCGTCCATCAACTGGCCGATCATCCGCGGCGATACCAAGACCGGACTGACCATTTTCCGCCCGAACGAAGGTCTCGACGAAGGTCCGGTAATTCTGCAGAAAACCTGTGACATCGGCCCTGACGAAACCATCGGCGAGGTTTATTTCAACAAACTGTTCCCGATGGGCGTGAAGGCCATTATCGAAGCGGCCGATCTGGTGTTTGCCGGTAAACACAAGGAAACGGTGCAGGACGAATCGAAGGCGAGTTACGAAGGCTGGTGCCGCGCCGGTGAAGCGCAGATCCATTGGGCCCATCATGTCGATTTTGTCTACAACGTGATCCGCGGCACCAATCCTGCGCCGGGTGCATGGACCACGCTGAACGGCAAAAAAGTGCAGATTTTTGATGCGCGCAAACACCTGTTCCGTCGCTTTGCCGATGTTGCCGGCAAAATCGGCGAGATTTCCGAAGTCACCGAAGGCAGTTTCAAAGTGACGGCGCAGGGTGGTGTGATCGAAGTGCTGCGCGCGCGCGGCGAGGACGGCAAAAAACTCTCGGGTGGCGATTTTGCACGTGCCAACGGCTTGGCCAAGGGCGCATTGCTCGGCACCTGAATCAAACAACCACTTCCCGACATTAGGCAAGGCCACGCTGCGGCGTGGCCTTTTCTTTTGTCTTATCGTAAGTAATTGTTTTTATTGGTGCTTTTATAATTATTCGAGATGTCAGACCGTATCCGGTGTTTTCGTCATGCGTTTATCGGTGCGCCGTGACCGGCGGTCGGACGAATGACGATGGCGTGTGACGTTTGGCACTAAGTTCTTAAAAAAACATAATCCTTAGAGGCTAATATCGTAAAATCTGTGAAACTCCGTCGTTAAGTCGTTCTCCTGAAACATAAAAACAACGCGGAACGGGCGCAAAAGGGATGAAAAAGCTGAGTTTCTGGAAGGCCGACTGGTTTATCGGATTCATCGTTGCTGTGATCATGCTGATCGCTGCGCGTGGGGACCTGATCCAGAGCCTGGAACGCAAGGCCTACGACCTTGGTGTCCAGGCTGCCGCCCGCACACCGTCTGATCGCATCGCGGTCATCGCCATAGACGATGCCAGCATCGCCAATATCGGTCGCTGGCCTTGGTCGCGCGATGTCCACGCCCGCATGATTGACTTGCTGGCGGGAGCCAAAGCCAAGGTCATTGCCAACACCACGTTTTTTTTCGAGCCCCAGCGTGATGCCGGGCTGGTGTATGTTGAAAAGCTGCTGAATCTGCACAATGAGCTGACCGCTCAGGGCGGAACTGACCCAAAGGCGGTTACGGCCAGCGAAGGTCTGGCACGGATCGGCGCGGTACTGACCGAAGCGGAGCAGGCGCTCAACACCGACCGCAAACTCGCCAGCAGCATGAAGGGCGCCGGCAATGTTGTGTTGCCCCTGGTGTTCCAGCAACTGACCGAACCGCAGGGCAATCCGGACAAACCGTTGCCTGCTTACGTGCTGGCCAGCGCCATACCCGGGCCGCGCGGTGCAGATGCGCTGCCGCCTCCCGGCGTGTTTCCCTTGTATCCGGTGGCAGAACTGGGGCCGGCAGTAGCCGGTATCGGCCACCTGAACGCCGATATCGACGTCGATGGCGCCGTGCGCGCCGAACCGCTGCTGGTGCGTTATTACGATCAGGTGTTTCCCGCGTTATCGGTGGTGGTGGCAGCACGCAGCCTGAACCTGGGCACGGCCGACATCAAGCCGGCCTGGGGTGAGGCGCTGCAAATCGGCAAGCTGCGGGTGCGCACGGACCCCGAACTGCGCATGCACACCTTCTTTTACGCCGACCGTGATGGTCGTTCGGCATTCCCGGTGGATTCGTTTTTTGACGTGTTGAGCGGCAAGGTGCCGGCCGCCAAATACCAGGACAAGATCGTGCTGATCGGCCCCACTGCCGCAGGTCTCGGTTCAGCGCAGGTGACGCCGGTATCGCCGGCGACGGCGCCAGTGCTGACCCTGGCCCACACCGTGTCGAGCATCCTCGGCGAGCATTTTTTCGTCACCCCGTCGTGGGGCATCTGGGTGCAGATTGGTGTCTTTTTGCTTGTGGCCTTGTATCTGATTCTGGTGCTGCCACGGTTGAAGGCAGGTATTGCCGCGTTGCTCAGTCTCGCGATCGGCGTGGCGCTGCTGGGCGCACATTTCGGGCTGATGGTGACGCAGCTGACCTGGATCCAGTTCATGGGGTCGGTGGTGCTCCTGGCAGTGGGTTACGCCGCGCTGACCACCAAACGTTTCCTGGTCACCGAACGCGGCAAGGAAAAATCCGATGCTGAATCGGCGGAATCCAGTCGCATGCTGGGCATCGCCTACCAGGCCCAGGGCCAGCTCGATCTGGCATGGGACAAGTTCCGCCAATGTCCGCTGGCTGACCCGGTGATGGAAAACCTCTATGCCCTGGCTTTGGATTTCGAGCGCAAGCGGCAGTTCAACAAGGCGGAGTCGGTGTTTCAGTACATGGCGGAATTCAATCCCAAATTCCGCGATCTGGAGCAGCGGCTGACGCGGGCCAAGGCGTTGTCGGAAACGGTGATTCTCGGCGGTGCACAAGGGCATCCCGGCGGCACCATGATGCTGGCCGGCGGCGGCATGGAAAAACCGATGCTCGGCCGCTATCAGGTGGAGAAAGAACTCGGCAAGGGCGCAATGGGTGTGGTGTACCTCGGCAAGGATCCGAAGATCGGCCGCGTGGTGGCGATCAAGACCATGGCCTTGTCGCAGGAGTTCGAGGGTGATGAACTGGTCGAGGTCAAAGAGCGCTTTTTCCGCGAGGCGGAAACAGCAGGGCGTCTCACCCACCCGAACATTGTCACCATTTACGATGCCGGCGAAGAACACGATCTGGCGTATATCGCGATGGAGTTCCTCAAGGGCCGCGATCTGGTGCCGTACACCAAAGCCGACGCGCTGCTGCCGGTGCCGCGGGTGCTGTCGATCATTGCGCGTGTCAGCGAGGCGCTGGGTTACGCGCATCAGCAGAACGTCGTGCACCGCGACATCAAACCGGCGAACATCATGTACGAGCCCGAGAGTGACACTGCGAAAGTGACGGACTTCGGCATTGCGCGGGTAACCGATTCCTCCAAAACCAAGACCGGCATGGTGCTCGGCACCCCGTCGTACATGTCTCCGGAACAACTGTCCGGCAAAAAAGTGGAGGGGCGCTCCGACCTGTTCTCACTGGGCGTCACCTTGTACCAGATGCTCAGCAGCAAACTGCCCTTCCAGGGCGAATCCATGGCGCAGCTGATGTTCAAGATTGCCAACGAAGCGCACCCCGACATCCGCACGCTGCGGCCCGATCTTCCGGCCTGTGTGGCCGCAGTAACCAACAAGGCGCTGGCAAAAGACCCCGATCAACGCTACCAGAACGGAGAGCAGATGGCGAAAGCCATCCGGCTCTGCCTGGGAACGTTGACGGCAAAACCCAAAGCGGTCACCGCTGTATCCTGAGGCCCTGAATGAACGATTTGTCAAAAGCCATCGAAATCACGACCGCCACCCACCCGGGGATGGTGCGGTCGCATAACGAGGACAGCATCTCCGCTGACGCTGCGACCGGCCTTGCCGTGCTGGCCGACGGCATGGGCGGTTACAATGCCGGAGAGGTGGCCAGTGGCATTGCGGTGGCGATGATCAGCGCGGAGCTGAAAAAAGCGCTGGCGGCGGTCGGCGGCGAAATCGATGCTGCGACCGCGGAACGCCTGGTGGGCGAGCATTCGGTTCGTGCCAATAATGCAATTTTCCAGGCCGCGCAAAATCAGGCGCAGTACGCCGGCATGGGCACTACGCTGGTCGTTGCGCTGTGGCACGATAACTCGCTGGTGGTCGGGCATATCGGTGACTCAAGGCTGTACCGCTTTCGCGAAAACAAGCTCGAGCAGGTCACGCGCGACCATTCGCTGCTGCAGGAACAGATCGACAGCGGCCTGATCACCAAGGCGCAGGCCCGCCACTCGCAGAACAAGAACCTGGTGACGCGGGCAGTGGGTATTGATCCCGAAGTCGAGGCCGAAGTTCACAGTTATCCGGTGCAGACCGGTGATATTTACCTGCTGTGTTCAGACGGCCTCAACGACATGGTGACGGATGAGGACATGGAGTTGACGCTGTCGTCGCTGCAGGCCAATCTGCCCCTGGCTGCCGCGCAGCTGGTGCAGCAGGCAAACGACAATGGCGGGCGTGACAATGTTTCGGTTATTCTGGTGCGTGTGCTGAAGAGTTTCCCGGCCCGCGCTGGTTTGGTTGACCGGTTGAAGTCCTGGCTCAGATAAGCAACGGGGATACTACTATGGCGAAGTTGATACTTTCTCTTGAAGGCTCGATGATCCGCGAGGTTCCGCTAGACAAGGAGCGGATCATGATCGGGCGCAAGCCCTCCAACGAGATCCAGATCGAGAATCTGGCGGTCAGCGGAGAGCACGCCTGCATCGTGACCATCCTCAACGATTCGTTTCTCGAGGACATGGGCTCGACCAACGGTACCCTGGTCAACGGCAATCCGATCAAGAAACACATCCTGCAGAACAACGATGTGATCGAAATCGGCAAATACAAACTGAAATATGTCGCCGAAACGCCTGCCGGCCATGCCGGTGAGGATTTCGAGAAAACGATGATCCTGCGCGCGCCGCCCAAAGCGGCTGCCGCTGCGCCCGCTCCTGCCAAGCCGGCCAATGAACCCGCTCCCCCACCGAAGCCATCCACGCCGCCGCCCACACCGCGGTCCATGCCGCCTGCAGCCAAACCAGCAGCACCCGCACCGGCTGTAGCTGCGCCTGCGCCTTCCGTTGCACCGCCAGCCACACCCGCACCCGCCGCAGTTGCGCCAGCGGCAGCCGCGCCGACCAAACCCGCCGACGCGCAGCCCCTGGCGGCCGTGCAGATTCTGACCGGCCCCAGCGCCGGCAAGGAGCTCGATCTCGTCAAGAACCTGACAACGCTGGGCAAGCCCGGCCTTCAGGTCGCAGTCATTACGCGCCGTCCGCAGGGTTACTTCATTACCCATGTTGAAGGTGCGAAGTTTCCGGTGATCAACGGCAAGATGATTGATGCCCAGGCCCAGCCGCTGCAGGATCACGACGTCATAGAACTCGCGGGTGTGAAAATGGAATTTTTTGTAAAGAAATAATAAGCGCACGCGGGGCATTTCTGCAGCACGCCCGCGATGTGATGGTCGACAGGGGCCGGGGCGGATTCACGACGCACCCGGACGATGTGATGGCCCTGTTACGGCAGGGGCGGCTTTAGGACGACAGGGTGAAAAAACATCTGGCCCGCATAGCGATAGGCATGGCGATTGTTGCCCTGTTTCTCGCGCACGCGATACATCTACGCGTTCCGCTGCTCGACAATGTCTATTTGCGCGTTCCGCTGCTCGACAATCTGGAGGCGATCGTTTACGACACCCGACTCCGGTTGACGATGCCGCGCACCGTCGATCCGCGTGTGGTGATTCTCGACATCGACGAAAAAAGCCTGCAGGAAAAGGAAAAAGGCGGCGAAGGCCGCTGGCCATGGCCGCGCGACCGGCTGGCGGTGCTGCTCGACAAGCTGTTCGACAAATACGGCATCGCCGTTGTCGGTTTCGACGTGGTGTTTGCCGAGCGCGATGAATCCTCCGGCATCCGCGTGCTGGAGCGCCTCGGCCAACGCGAGCTGAAGGCCGTGCCGCAATTCCAGTCGGTGCTGGATCAGGTGCGGCCGCAACTCGAATATGACGACATTTTCGCCCGCAAGATGAAGGGGCGTGCGGTGGTGCTGGGGCATGTGTTCTTGAGCGATGATCCGGCGAATGCCACCAAGAAGGGTATGTTGCCGCCGCCGGTGTTGCCTGCCGGCGCTTTTGGCGAACGCAAAGTAGGCGTGACCTCGTGGTCCGGCTACACCGCAAACCTGGAACGCTTGCAGCGTGCCGCCTCCAGTTCAGGCCATATCAATCCGCTGCCGGATCAGGATGGTATTACCCGGCGCGTGCCGATACTGGTGGAACACGCCGGCGCCTATTTCGAGCCGCTGTCGCTGGCGATGGTGCGGGCGGTGCATGACCGGCCCCCCGTGGTGCCGGTGGTGAGCCAGGACGGCAGTACCGCCGATTACAGCGGCCTGGAGTGGATCAAGACCGGTCCCTTCGAAATCCCCGTCGATTTTCAGGCGGCGGCGCTGGTGCCGTATCGCGGCGCCAAGGGCAGCTACCGCTATTACTCGCTGGTTGATGTGCTGAACGAACGTATTCCGGTCGAAGAACTGCGCGGCAAGATCGCGCTGATCGGCACCACGGCGCCGGGCCTGCTCGACCTGCGGGCGACGCCGGTGGACCCGGTGTATCCCGGGGTGGAGATTCACGCCAACCTGATCAGCGGCATCCTCGACGGCAATATCAAGCAGCGCCCGCCGTATGTGGTGGGGGCGGAATTCGTGCTGCTGCTGCTGTCCGGCGCTGCGCTGGCGCTGCTGCTGCCGCTGCTGACACCATTCAAATCCATGCTGGTCACGGCGCTGGTTCTGGTGGCGGTGATCGGTGCCAACCTGGTGGTGTTTCATACCGGGCATCTGGTGCTGCCGCTGGCCTCCGGCGTCCTGCTGGTGCTGATCCTGTTTACCTTCAACATGGCCTACGGATTCCTGGTCGAGGCGCGCGGTACGCGGTTGATCACGGGATTGTTCGGGCAGTACGTGCCGCCGGAACTCGTCGAGCAAATGGCGCTGAATCCCGGGCAGTTCAACATGGCGCCGCGCGCCGAAGAGCTCACGGTGCTATTTTCGGACGTGCGTGGATTCACGACCATTTCGGAAAGCTTGTCCCCGGATGATTTGTCGCTGTACATCAATGATTATCTGACCACGATGAGCATGGTGATCCGGGAGGGGCATCGCGGCACGCTGGACAAGTACATCGGTGACGCGATCATGGCTTTCTGGGGCGCCCCGATGTCCGATGCCAATCATGCGCAGAACGCCGTGCTGGCCGCGCTGGACATGATGAAGCAGTCGGCGGTGCTCAACAAAAAATTTAGTGACAAAGGCTGGCCGCCGTTTGCGATCGGCATCGGCGTCAACTCCGGGGTGATGCGCGTCGGCGACATGGGCTCAAAGATCCGCAAGGCCTATACCGTGATGGGTGACGCGGTGAATCTGGGGTCGCGGCTGGAGGGCATTACCAAGCAGTACGGGGCCGATATCATCATCGGCGAACCCACCAAAAAGCGTATCACCGGCATCGTGCTGCGCGAAATCGATCTGGTGCAGGTCAAAGGCAAGGACGAACCGGTGGCGATCTTTGAGCCGTTCGGGCTGGAAGGTGAGGTTGAACAAACCCGGCTTGACGAGATCAAACTCTGGAACCAGGCGTTGCGGTTTTACCGGGCACAGGAATGGGACAAGGCGGAATTGCAACTCATCAATTTGAAGAAGATTTCACCCAAACCCTATCTCTACGATGTGTTTCTGGAGCGGATCGCCGGTTACCGTGCCAACCCGCCGGATTCCGCATGGAACGGTGTGCACAAGTTTGAGACCAAGTAATGAAGCTGCGTATCCTCGGCTGCAGCGGTGGTATCGGCGGCGACCTGCGCACGACTTCGATGCTGCTGGACGACGATGTGCTGATCGATGCCGGGACCGGGGTGGGCGACCTGTCGCTGCAGCAGTTGGCGGACATCGACCATATTTTCGTGACGCATTCCCACCTCGATCACGTGACCTCCATTCCGTTCCTGCTCGACACCGTTGGCTTGCAGCGCAGCAAACCGGTCACCCTGCATGCGATCCAGGAGACACTGGATATTCTCAGCGCGCACCTGTTCAACTGGAAGTTGTGGCCCGACTTCCGGCAGATTCCGGACCCGCAGTCACCGGTGCTGCGCTACGCCCCGATCCGGGTGGGCGAGCCGGTGCGGCTTACCGGGGGACGGATGATCACGCCAGTGACCGCGAATCACGTGGTTCCGGCGGTGGGCTATCACCTGGATTCCGGTGCCGCCAGTCTGGTGTTTAGCGGGGATACCACCAGCCAGGACGAGGTCTGGAAATACATTAATGAAATCAATAACTTAAAATATCTCCTCATTGAGTCTGCATTGTCTGACTCGGAGCGCGAGCTGGCCATCATCTCCAAACACCTCTGTCCAAGCCTGCTGGCGGAGGAACTGGTCAAACTGCAACTGGATCCGGCCATTTATGTGACACACTTCAAACCGCGGGAAGCGGAATTGATCATGGAGCAGATCGTGGCCCGGGTGCCCCGGCGCCGACTGCACATGCTTGAACAGAATCAGGTTTTTGAATTCTGAGTCCGGCGCGACGGATCGAAGCCGCGCCAGCACCAGCAGCAAGGGAAACAGAAAGGGGTGACCATGAGCACCGTACTCCAGAGCAAACCGGCAGTTGCAGACAATCTGGCTGAAAAGCTGAATTTCCAGCAGAAACTGCAGACGGTTACCAATAAAATTCATGCGACCAAAAACATCGACGAGATCATTCTCGAGATGTCGCAGGAACTCTGCACCTTGTTCAATGCCGACCGCCTGACTATTTACCTGCTCAGTGAGGACAAGGGCTCGATCATTTCCAAGGTGAAGACGGGGCTGACTTCGTTCAAGGACATCAAGCTGCCGATCAACGAGCAGTCGATTGCCGGCTTTGTCGCCGCCAACAAGCGGATCGTCAACATCCGCGACGTCTACGATGACGGAGAACTCAAGACCTACAGCGCACAACTGAATTTCCTGAAGGCTGTTGATGCAAAGACCGGGTACCGCACCAAGCAGATGCTGGTGGCGCCGGTCATGGATGCCAAATCCAAGGATCTGATCGGTGTTGTGCAGATCATCAACAACAAGGCCGGGCAGCCGTTTCCATCGATGATGGAAGAAGGCGTGTTGTCGCTGACCGAAACGCTGGCCATTGCTTTCCGCCAGCGCCAGGGCCCGATGATGCAGGTGCGCAGCAAGTACGACGGGCTGGTCACCAACGCGGTGATTTCAGGCGAGGAGCTGGAGCTCGCTCAACGCTCGGCGCGGCGCAAGAATCTCGATGTCGAAATCGTGCTGAAGGACGAGTTTCAGGTCAAGCTGCCGGCACTGGGTGATGCGCTGGGAACGTATTTCGGCGTGCCCTACGAGCCGTTCAAGCAGGATCGCATCAAGCCGCCGGATCTGATGAAAAACATGAACCGCGAGTTCTGCCAGATCAACCAGTGGATACCGCTGGACGAAACCAAAGAAGGCATTGTCGTGATGACCACAGACCCGGAGCGGGTCAAGGCATCGCGCATGGTCAGCAATGTGTTTCCCAAAAGCAAGATCGTCTACCGGGTCACCACCAACACCGAGTTCGTGACCACGCTGGACCAGATGTTTGGCGCCAGCAGCGGGCTTGAGGACTCCGGCAACATCGAAGACATGCTCGGCACGATGGATGAAGACGGAGATGTCGAAGCCTCTGGCAGCGAAGATGTCGCCTCGGCCGCGTCCGACAATGAGCTGGTCAAGCTCGTCAACAAGATCATCATCGATGCCTACCAGATGGGTGCATCGGACATCCACATTGAACCCTATCCCGGCAAGGCGAAAACCGAAATCCGCTTCCGTCGCGATGGTACGCTGCAACCGTACATCCAGATACCGGCGAGTTACCGCAGCGCGCTCGCGGCACGCCTGAAGATCATGTGTGACCTGGATATTTCAGAGCGCCGCCGCCCGCAGGACGGCAAGATCAAATTCAAGAAATACGGGCCGCTGGACATCGAATTGCGGGTAGCCACCATCCCATCAGCCGGCGGCGTCGAAGACATCGTGATGCGGATACTGGCGGCGGGCGAGCCGATCCCGCTGGACAAGCTCGGCCTGACCAAATACAACAACGAGACACTGAAGGAAGTCGTGTCCAAGCCGTACGGGCTGTTTTTCGTGTGCGGCCCAACCGGTTCCGGCAAGACGACAACGCTGCACTCGGTGCTCGGTTACCTGAATACCTCCGACACCAAGATCTGGACCGCGGAAGACCCGGTCGAGATTACGCAGAAAGGCCTGCGCCAGGTGCAGATGAATCCGAAGGCGGGGATGACCTTTGCGGTGGCGATGAAAGCCTTCCTCCGCGCCGATCCGGACATCATCATGGTCGGCGAGATGCGCGACAAGGAAACCGCCGGCACCGGCATTGAAGCTTCGCTGACGGGTCACCTGGTGTTCGCCACGCTGCATACCAACAGTGCGCCGGAATCGATCATCCGCCTGCTCGACATGGGCATGGATCCGTTCAACTTTGCCGATGCGCTGCTCGGCATCCTGGCGCAGCGTCTGGCCAAGCGGCTGTGCGGCAAGTGCAAGAAGCCGCACGAGGCGACTGCCGAAGAGGTTCAGGCGCTGATGGTCGAGTATGCGATGGAACTGAAGAACACCGAGACCTGGAAAAAAGATCCCAAGGCTGCCGAGGCCAAGCTGCTGGAGGACTGGATTGCCAATTACGGCGGCGATAGCGGCAAGCTGGTGATTCACGATCCGGTAGGCTGCGAAACCTGTGGTGGCAGTGGTTACAAGGGTCGGGTGGGCCTGCACGAGTTGCTGGTGGGTACCGACGCCCTGAAGAAGAACATCCAGGAGCATGCGCGCGTCGCGGAAATGGTGGCAACCGCGCTGGAATTCGGTATGCGCACCCTGAAGCAGGACGGTATTGAAAAAGTGCTGATGGGCATTACCGACATGAAACAGGTGCGCGCTGTTTGTATCAAATAGCCCCCTTCCCGTCGCGCTGACTCTCATGAATCAACCGGAACTTCTGCCGGCGGCAACCGAGCTTGCCCACCGGCTCGGGGAGCTGCTGCGCATCGGCGTGGCACTCTCCCGCGAGCGCGACATCAACCGGCTGCTCGAAGCCATCCTGATCGCGGCGAAAGACATCACCAGCGCCGATGGTGGCACGCTCTACCGCATGTCCGACGAGCGGGCGCTGCGTTTCGAAATCATGCGCAACGACACGCTGGGCATTGCCATGGGCGGCACCAGCGGTGTGGACATCCCATTTTATCCGGTCCACCTGTTCGACAAGGACGGTAATCCTATCAACAGCATGGTCGCGACATATGCCGTGCACCATGACTGCTCGGTGAACGTGGCGGATGCCTACAGCGAAGCCGGATTCGACTTCTCGGGCACCAAGAATTTTGACAAAAAGACCGGTTATCGCTCGACGTCATTCCTGACCGTGCCGATGAAGAATCACGAGAATGAAATCATCGGCGTGTTGCAGTTGATCAATGCCAAGAACCGCCTAACCGGGGAGGTGGTGCCGTTCTCGGAAAACGACCAGCAGCTGGCGGAGTCGCTGGCTTCCCAGGCGGCAATTGCACTGACCAACCGGTTGCTGATCAACCATCTGGAAAGCCTGTTCGAATCGTTCATCCAGATGATCAACGCCGCGATCGACGACAAGTCGCCGTACACGGGGGGACATTGCGAGCGGGTGCCGACGCTGACGCTGCTGCTGGCCGAAGCGGTCAACGATTGTCAGGTCGGGCCGCTCAAAGATTTCGTGATGACCGATCGCGACCGCTACGAACTGAAAATAGCCGGACTGCTGCACGATTGCGGCAAGGTGACGACCCCCGTGCACGTTGTCGACAAGGCGACCAAGCTGCAGACAATATATGACCGCATCGAACTGATCGACACGCGCTTCGAGGTCATCAAACGCGACGCCCAGCTGGCGCTGCTGACCGGCGGTTCATCGGCCTCGGCCACGGAAGCCCTGCTCCGCGACATCGAGCAGGATCGCGAATTCCTGCGGCGGACCAATGTCGGCGGCGAATCCATGCGCGATGAGGATATCGCCCGGATAAAAGCAATTGCAACGAGGTACCAGTGGCAGCGCCCTGACGGCAGCATCGGTAATTTTCTGGCGACGGATGAAATTGAAAACCTGACCATACGAGCCGGCACGCTGACTGCGGCGGAGCGGCAAATCATCAATCACCACATCGACGTCACCATACAGATGCTGGAATCATTGCCGTGGCCACGGCACCTGAAGCGGGTGCCTGAATATGCCGGTGGCCATCACGAACGCATGGACGGCAAGGGTTACCCGCGGGGGCTGACGCGCGACCAGATGTCGGTGCAGGCGCGTTGCATGGGCATTGCCGATATTTTTGAGGCACTGACAGCGAAAGACCGGCCGTACAAGAAAGGCAAGACCCTGACCGAGTCGCTGACCATACTCGGCAAGTTCAAGCTGAACGGCCACGTCGATCCGGACCTGTTCGATGTATTCATGTGGGAGAAAGTCTACGAGAAATATGCGCAGGAATTTCTCGATCCCGAACAGATCGACGTTGTCGACGTCACCCGGATTCCGGGTTACCAGCCGCCACCGATCTAACGCTTGCAGGACGGCATGTGACGAAAAATGTCACCCCGTGACGTAAAGCGCTAAAGCGATCTGTAATGTACGCATTGTGGAGTTTTGACGGGTCTGGCAGCGACTGCCCTTACGTGACTGAATTCACAGTCAGCCAAAAACGGCATCAAAAAAATAAAAAATATAGATATAAATCAAATGGTTATGACATCTTCATTATGTTGCCAAGTTTAGTTTGCTAAGGTGGTACGCCCCTTGCATATACAAGGGTAGCGGGCTCAGGCCTGCTCAAATTTTTTAATCTTCCGGGAGTATCTACAATGAGAAACATGCAAAAAGGCTTTACGCTGATCGAACTGATGATCGTTGTCGCGATTATCGGCATTCTGGCAGCCATCGCCATTCCGCAGTACCAGGACTACATCACCCGCGCGAAATGGCAGGACAATATTTCCCGCGTTCAGTCGTACAAGACCGCCATCGCTGAGTGCCTGCAGAACAACAACGGCTTCATCACGCTGTGCGATACAACGGACAAGATCAGCGCCACGACCGGCGCTGTGCCCCCGGCGGCCGGCGGCAATTTGTCTGCCTTTTCGCAAACGGCCACTTCAGGTAATTTGGTGCTGAACGGTACTCCGGCTGTTGGTGACTGTATTGTTACTATTGGTCCGTTACCGGGTCCTACTTCGGTGAGCTGGTCCTACACCAATAGCGGTACGAACTGTGGCAAATCGAAAACCGGCGTGGGTACCTGATCTACTGCTTGTTTTAGTAAAAAAACCCCGGGAAACCGGGGTTTTTTTCGTACCCTGATGTGGCGCCTTGTGCTTGGCGGAGCGAGTGTCGACATTGGCTTTTTGCTGTAATTACAAGATCATCCGTTCAAGTTTTGAGGCTGCGCAGGCGTGATGCCATTTCAAAAATTATTGATGCAAAAATTTTTCGTTACCAGGTGGAACCTGCCGTGTCCGCGACCATGGGTCATGGTTGTTGTGGCTGTTTTTGTTTTTCTGGCACCGAATTTTGATTTTGCCCACGCACTGACCTGGCATGACGGTCAGCGTATGGCCCAACTTGGCGCGATTGCGGCCGTGCTGCTGACCTTGCTGGTGCCTGGTTCGGCAGGCCGGTTGACGATGGTCTGGTCAGGATTGCCACGGCCGATCCGTTATGCGCTGCTGACGGCATTTGTGCTGGGCCTCATGTCCAGCGCTAGGGCACAACTGCCGCGCTGGGCCCTGCTCGACTGGGGCTTGTTTCTGCTGTTGATGGTGCTCGGCCTGTCCATCGCGGCCAATCGTCGGGCACTGGGCGAGCGTGCAGACGCAGGGTTGCTGCTGCTGTTCTTCGGCACGGCGACAGCGTATGCCGTGACCACCTGCCTGGTCTATGCCGGCATGCTGCTGGTGGCGCCGGCTTATGGTCAGGGCTTTGATATTCGAGAGCTGTACACCGGGTTTGCCAACGTGCGTTTTTTTGGCCATGTGCAGACCATGCTGTTGCCGTTCCTGTTGCTGCCGGCGATGTGGTGGGGGGCAACTCGGGTGCGCATTATGATGTTGTGCAGTGTGCCGATAATCTGGTGGATGCTGGTAGTCGGATCCGGGACACGGGGTACTTGGGTTGCGTTGGTCGTGGGTGTCCTGGCGGTACTCCTGTTTGGCAGCGGGGATGGCCGACGGTGGGTGAAATGGCAGTGTGCCGGGCTGTTGTGCGGCTTCTTGTGTTACGGCATTTTTGTTCTCGGCATCCCGCAGTTGATGGACCTGCCGGCATCGTTCCTGCACCGTACTGACGACATTATTTCCTTGTCGCTGCGGGAAGTGTTGTGGAGTAAGGCGCTGGACTTTGCCCTGCAGCAGCCGCTGCTGGGCATCGGCCCGATGCACTATGCTTACTGGGCGAATGAGGTCGCAGCCCATCCGCATAATGCCTTGCTGCAATGGTTCGCAGAGTGGGGTTTGCCGGCGGGCTTGTTGTTGACGGGGGTGTGGGCTGTCGGCGGACTGTCCTGGGCCGCGGCAGTGCGCCGTGACACTGCGCAGGTTAGTAATCACGGTAGAACTGAGCCACGCTTATTCCACATTGCCTTGCTTGCGGCGCTGACCGGGGCTTCTGCGCAGGCCATGGTGGATGGTGTGTTGGTGATGCCGGTCAGTCAGGTGTTGTTTGCGCTGTTAAGCGGTTGGGCGCTGGGCATGGTGCAATCCGTGACGCAGCCGGTTCGCATGGTCGGCCGAGCAGAATGGGTGTTTCTAGCCGCCTTGGTGCTGTTCGCTGTCGCAGCGGTGATCTATGGCGTCATTCCTGAAATCGGATCTTTAGCCGAGCGGCAACAGGAATTTCTGCGGCATCTCGCACCGGGATTGCCCTTGTTTCCACGATTCTGGGCGCTGGGCTGGATTACTGATTAGTCGGGATATGTCCTGTGCTAAAGTGCTTCCAACCCGGCAGTTAATTTCTATCAACGAAATACTCAACCTCGCGATGGCCATCCTCCCCTGGTTTGATACCAAAGAAGTGGATCAGTTTGCACGTGCCCTGGCGCAGGATCTGATCGGACGTTTGCCGCCGGCGAATGCCGGTAAAAAAATCACCCCGGAACGGCTGCAGAACACGCGTGATGCCATCATTTCTCGAACTGCAGCGTTTATGCGTACGCATAAAGTGAACTGGTACAAAAAAGCGCATCTCGGCAATACCTTCAAATGGGAGTTGCAGGACGCCGGCTACGATCAGGGTTTTGTCGATGCCATAACCTACGATGTGGTGCTGGCGCTTTCGCCAGCCAAGAAAAACTGATCCCTTTCGCCCGGGCTGATGAAAAAGCTGTTGCAGCGTGCGTGGCGGGCTGTCACAGGGCAGGAGGGTGAATCAGGACCATCGACGCCTGAGCAAATATTCGAAGCAGCGCTCGCTGCACATCAGGCCGGTCGGGTGACGGAGGCGCAGGCAGAGTATCAGCGCATCCTGCGGCACAACCCCGACTATGCACCTGCGCTGCATTTCCTCGGCGTCAGTCATGGTCAGACCGGTAAACTTGCGGAAGCCGAGCGCCTGATCCGGAAATCGATCGAACTTCAGGCCTTGCCCGAGTATTTCAACAATCTCGCCTTCGTGCATGATCGGCAGGGTAGGCTGGATGATGCGATCACGGCGTATCGCAATGCCTTGAAGCTGGCCCCGGATAATAATGCATCGACGCTTCTCAGCCTCGGCGGCCTGCTGTTGCGGTCAGCGCGTTATGCCGAAGCTGAGCCGGTCTATCGCGGTGTGCTGGTTTTGCAGCCTGACGATGCCGAAATGCATTTCAGGCTCGGTCTGGTACTGGCTGAACTTAAGCAAACGGATGCGGCGGTGGCGGCGTATCGACAGGCCTTGTCACTACAACCGGCCTACCCCGATGCCTGGAACAATCTGGGCAATTTGCTCAAGGCGCTGGATTGCGATGCGGAAGCCGAGGAGGCCTATCAAAAAGCGCTGCAGCAACGTCCGGAGGACGCCGCGATTCATGGCAATCTCGGGCAGTTGTTGCAAAAAAATGCCCGACATGCCGAAGCCGCAGCGGCGCTTCGCCAAGCGCTGTCCCTGAAGCCGGATTATGCTGAGGGCTGGGCCAATCTTGGTTTGGCGCTGATGAGCGAGGGGAAAAACGCGGAAGCCGAAGCCGCGCATCGTCAGGCATTGTTGCTGCAGCCGGACAATCCGGCGGCCCATACCCGGCTGGCGAATCTGTTGATCAAAACGAATCGTCGGGCAGAGGCTGAGGTCGCTTATCGTCGCGCCTTGGACCTGAATCCCAATTATCCGGAGGCCTGCAGCAATCTCGCTTCCTGTCTGCAGGATGACGGGCGCGTCGCTGAAGCGGAAATCTTTCACCGCCGCGCTTTGGCGCTGCAGCCGGACTCAGCACTGGCGCACTATAACTTTGGCCGCCTGATGCTGGAAAAAAGGCAGTTGGCCGAGGCCGGCAAAGCCTTTACGCGTGTGCTGGAATTAAAACCCGATGTTGCTGAAGCTCACGACAGTCTCGGCACGGTTTTACGTGAGTCGGCCCGCTATGCCGAAGCCGAGGCCGCATACCGCCGCGCACTGGCTTTGCAGCCCGACAGTCCCGGCACCCATGTCAATCTAGGCTCCGTGCTGCAAGCCGATGAACGGTTCAGTGAAGCCGAGGCGGCCTATCGCCAGGCGCTGACCCTGGATGCTGAACATGATCTGGCGCACTACAATCTGGCTCTGCTGCGTCTGGCGCAAAAACAATTGCAAGCCGGGTGGGAGGGTTATGAGCGGCGCTGGAACCTGAAACTGAAAGGGTTCAATGCGCTGCGCCACCAGGTTTCGCAGTTGCCTTGGCGCGGTGAGCCGCTGGCTGGCCAGTGCATCCTGCTGTGGCAGGAGCAGGGCATCGGCGACACGGTGCTGTATGCCGGCATGCTGCCCGATCTGATGGCCGGAGGCGCGCGCCTGATCATCGAATGCGAAGCGCGACTGGTGCCGCTGTTCAGGCGTTCGTTTCCGCAGGCGCAGGTGGTGACCAGCAGTCAACCGCCGCATGCTGCAACCCTCGAAGCACGCTGGCAAAGTCCGCTCGGGTCCTTGTGCCGGTGGTTGCGCGCGCAATTCGATGCTTTTGTCTGGCGCGGTTCCTATCTGATTCCGGATGCAAACCGGGTGTCGGCATTTCGTCAGCATTACCGTGCATTGGGGCCGGGGCCGGTCATCGGGATCTCCTGGCGCAGCGGCAACTACAAGGTCGGCACACAAAAAAGTCTGGACTTGGCGCAACTGGCGCCGCTGCTGGCCTTGCCCGACGCGGTGTTCGTCAATCTGCAGTATGGCGATTGCACGGCGGAACTGACCCGGCTAAAGAATGAGACCGGATTGACGGTGCACCAAGACACCTCGGTTGATGCGCTTAAAGATCTCGATGGATTTGCGGCGCAGGTGGCCGCCATGGATCTGGTGATATCCACCAGCAACAGTACGGTTCATTTTGCCGGCGCCATGGATGTCCCCGTGTGGATGTTGTTGCCCCGCGGCGGCAGTGCCTTGCTGTGGTACTGGTTTACCGAGGGTAATGACAGCCCTTGGTATCCGAGCATGCGCATATTTCGGCAGGACACTCCCGGCGACTGGTCGGGTTCCCTGACGCCCGCCGCGACGGCACTGGAGAAATTCATCGCGGAGTTCCGCGGGTAATCGCATGCGACACAGCCTGGCTCGCGTATTTTTGTGTACTGAACAGGGACGATGATTGATGTCCGCGCAAAATTTTTTCGATGCCCTGCGTTCCCGTTTTAAAAGTCGTACAGGCGCTGAAGCACCGGCTGAGGGGATCGCAGCGCCTGATGTTTTGCAGCAGGCGCTGACCTTGCTGCAGCAGGGAAATCTGGAACAAGCCGAAACACTGTATCGCGCGCTGCTGCAGCAGGAACCGGACAATGCCGATGCACTGCAGTTTCTGGGGGTGATCCAGGCGCAGCGCGGGCGTCTGGACGAAGCTGCGAAACTGATGGACCGGGCCATTGCGCAGGCCCCGGATCATGCGACGGCGCATGGCAACCGTGGCAACGTGTTGCGAGGACTCGCCCGCCATGAAGAGGCAGTGGCGAGTTATGACCGGGCTCTGGCGCTGGATCCGGAAAACCCCGACACATTGCTCAATCGCGCTGCTGCCCTCATCGACCTGAGAAGGCCGGCAGAGGCGCTGGCGGATTACGAAGCCGTGCTGGTCGTCAATCCCGGTCATCGTGTGGCACGGCTTCGGCGTTGCGAACTGTTGTCGGCGCTGCAGCGTTTTGCCGAGGCGCTGGCCGGATATGAGGCGGCGCTGCAGGGCGACCCGGAAGATGTCGATCTGCTGTTCCATTGCGGCGTGCTGCTGGTGAAACTGCGGCGTTACGCCGAGGCCGTGGCGCGTTATGACCAGGCCTTGATGCTGAAGCCGGACTATGCGGAAGTGTTGAACAACCGGGGTATTGCGCTGTGGAATGACCGGCGTCATGCCGATGCCGTGGCCAGTTATGACCGGGCATTGGTCGTGCGTCCGGATTACGCCGACGCCCATTACAACCGCGGCATTGCACTGGCCGGCCTGAACCGGCATGCCGAGGCCCTCGCCAGTTATGACCGCGCCATTGCCTGTCATCCCGGATATGCGCGGGCGCATAGCAATCGCGGCGCCGCTCTGGTCAGGCTGGAGCAACTTGATGCGGCCCTCGCCAGTTATGACCAGGCGCTGGCCTTGAATCCACGGTTGGCCGATGCCCTGAACAACCGCGGCGGATTGTTTCGCAGGTTGGGTTTGCATGAACGGGCCGCGCAGGATTACGCCAGTCTGCTCGAGCTCGACCCGCAATACGAAGATGCGGCGGGGAACCGGCTTTACTCCGAGGTATGGTGCTGCAACTGGGCCGGATTTTACGAATCACGGGCAAGGTTGCTGGATGCCGTGCGTGCCGGTGGGCAGGTGGCTTTGCCGTTTCAGGTCGCTGTTCTGTCTGATTCCGCTGAGGAGCATCTGGCCAGTGCCCGGACGTACGTGGCGCGGCGCTACCCGACGGCTACACCCCTGTGGACCGGCGAACGTTACCGGCATGACCGCATCCGCATCGCCTACCTGTCTGCCGATTTTCGTGATCACGCAACGGCACACTTGATGGCGGAACTGTTCGAGCGGCATGACCGGTCACGGTTCGAAGTGTCGGCTTGGTCATTCGGAGCAGATGTGCAGGACGCGATGCGCGCCAGGCTGCAAAAGGCTTTTGAACAATTCAATGATGTGCGAAATCAAAGCGATATGGAGGTTGCGGCTTTGCTGCGTGCCCGTGAAATCGACATTGCGGTTGATCTCAAGGGCTTTACCGACGGCTGCCGTCCGGCGATTTTTGCGCGGCGCGCGGCACCGATCCAGGTCAATTACCTCGGGTATCCGGGCACGACGGGGGCAGACTACATGGACTACATCATCGGTGACCCGGAGGTGATTCCGCAGGAGCACGACCGGTTTTATGCGGAGAAAGTGGTGCGCCTGCCCGACAGCTACCAGGTCAATGATTCCAAGCGGGTGATTGCTGAGCAGACCGTGAGCCGTGCCGAAGCCGGATTGCCGGAACGGGGTTTCGTGTTCTGCTGCTTCAACAACAACTACAAGATTACGCCGGATGTTTTTGACGTGTGGATGCGATTGCTCCAGCGCGTGACAGGCAGCGTGCTGTGGCTGCTGGAAGACAATGCGTCGGCATCGCGCAACTTGAAGCTGGAGGCCGAGGCCAGGGGCGTGCGCGCCGATCGGCTGGTGTTCGCAGCACGCATGCTGCCGCCGGATCATCTGGCGCGTCACCGTCTGGCGGATTTGTTTCTGGACACGCTGCCGTGCAATGCGCACACCACGGCAAGTGACGCCTTGTGGGCGGAACTGCCGGTGCTGACATGCAGAGGGCATGCTTTCCCGGGACGGGTTGCTGCGAGTTTGCTGCGAGCTGTGGGACTGCCGGAACTGATTACTGAGAACCTAGCTGATTACGAAACGTTGGCATTCAAACTGGCGACAACGTCGGCTTTGCTGGCCGACATCAAGTCCCGGTTGGCGCGAAACAGGACCACGCACCCGCTATTCGACATTGACCGCTACCGGCGCCACATCGAATCCGCCTACATCACTATGTATGAGCGGTATCAGCGGGCAGAGATGCCCCAGGGGTTTTCGGTAACGCCCGTGCCCTAGATTGACCGTGTAACTGTAAGTATTTGTTTTTAAAGTATTTTTTGAAAGGCTGAGGCTGAGGCGGAAGATTAGCCCGTATTCAAGCGGCTGTCATTGGCCCGAGCCATGGTTTTTTCTTCAGGGGTTGTTTTGCGCTTGGTCAAAACCACCCTCATGGAATCGATGGCTCTGGCTGTGCGCAGGATTTCTTCCTGGGGCACATTGCGACTGACCAGGCTCTTGCCATAGTCGGTGAGGTTCAACGACGTTTCCGTGCAATCGAATCGTTCATGAAACCAGCCCAGTTTCCAGAACCAATCGGTGTAATAAAGCCAGGAATTCTCGTTGAATGCTCTGACGTGCTGTGGATCCTGCCACGCCCCCAGCGAGAGATCGTACGGCACTTGAATCGTGAATCGCCCGCCCGCCTTAAGCAGTTTCAGGCAATTACCCATCAGTTGTGGCAGTTGCTGAACCTGTTCCAGCACATTCACTGCGATGATTTCATCAACATGGTTTTCGGCGAGGGTGACTGTTCCGTAAATCGGGGATTGAACGGAAACGGGCAATTCCACCAGCGCAGACAAATCGACGATCACGTCCGGGTTCACGTTTGGATCGACATCGATATTCAGATAATCCGGCCGGTAATCTTTGCCACAGCCAAGGTTGATTCTGGACGGTACTGGTGGCTTGACCGCAACCTCTTGAGATTGTTTGCCAAGAACGGCATCGATGGTTTTCTCCAGCGCCTGGCCGAACTCGATGTTGTCTTTTGATGCATGAAAACGGCTAATTTTCCCCCGCGCCGTCTGTTCGAATCGCTCATTGTGCGCAAGCAGATTTAAAACGTAATCCTCAAATGGTTCGCGACCCGGGGTAAATATTACTTCCCCATAAATAGGCAGAGCAGAGGCTTCGGGAAAATTTTCCGAGATGACGGGTATGCCATTGGACAATGCATAGAAAGCCCGGATCTGCTGAAATATCTGTGATTCATAAAAATGAAGATTCAATACGGCACGCGCTTTGCTCAATTGGCTATCCCGTTCGGGCCCGTAAAGTCCGAATACCGTGAGGACTTTTAATCCCCGGTTTCGGAGCTTTTCAATAATTTTTTTTCTTCGGTCATTCATCGACCCATAAAATATCAAGTCGTATTCCGGCTGTTGGTCCGGGACTATTCTCCGGAGTTTTTCGACATGGTAAAAATTGATCTGTTGGGCTCTTTCGTGGCCTAGAACTGCAAGATTGAGTTGTGAGTAATCCCATACAAAATGACGATCCAGGCAATTTTTGTATTGGGAATTGATCCATACGCTTTTTTCCGGAATCTGCTCGGTATTGAAAATCACCGTATTCGGAGGGTAGGCGAGGCTTTCCTGTGGGCAGATATGCGCTCCAAAAACAATGTTCAACCCGCTTGAAAGGAGCCTGTTCTTATTCAGACTGGCCTGATACCCGGCGAGGATGGATTTTTCACTCACATACTCCGCTGCTTCCAGCAGGGCCAATGCATGGATGTAGCCGGGCGGCTGCACCAGGCATACATTGATGGCCGGCTTTCGTGCGGTATCGTGAGTGGTCATCTGTTGGAATTTAATACTTAAAGAAAATTAATGTTGGGCATTCTGCCAGATTCAAGACTGTCGCCGATGAAGTTGAAAGGGTGCCCGGGCAAACCCATTCAGGATTTTGCAGGGGAGTATGCGCACTGAAAAAAGAGGCTTGGTTGTCCAAGCCTCTGTATTCTCTTAGCTGCCGGAATTACTTGTTGATCGGCGACTGCGGGTCAAGCAGGTAGGCCACCATGTGCGTGACCTGCTCCGGCGTCAGGTGCCTGGTGGCGCCCAGACGCGGCATGTTGGAACACGGAAAATACGCCCAGGCATTGTAGATTTTTTCGTAGGTGTATTTGACGATGGCCTCGGAATTGCCGCGCTGCTTGCCGTAACCGGTCAGTGGCGGGCCGACATTGCCGACGTTGATTTCGCCAGGCGCGAGGGCATGGCAATTCTGGCACAGGGCGCCGTTTTGTTTGTTGGCCTCGGTCTTGCCGCTGCGGATACGGTCGCCGGAACCATCGTGTGCCAGCCTGTCCCCGGCCTTCCAGTCACCAGTGAGCTGGCCTGAAGCCGGATACTGGATTGAGGCGCGCGCGAGTTTAACCACTTCTGCGGCTTCTTCCCGGCTCAGTTTCGCGTCACCGATCTTGCTGCAGATCTGCTGCGACCGGTCCTGCTCCAGGCGTTTCATGTGTGCCAGCGAAGCGTCAAAAGCCTCAAAGACCATTTTTTCCGCCATTTGCCGCGTTGTCGCCTGATCCGGGTAGCTGGCGCAACCGGCAACCATCAATCCGGTGACCGCAGATGCCGACCACTTGATCCAAGTCGTTTTCATCGCATCCCTCTAACGTTTGAACCCGGGCACCTGCATCACGGCGTCATTGCCCTGGCGGTTGAGGTAGGTGGTCAATGCAATCGAATAATCCGTCGCATATTTGAGGTCGGGAAGGCGCATCTGCCATACGCAGTCGTTCAAGCGCCACTGCATGGTGCGCACGACATAATGCGCGCCGCGATAAGCGGGCCAGCTTGCAGCCACCTCCTGCGCGCCCGCTTTGCTGGTCATGTGCACCAGATCCTGCAGGCGGATGCGCTTGTCGGCCTCGCCGTGGCATTGCACGCAACCGAAATCGGTCTGGCCGCTGCGGCGATAGAACAGATATTCGCCGGCCTTGTACATGTCGAATTCTTTCTTGTGACTCAGCGAGACATTGACTTTCATGCCATTGGAGCGCGAGGTCACGTACAGCGCCAGGGCTTCGATGTCCGAACCCCGGCTGGCCGGGGCGCTGATGGCGTCTTTGATCAACTGGTTGCGGTCAAATCCCTGCAGCCGCGTCATGCAGGTCAGCAATCGCGATTCCAGATCCTCGACGCGGTCGGTGTCGGCAAAATAGCGGGGCAGACGCGCTGCAGCGCCTTCGAGTTTTCCCGATCCCATGCCGAAATCGCATTGCTCCAGCGAGACATTTTTGGGTCCGCGCTTCTGGTGAAACAAGTCCTTGCCCTGGTCGATCCACAGTTCGCCGGGATTGTCTTCCATCAGCATCTTGCGACCAATGGAAAGGTCATTGCCCTGCGCCAGGGCAGATGGCGCCATGGCAAGGCAGAGGGCTGCGCCCAAGATCAGGTTGCTGCCGCGCATTCTTTTCACGGTCTCCTCCTATTTTTATTGTGATGAAGCTGTTTCGCGGTGGCTATGTGCCCGCGGACACCGCGACGTCATCGCTGCGCTTGTCGCCCTTGTTGTCGGTCCAGGTGACGCTGATCTTGTCGCCCAGCTTGGCGCCCTTGACACGCAGGCCGAGAAACGGATCCCGCGAAATGGCCTGGCTCCATTGCGCGTCAAGCACGGTTTTTCCGTTGTGTTCGACGAGCACGCTTTGGATGAAATGCAGGGGCACGACGCCGGTCGCGGTTTTGCGGGTGCCGGTTTCCATCGGATGCCGCATCAGGATGCGCACGTCCGCGGTATCGCCCTGCAGCGTGGCGCGGATTTTCATTGGTTCAGCCATTGGGTTTTCCTCTTTTCGCAGGTGTGGTTGCAGGCATCAAATGATCAGCCGCAGCCACCGACGGTTATTTTGACTTCCTTGATCGCGGTGTAGAACTTCCCGTCCGCCTTGACAATGGCGCGCACGTTCGAGGTCTGGCCCATCTTGAGCCGGGTCGAGACATAAGCCTCACCGCCAGCGCTGATGTCGAAACTCGCGGCCAGAGGGAAGGGATTTTTTTCGGCGATGATGGAGATGCTCTGGGTGTTGGGGATTTTGCTGGTGATCGCGACGGGCACGATGGCGCCGTTCTCGGCGATATCCGGTGCGGTAATGGTGATGTCCCTGCTGTCGATCAGATTGGTTGCGCCAAGGCTGTTCTGTGCATCGACTGCCGTTTTGGAATCGAAGCCGTTTTTGTTCCACGTGGCCGCCCACGCTGCACCTGACTGGAGCAGGCCCGCAGCCGCCGCGCAGGCGCCAGCCGAGATTTTCAGGAAATTACGACGCATAATTTTCACGGATGCTTTCATGGTTGGAGTCCTCCTGTGCCCGGATTTTAACCCAGCCAATACCGCATGGAATTCAGCGCTTTGATATGCCCTGAGGGAATATTCTCAGCGCCGAAGAGTCTGAGCGTTCAGCCGGCGCGCCGTGGCGCCTTCCATGTCCCGGATTTTCCGCCGCGTTTTTCCTCAAGCTGCAGCGTTTCGATGCGCATGCCGCGATCCACGCCCTTGCACATGTCGTAGATGGTCAACAGGGCGATGCTGGCAGCCGTCAAGGCTTCCATTTCCACGCCGGTGCGGCCTACCGTTTCCGCAGTAGCCGTACAGCTTACGGCGTTGTGGCGGCGCTCGATCTTAAAATCGATTTCCACCCGGGTCAGCGCCAGCGGATGGCACAGCGGAATCAGCGTCGGGGTGTGTTTGGCGGCCTGGATGCCGGCAATCCGTGCGATGCCGAGCACATCGCCTTTTTTTGCGCTGCCGGAAATGATCTGTCGCAGGGTCGCCGCTTGCATCATGATGCGGCCCACGGCGCGGGCCAGCCGGTGGGTTTCCGCTTTGTTGGCGACATCAACCATCCATGCCTGACCATTTGCGTCAAAATGTGTCAAGGTAGCTGTAACAGATTGTTTTTTCATTATTGAACTCCGACTTGCCGGAATTATCATAGCACCATGCTGCAACGCCTATTCCCCCCGCTCCTGCTGTTGATTCTGCTGTGTGTTCCCCGCGTGCTTGCGCAGGGTTTGCCAGAACTCGGCGACGTATCCGCCGCAGCGATCACGCCGGCCGACGAGCGTCGTCTCGGCGAGAGCATCATGCTCGAAATCCGTCGCGATCCCGGCTACCTGGATGATGCGGAGGTGGCTGACTATGTCAACAGCCTGGGTGGCCGGTTGACTGCGCGCAGCGACGCGTTTCGGCAGGAGTTTGAGTTTTTCGTGATGCGCGATCCGCAGATCAACGCCTTTGCGTTGCCTGGCGGGTTCATCGGGATCAATAGCGGATTGCTGCTGGCCGCGCAAAGCGAATCCGAGGTTGCCGGCGTGGTTGGCCATGAGGTTGCGCATGTGACGCAGCGCCACATTGCGCGGATGATCGGCCAGCAGGGCCAGAACCAGTTGTTGTCCATCGCCGCGTTGGCGGTTGCCATACTTGCTGCGCGCTCCAATTCGCAGATTGGCGAGGCCGCGGTGGTGTTCGGGCAGGCAGGCATCGTGCAGAGCCAGCTGAATTTCACGCGCGACAATGAGCGCGAAGCGGACCGGATCGGATTGCAATTGCTGGAGGGCGCAGGACTTGATCCCCGCGGGATGGCGGTTTTTTTCGAACGTTTGCAGCGTGCCACACGGATTTATGAGGGCGGCGCGCCGTCCTACCTGCGCACCCACCCGTTGACGTTCGAACGGATTGCCGACATCCAGAACCGTATCGAGAACCTGCCGTACCGGCAAATACCCGACAGTCTTGATTTTCAGCTGATACGTGCGAAGTTGCGTGCCGAGACCGGAACGCCGCGTGATGCCGTGGCTTTTTTCGAGACCAGTTTCACCGAACGCAAATTCCTCTCGGAAACGGCCAGCCGTTACGGACTGGTTGCCAGCCTGATACGCGCGCGCGATTTTCCCCGTGCCCAGAAGGAAATCGCGCCGCTGCGCAAAACACCGAGCCCGATCATCGAAAATCTGGCTTGCCAGCTGGCGGTCGCCGCAGGGGACTCCGCGAACGCAGTGAAATGTTATCAGGATGCCCGGCGCGCCTATCCGGCTTCCCGTGCATTGTTTTATGGTCACGCCGAGGAACTGATGCGTGCGCGTCAGCCAGCCGCCGTGCTGCAGATGATCGACAGCCAGCTGCGGACGCAGCCCTCCGATTCCCGGCTCTACCGGCTGCAGGCGCAGGCTTACGCGGCGCAGGGCAATCGCCTGCAGCAGCATCGCGCGCAAGGGGAGGCTTACTTCCGAAGCGGGCAACTCGGGGCTGCCGTTGAGCAGATGCAAATCGCACTGAAGACGGGTGAGGGCGACTTTTACCAGCTTTCCGCGATTGAAGCCCGCCTGCGGGAGTTGCGCCGGATGCAGCTTGAACAGGAGCGCAAGCGGTGACGCGTCATTCAGCCCGCTGTTTTGTGTGAAGCGGCGGCATTACCGGTTTAGTGATACTTTTGCCGGATGACCAACGACGCTGGCACAGATACGGTTCCGCAACCCGCCGAAACGCGGCTGATCGGCAAGTACGAAATCATCAAGGAACTGGGTCGGGGCGCAACCAGCGTTGTTTACAAGGCCTACGATCCGTTCCAGGATCGGGAAGTCGCAGTCAAGGCCGTGTTTCCCGAGGCGCTGGGTGACCAGGAACACGGACGGCGTTACCGCAAACTCTTCGTGACCGAGGCCTCCTTCGCCGGCAAATTGTCCCATCCGCACATCGTGGCCATTTACGATGCAGTGGCCGAGGAGGAAGCCAGCTACATCATCATGGAATATGTGGATGGCACGACGCTCGAGCCATACGCGCGGGTGGACCATCTGCTGCCGCTGTCCCGCGTGCTTGAAATCATCTACAAATGCGCAAAGGCGCTGGATTACGCCGCGCGCGAGGGGGTGATTCATCGCGACATCAAACCGGCGAACATCCTGCTCGCCGGCGAAACCGATATCAAAATTTCGGATTTTGGCGCTGCATTGAATGCGGCCAGCGATTCCACCCAGATTACCGGCATCGGATCACCGGCGTACATGTCTCCCGAACAGGTGCGGGAGCAGCAGCTGACGTACCAGACCGATATTTTTTCGCTGGGCGTGGTGTTTTACCAGTTGCTGACCGGGCGCCTGCCGTTTCTGGGCACCAATAACTACAGCATCATTTACCAGATCATCAATGTGGACCCCGCGCCCCCCAGCCGCTTCCGCAATGAGGTGCCGCCGCAGATCGATGCCATCGTGTTGCGCATGCTGAAGAAAAACACGGCGGATCGATATCAGACCTGGGGGGACCTCGCCGGAGACCTGGTTGACGTGCTGGGCGGATCCCGCGCGAAAGCCCGCGATGGCATGCCCGAAGCCGAAAAATTCGACACCCTGCGCAAACTCGAGTTTTTTCGCACTTTCACCGATGTTGAACTGTGGGAGGTGCTGCGGCTGGCGAAATGGCACCAGTTGCCGCTGGATTCGGTATTGATCCAGGAAGGAGACATCGGCTCATCTTTTTTCATTCTCGCCGGCGGTGAGGTGCAGGTGCGCAAGCAGGACCGGCTGCTGACCGTGCTGAAAAGCGGCGAGTGTTTCGGGGAAATGGCGTATCTGGGCAAACAGAAATTCCAGCGCTCGGCGAGTGTCGTTGCCACTACCGACATCGTGGTCATCGAGATTCGCGCGGAGACTTTGCCGCAGGCATCCGAGTTGTGCCGCCATCATTTCAACGGCGCCTTTCTGGAGCTGCTGGTGGACCGCCTGGGAATGGCCAATTTGCGGCTGTCGCAACTGCTAACAGAGCGGAATATCAGCGTTTTTTGAGGCGCCTGCCGGGGGCACGGTTTCCCGGTCCCGGCGATATGGGAAATTACTTCCGGGATTTCTTCTTGTGGACCCGGTTTCAGGCGATTTTCGTGTCGCGAAAAGTTTTTCCGCTAGCACTATGCTAGCATTCAGAACCACCTGAAACTGACGGTGGGCAGGGTGTAAGGCAAGGTGTAAGACAGGGTAAAAACACGAAACCGTTGCTAGAGATAATCATGGGGAGCACCAAATGAACCTTATTTCCAAAGTATCGGCGCTGGCAAAACAACGCGGCCAGGGCATGACGGAATACATCATCATTGTGGCTTTGATCGCAATTGCAGCGATTGGCGTGTACAGCTTCTTCGGTCAGACCGTGCGCCAGCAGACTGCGGGTATGGCCCAGGAACTGTCAGGCAAAAAAGCGACCAACGAAATCAAGGGCGCCCAGGATGCTTCGAAGGATGCCTCTACCGATGCCAGCAAGAAAAAAGGCATGGGTGACTACGAGAACACCGTCAGCAAGTAAGCACTCGTAGTTTTTTCAGGTCATTCCGGGCATGCGCAACCCTGCCCCCCCGCGGGGGCGGAGTTTTCCATTGCTTGTCCGCCAGCGAGGCCAGGCGCTGGCGTTTATCGGCGTGACCACGGTGGTAGTGCTGCTGGGCCTGTTGTTGCTGTACAACGTGGCCCAGTTGACGACCCAGAAAATGAAGTTGCAGAACACCGCGGACGCCGCAGCCTACAGCGGCGCCGTGACCGAGGCCCGCGACTACAACTTCACCGCTTACGCCAACCGGGCGATGATCGCCAACCAGGTGGCGGTCGCCCAGATTGTCGGTTTGCGGTCCTGGGCACGCAACCTCGACAGTACCTACAAGTCGGGCCCGTTCAATTGGGTGCCCCAGACCTTCGCCAGTCTGTCTGCATTGGGCTCCATGTGGACCTCCGTATGGAACGTGGCCAAAAGTGCCGCGGGCGGCATCGAGTCGGTGATGAATGCAGTCGCTGGGCCGCTGATCACGGTGCTCGATTTCCTGATCGACGCGTTTTATTACGGCAGCACCGCATACCACGCAGCAACGGCATTGTCGCTTTGGCTCGAGATCATTCCCGAAGTGATTCGGCAGAACGATCCCGATGCTTCGCTCAGTAGTTCGCTGACCCAGATCGGGTTCGGGGCCAAGCATGTCTACGACGTTTACAACTTTACCAGCGACTACGATCCGACCAAGAGCGGCACTACGGGCGGTTCGGACAGCGTCAGCGGCGGCTCTCAGGACCGGCAGGCCAACGTCATTTTCAATTCGCAGGATGGTTTTTATAATTTCCGCAGCTATCCGTGGCCGCTGCCGATACTGATCGACCCGACCAAAGCCATCCCCGGTAATTTCGGTACGATGTTCATGATCATGTACCACAGCGGCGGGACCGAGTTGAAAAACAAGACCGGTACCTACATGAAAAGCTGGACGGGAGCGGACTCGACCGGGCTTTTCACCATCCTGATGGTATGGATCTTTGTGCCCTTTCCCGTGCCGATCCCGATCCCGATTCCAACCCCGCAGGGTTATGGCGCGGCGCTCGCCGGTTCGGCGAACGATCTGCAGCCGGGGAGCGGCAACTTCAACCACAATTTTGCCGAAGCCTATGGTTCTGCTTTCGTCAATCCACTGACCATGGCGCCGGCCTGGATCAACGTCGGCAACGGCACGGGCGCCACGCTGGACAGCAATGGCGGATTGAAAAAATACTGGGATGTCACGGATCGCGCGCAGGCGACTGCCACGGCGCATCAGAACACCAGCGGCCCGGAACTGCTGATTGAGGTCGAGAAGCCGATGAGCACAATTGCCATCAGCAGCTCGCCGAGCATGAACATCGGCGGCGGTGATACCGGCCGGTTGTGGCTCGCCGATGGCACCGAAGGCAATACGATCAAGGCCCTGTCAAAGGCACAGTCCTATTTCGCGCGTCCGACAAAGCTGTTTCCGCGCGGAGACGGTAAAACCGAATACGGCAGTCTCTACAGCCCGTACTGGCAGGCACGGCTGATGCACAACAATCTGCTGGAGCAGGGCGCGTCGATCCTGTCGCAAACTTTCCCATGATGGCATCCCGGCAGGCATTTTTCCGTGTGCGTCCGTCCGCCGGGCGGGGGCAGGCGCTCACCGAATTTGTGATCGGCGCCGTGCTGTTCCTGATCCCGTTGTTCCTGATCATTCCGCTCCTCGGTAAATATACCGACATGAAAGCGTCGGCGATCCAGGCGGCGCGTTATAACGCATGGGAGCGCACGGTATGGTACGGCCAGTCGGCCTCGAGCAGCGGCGACTGGGAAGGCAACGATAAAAGTGAAGCGACCATCAAGACCGAGATGGCGGGAAAATTTCTGACCAGCGAGTTATGGTACGACCGCGCTGGCACCGCCATGCTTGCCGGTTCGAGCAATTCCATTACCAATGCCGACTCGCCGGGCACGGCCAATACGATTCTCGGCTTTGCCGTGTCGGTGGCGAATGCAATCGGCCCTTTCAATCTTGAAATGAACGGCTTGTACACGGGCACGGCTACAATCAGCATTGCCAACACCGCCTCGGTGATCAGCGAGGTGCTGGGCAGCGGAGCGGGCGCCGACCCGGCCCGGCTCAACCTCTCGATTACCGACAAAAACGTGATCCTCGCCAACGGCTGGGGGGCAAACGGCGCGGCGCATGTCAAAAAGCAGATACAGGGCCTGACGCCGACTTCCATCTTGAGCAACCCGGTGCTGGATGCGGTGCGCTGGATACTCGTGCCGTTTACACCGGAACTGGTACCCACCGTGCTTGAGTTGGGCAAAATCGAAGTCGACCAGCTACCACCTGATAGACTTAACTAATTGATTTAATTTATATATTTATATAGACCGGGTTAACGACGGTATAAAATGATGATGTTCAAGGGGTTGAACATTGCAACACTTTGGTCCGCGGCGCTTTTGATCGCAGGCAGTTGCACATTTGCGCTCGCGCAGGAGAAAGCGGCGGTGCCCTGCCCGGAATTCCCGGTGCCGCATGTGGGCCAGGTGCAATGGGTGGCGGAGAACATGCGCATGAACGGCATGCCGATGCAAATCAAGGAATTGACCACCGAACAGACGCCGCAGCAGGTGCTGGCTTTTTACAAGCAGCGCTGGAGCGATGCGCCGCCCTATTTCCATGAATACGAAGTCAGCGGCATGCCAGCCATAGCCACGCTGCGCAAAGGCTGTTTTTATACCGTGCAGGTAATGGCTCACGGTCGCGGGGCCAAGGCATTGTTGGGGATCAGCACCAAACCCGACGGCGGACAGCTAAAAACCCTGGGCGCTGGATTTCCCAACATGGCGGGTAGCACGGTTCTGAACGATGTTGACCACTATGATGCGGGCAAAACCGGCCGCACCATATTGCTGACGAACATGTATTCACCGGATGCCAATCTGAATTTTTACCGGCGCACGATGGCTGATGACGGTTGGAGCGCCATCATGGATCGCCCCGTGGGTGGAACCAAAGGTATTTCCCACGTACTCGTCATGAAACGGGGTTATCATGAAGCGAATCTGACGATTTCGCCGGGGAAAGCGGGTACGTCAGGCACCAATGTGCTGGCTACTTTTGTCGATAAGCCATGAAAACGGGAGCATTGAAAAGCAGGGGAGTTTGCCGCGGTTTACGGGGATGTCGGCGAATTTCTGGCCAGGCCAGCGTGGAATACACCATGGTGGTCATGCTGGTGGTGGTGGTTTTAATCAGTTACACGGATGAATCAGGGGTGGTCCATTCCGCGATCGGAGATGTTGTAAAGGCGCTGAAGGATTTTTTCGGCGCCTACTCCTGGGCCATTTCTTTTTCCAACAATATAACTCCGCTCTAAAAGAAGCCCGCACATGGCCCTCCGACTCGACCGTATCAATCGTACCTGGCTCATGCTCTTCGTCGCCATCATCATGGCACTGGCGGCAGCCTGGCTGACCAAACAGTACCTGGACGTCAGGGAAAAAAGAATCCAGGAGGAACTTGCGGACAAAGCCAAGGGCGGACCCACGGCCAAGGTTGTGGTGCCGCGCAAGAGCCTGCCCGGGGGCAGCGCCATCAGTGGTGACATGTTTGCGGGACGCAGCATTCCCGCTGATCTGGTCAGCCCCGACATGATTACACCGGACACTTTCGAGAAATACGACGGCGCCAAGCTGATCCGCAACGTCGAGCGCGGGCTTCCCCTGCGCACTTCCGACGTAGAAGAGAAAGGGCGGGATTTTTCAACATTGATCGAAACCGGTTCCCGTGCCATTACCATCGAGATTGACGAACTCAATTCGATCGCCCAGATGGTCCGGCCCGGCAATCTGGTCGATCTGTTTCTGATCATGCCCGATCTCTCTGATCTCAGCGGCAATAACCAGCAGATCACATTGCTGATGCAACGGCTGAAGGTGATTGCCACCGGCCAGACCGTGCGCAAATCCGATGCTTTTGCCGCTCCGCAGCCCGGAGTTCCGCAGGGTGTGGTGCGTTACTCCAACTTGACCTTTGAGGTGTCACCCGACCAGGCCGCACGAATTGCATTGGCCCAGCAACTGGGCCGCATCCGGGCGGTGTTGCGCAAGGAGCCCGATCAGGAAATCGTCAGGCTCGGCAAAATCAACACCAAGAATCTGCTCAAGAAGGGTTACATCAAAGAAGGCCCTGAAGAGCTTGATGGATCGGAAATCCAGTTCATCATCGGCGGCAAAGGTGGCGGCGGCGTGGGCAATACCATCAATGTGAGCGTGCCGGGCATGGCGCCGCCGACGCCCGGAGCGCCCGGAGTCCCCGCAACGGCGGGACCTGGCGCAACGCCGGGTTTGCCATCCAACATACCCGCAGCAGCGTTGCAGTATCTGCAGCCGGCGCAGACCGGCCAGAAATAATAAAAGCAGGTAATAAAAAAAGCACGTAACAAAAAAGCACGTAATAAAAGTACGTAACGACGGATTCCAGGGGCATGACCATGTTGAAACGCACATCATTTTATTGTCTGGCCATTTTGTTTTTTGCCGTCGCCACGACACAACTTTCCGCCCAGGAACCGGCTGCGGAAGATCCCGGAACGTTAATCACCATGTTCCAGGGTGAGATCAGGACGTTGCCGATCAGCAAAGTGCAGCGCGTCGCAGTCGGCAACGGGCGGCTGCTGACAACGACCGTACTGGACAGGGAAATAGTCCTGCTGGCCGAGGCGTTTGGCGACACCGGCTTGTTCATCTGGCTGAAGGACGGCACGCTGAAAAAATACAGCGTGCGCATCGCAGCGGGTGATGTTGGTGAAACCGTGGTCCAGGTCAGAAAAATCCTCAGCGCGATTCCCGGCATGCGGGTGGAGCGGGTCGGCAGCCATGCAGTGGTCACCGGTGCGACGTCCAAGGCCAATCTGGCATTGATCAGCAACGCGGTCGGCAAATTTCCTCAGGTGCTGAACATGACGCGCGAGGAAGACGTGACGATGAGGAAGATGATTTACCTCAAGGTCCAGCTGATCGAATTCCGCCGGTCGGCCTTCGAAAATCTCGGCGTCCAGTGGCAGCAATCGATTACCGGCCCGACGGGCGGACTCGCATTTGACGCCATCACCTCCGGTGGCTTTACCGCCCGTCAGACCGATCCGGGTCTGGCCGGCGCCGTGCCGGGCCGCTCTTCGCCCAATGCCCTGCCGGGCTCCGCCGTGCCGATACTGCCGGGGCTGCCGCCGCGCGTCAGTCCGGCCGTCGGTTATCTCGGCATCGCCACCAGCATTACTTCGCGGATCAACCTCGCGGTAACCAATGGTGATGCCTATATTCTCGCCACACCTGAGCTTTCCACCAGAAGCGGTGGTGAGGCCAAGTTTCTTGCCGGTGGACAGATTCCGATTGTGGTGCCGGCCTCGGGCCTGAGCGCGCCTTCAGTGACGTATAAGGACTACGGCATCAAGCTCATCATCAAACCCGTCGCCGACGTGGACAGCAACATCATGGCGACGATCCAGACCGAAGTGAGCTCCATCGATCCTGCAACCTCGGTCCAGGGCAATCCCGGATTCCTGACCCGTCAGACCGACTCGGAAATCAACGTCAAGACCGGTCAGACCATCGTCATGTCAGGTCTGGTCAATTCCGATCTTTCCAACCAGGTGGACAAGCTGCCATGGCTGGGGGATCTGCCGATTCTTGGCGCGCTGTTCCGCTCCACCAGTTTTCGCAATAACCGCAGCGATCTGGTCGTATTCGTGACGCCGCAGGTATTTGATCCCAGCGCGACGCTAAACCGGGAGCGTGTCGAAAAAGGCAAGGATCTGCGCGAGCGTTATGAGGGGTTTATCGGAAAAAAAGGCATTGTTGATTAAGTTGATTCAGTTGATTTAGTTGATCAAGTTGACTAAGGGGCAGAAGCAGGATGTTTTCCATCGAAGTCACGAGTCCCAAGGGGCAAAAAGAGAAAGTCGATTGCGCAATTGACTCCTGTTCCATCGGCAAGGGAGACGAAAATCTGGTCGTGGTGCGTGGTTGGTCGGTCGCCAAGAAGCACGCAACCATTCGCCAGCGCCCGGACGGTTTTTATGTCGAAGACCATGGCGCGATAGGCGGCACCGAAGTCAACGGCAAGAACATCGACGGGCTGAATGGCCCGCTCAAACCCGGGGATGTGATCCTGATCGGCGGCTACAGCATTGCCATCGACCAGCAGAGCGCTGGTGCTGCCGTTGCAGCTACACCGCCGGTTGCTGCACCGGAAGCGCGTACCCCTCCCGTGCAGGCTGCCGCGCCCAAACCGGCGCCTGCCGCCGTCGCACCGGTTGCTGCCCCCCCGGCCGCCAAGCCGACAGCCGAAGAAGAGTCGGCATCGCATGCGGTTGTGTCCAAGGCCATCAAGGAAATCAACGAAGCGCGCAACAAGGTGCACCTGAAGCTGATTCAGGCCATGGATCTGCGCCGCCTCGATGTGTCGCGCATGGCCGAGCAGGAGCTTCGCGATACCACCAAAGCAATGATTGACGAGATCATTGCCAACGACAAAAGTTTTCCTGCGAACCTCGACAAGGCGCGCATTGGCAAGCTGGTACTCGATGAAGTCGTCGGTCTTGGTCCGCTTGAGGATTTGCTGGCCGACCCGACGGTGACCGAGATCATGGTCAACCGTTATGACCAGATTTATGTCGAACGCAAAGGCAAGTTAACGCTGTCGGAGATTACGTTCTCCGGTGAAAAAGCGGTGGTCGGCGCCATTGAGCGCATCGTTGCGCCGCTGGGCCGCCGTATCGACGAGTCCTCGCCGATGGTGGATGCACGCCTGAAAGACGGTTCCCGCGTCAACGCCGTGATTCCGCCGCTGGCGCTGAAGGGCGCCAACATCACGATCCGGAAATTCTCCAAGGAAAAGCTCAAGGACAAGGACCTGATCAAATTCGGCTCGATTACTGCGCCGATGATGGGCTTCATGGAGCAGGCGGTGCTACATGCCTGCAATATCGTCATTTCGGGTGGCACCGGCTCCGGTAAAACCACGCTGCTCAATGTGCTGTCGAATTACATTCCCGACGACGAACGCATCATCACCGTCGAGGACGCAGCCGAACTCCAGTTGTCGCAGCCGCATATCATTTCCCTCGAATCGCGCCCGCCCAATTCCGAGGGCAAGGGTGCGGTGCACATCCGGGATCTGGTCAAGAACTGTCTGCGCATGCGCCCAGACCGCATCGTCGTCGGCGAGTGCCGTGGCGGCGAAGCGCTCGACATGTTGCAGGCGATGAACACCGGCCATGACGGCTCGCTGACCACCGCCCACGCCAACACGCCGCGCGACTGTCTGGCGCGGCTGGAGGTCATGACCCTGATGTCGGGCCTGGATCTGCCGATACGCGCCATCCGCGAGCAGATTGCCTCGGCGGTACACGTCATCATCCAGCAAAGCCGCTTCCCCGATGGATCGCGCAAAGTGACCCACATTTCCGAGATTACCGGGATGGAGGGCGAAGTCATCCAGATGCAGGATATTTTCCTGTTCAAGCAGGACGGCTATGACGAGAACGGAAAGATCAAAGGCAAGTTTGTCGCCACCGGCAACATCCCCGAGCTCTATCAGGAGCTTCAGCAGCGCGGCATTGCAGTGGACCTGAGCCTGTTCAAGCCGGAGAGCGGACGCTGATGTTCGAAAGTCTTGACGCACTGCTGGCGATACTGGCATTCATCGGCATCGTCATTTTCTGGTCGGTCATTCAGGTCGGACGCGACCTGATGTCCAGGCAGAAGCAGAGCATTGCCCGCCATTCCGAGGAGGAGGGTGGCCTGCGCGACATGTTCATCGCAGTTGATCCGCAGAAATTGTTTTACTACAACATGGCGGCGCTGTTCATCGTGCCGGCGCTGCTGTGGGGTTTTAGCGGGAATGCCGTGCTGGTGGTTGGTGCGGCCATTTTCATCATCATCTTTCCCCGGTTGTATGTGCGCTGGCTGAAGAAGCGCCGCTTTGACCAGTTCGAAAAACAGCTGCCGGATGCGCTGCTGATGGTCTCCGGCGCGATGCGGGCCGGCGCCAGCCTGACCGTGGCCATGGAAAGCATGGTCAAGGAACAGAAGCCGCCGCTGTCGCAGGAATTCGACCTGTTGTTGCGCGAACAGCGCGTCGGTGTGGATTTCGATACGGCGCTGAAGAACATGGAAAAAAGGCTGCCGATCCAGGATTTCATCATGGTGGTGTCGGGCATGCGCATTTCGCGCGAAGTCGGCGGCAACCTGGCCGACATCCTCGAGACCCTGGCCGACACGCTGCGCATGAAGCACCAGATGGAAGGCAAGATCAAGGCGTTGACTGCGCAGGGCAAGATGCAGGGACTGGTGATGACCAGCCTGCCGCTGTTCCTGATGTTCATCCTGACCCACATGGAGCCGGAGGCGATGGCGCCGCTCTATGACACGCTGGTCGGATGGGCCACGCTGTCGGTGATAGCAGTGATGGAAGTCATCGGTTACGTGGCGATCCAGAAAATCGTGAGCATTGACGTATGAACATGGAAACCCTGATACCGATGCTGATTGCGCTGCTGATCGGCGGTGCGGTGCTGATATTCGCCATCGGGTTGCCCAAGCTCAAAGGCGAGGTTCCGGATGAGGATCGCGCATACATGGATCCCCTGCCGTCTATGCTGCGACTGTCCTGGCCACTGATCCGTTTTCTCGAATACCACCTCTGCCAGTTCATCCCCGCCGATTCGCTGGAAAAAACCCACAAGCGGCTGGCCATGACCGGCGTGAGTTACCTGGTGAATGCCGAGCAGTTCTACGCCATTCGCCTGCTGTCGACGCTGACCGGTTTCGGCATGATGTGGCTTTGTCTGCACTTGCTCGAGACCAGTTCGACCAACACGCTGCTGGTGGGGTTGCTGGTCGGTTACTTTTATCCTGACCTCTGGCTGTCGGATGTGCGTGGCCGGCGGGCCAAGGCGGTGCAGCGCACCCTGCCGTCGTATCTGGACTTCATCACCATGGCGGTGGAAGCGGGACTCAACATGACCGGCGCCATCAGCCAGGCGATGGACAAGGGTCCGCCGGGGCCGCTGAAGCACGAGTTCTACATGGTGGTTCGCGATCTGCGCTCCGGGCTGCCGCGCGCCGATGCGCTGCGCCGCATGGAAGGCCGCCTGCAGATGACGGAGATTTCGAGCTTCGTCGGCACGGTAATTCAGGCGGAAAAAATGGGCGCCAGCCTTGGCGCTGCGTTGAGGGGGCAGGCCGAGCAACGGCGTGTGGAACGTTTTCAGCGCGCCGAAAAACTGGCGATGGAAGCGCCGGTCAAACTGATCGGTCCGCTGATGATGTTTATCTTTCCGGTGACCTTCATCGTCCTCGGATTCCCCATTGTGATGAAATTCCTCAATTCCGGAGTGGTGTAGGGTCTGTCATCAGGCCCTCACGAGCTTGCAATGCGGCTTGGTGCATTGTTCGATCAGAACCGGGGACGCTGCGTGGTGCGCACGGTGTGGAAAGCAGGCAATGCCTGGGAACGCATGCGCGGACTCCTCGGCCGCGCCCGGTTGGGAGACAGCGAAGCCCTGTTGCTCGAACCCTGCCGTTCCGTGCACTGCATGGGCATGCGTTATCCGCTGGATCTGGTTTATCTCGACCGGCAGGGCCGCGTCTGCAAGCTGGTTTACGGATTGAAACCCTGGCGATTTTCCGCCAGCCTGAAGGCTCATGCCACGCTGGAGCTGGCAGAGGGTGTGCTGGCGGAGACCGGAATCAAACTGGGTGATGTCGTCGCATGGCAGGAAGGCGCTCAATGACCCGGGAGTTATCGTGAACACAGTGAAACCACGCAGACTGTTGATGGTGTTTGGCGTCGTAACCGTGCTCGCGGCCTGTCAAACCATGAGCGGAACATCGGATTTGCCGCAACGTAGCGACCTGTTCCAGTTGAGCAATGAGGCCCAGCTGACCTACGAATCAGGCGAGGATGCCCAGGCCGAGAAACTGTATATGGCGTTATTGCGAAAGACGCCGAATGATCCGGAGATCTGGTTCCGTCTGGGCAATCTCTACGCGCGCGCACACCGGCCCGACGCCGCTGCCGATGCCTACCAGCGCGTACTGTCGATCAATGGCAATGAAGCACGGGCATGGTACAACCTGGGCATCGTGCGCTTGCGCCAGGGCTGGGCTGCGCTGATCCAGTCGCATAATTACTTGAACGCCGACAATCCGCTTTATCTGGAAACCGAGAAATTGATCGGGCATCTCGAGAAAACCCCCGGGCTGCCGATCTCGCCCAATGAATCGCCCAAAGATGAATCGCCGCAAAAAAAATAAACCGGATAGGGCCGTAATCCGGCCGCGGCGCTCGGGCCAGGCCCTGGTCGAGTTCCTGATCATCTATCCAACCCTGCTGCTGCTGATCCTGGGTGGATTCCAGTTCGCACTGATCTATCAGGCGAAATCGACGCTGAATTACGCGACCTTCATGGCGGCGCGGCAGGGCGCGTTGAAAAACGGCAAGATGCTTTCAATCAAGGACGGGTTGGCCGGCGGCATGACGCCGCTGTTTGCCACGACCAAGGGTGATTACGGTGATTTCTTCAAGGCAAGGGTCATCGCCGCCGTGGAGGTATTCAATCCGCTCAATACCAGAATTGATGTGCTGAGTCCGACGGCGGACGCTTACAACGCGCACAAGACCGATTCCGAGTCAGGCACAGAAATACCCAATGACAACCTGATGTATCGGCCCACCACCGTCAAGGGCGGCCTGAGCGTACAGGATGCCAATCTGCTGACCATACAGGTCACCTATTGCACGCGGCTGATCGTGCCGATCGTCAACAAGGTGATTTACTCGCTGTATTTCGGCTTTGTCGGAGAGGACGTTCTCGCCGCCAAATATTACTCAGAGGCGGAAGTGCCGACCAACCTTGCCGGAAGGCGCTGCGCCGACATCAATGATCAGGTGCAAAGTCTGGTGAATCTGGTGAACAGCTACATTCCTTCGGGGCTGGGGATTTCCCTGCCCAGCATGCCCGCCATACCCACCACGATTCCCGGGATCGACTGGAACATCGGCGGCTACCGCATCCCGATCACGGCCAATGCCACGGTGCGCATGCAAAGCCCGATGACCCAGGCGCCGTAACGCCCGTCAATGAAACAGGCTATTGCGCAGGTGCGGGCGCTGTTTGTGCTGGTGATCGCGTTATGTTCCGCGCCGTCCTACGCGCTCAACTTCAATGACGGCAACTGGCATGTCACGGTGGACACCGAGATCAAGGGCATGAAAGTCCGCCCGCCACCGACGTATTTCTACACCCGCTGTTTCACTAAAGACAGTTTTCAGCCGCACCTGGCGCCGCCGGAGTCGCCGTGTCGCGCCATTAATACCCAGACCAAAAATGACGTCATGACCTGGACGTTAAGTTGCACCAGCAGCGTGGCGCAAATGCAGGGCAGTGGTCGCATGGTATTCAGCGGCAATCAGGTGCGCGGCGTGGTGATGACGCTTTCCCAGTATCCGGAAGAAATGCAGGTGATCCAGAAAATTTCGGCGAAGCGGGTGGGGACCTGCGATACGCCGGGGACACCGCTAGATGGAAAACCCCTGCGCCCGCCGATGCGCGACTACCAGCCCTGAGCGGGCTGTGCGAAGTCTGAAAGTGTGGGTGGTGCCGCGCCGTGTTATGGCGCGGCGGGGCGATTGCCCTGCAACAGGTTGACCCCTTCACCCTGAACCGAGATCAACCGGTTGCTGCCGACAAGGCGGATGCGTTGCGCATCCCGTTCGTCTTCAAAGAACCGCTCGCGTTCCTCGTCTTTTTTCGCGGTCGCGCTGCCCGCAGCGCCACTGCTGCTCTCACCGGCGTCGGCTGCTGCTTTGCCGCCGGTGGCACCACCGCGAAAACGGGTATCAACGTCAGGGTTATCAACGGCAGGGCCGCCGACCCCCGTACCGCTGCGCGCCACGTTGTCTGGTGACTGAGTGTTGGTTGCCGGATCGCGGCTTTGTGCCTCACCGGCATTGGTGATGGTGTTGCCACCCGAGGCGCCGCCGCGGAAGCGGGAATTAACGTCAGGGGTATCAACGTCAGCGCCATCGATCGCAGTGCCGCTGCGCGCCAGCAGGTCACCATCATTCGCCGTGCTGCCTGGATTGCGGCTGTCGGCCCGGCCGGCTTCCAAATTATTTTTATCGCCTGACAGCCCGGTGCCGCTGCCGGCGATGGTGTTGTCATCAGCCCCTGCGCCCGCAGCATTGCCGGCACCCGTGCCATCAGCAAATACCTTGCTGCTGCTGGTACCGCCGCTACCGCCGCCCGCAGCACCGCCGGGACCGCCGGCATTACCGCTGCCTGCCGCACCACCAGCACCGGAGCTGCCGCCACCAGCCAGCACACCGCCCTGACCGCCGGCCAGACCATTATCGGAACCAGCGATTCCGCTGCCGCTGCCCGAAGTGCCGCCGCCGGCACCGCCGCCAAATCCGCCATCGGACAAACCACTGCCGCTGCCGGCGAGGTTGCCGCCCGTACCACCGGCACTACCATCGCTGCCAGCACCGGATCCAGTACCGCCTGCGAGGCCAGTGCCGCCACTGGCGCTGCCCGAACCATCGGCAACACCGCCACCACCTGTAGCACCGCCGGCAAGATTGTCACCGCCGACTCCAGTGCCGGATGCACCGCTGCTGCCGCTGCCCGCGAGATTGCCACCGCTGCCGCCTGCGGTACCATCAGCGCCGCTGCCGGACCCCGCGCCTCCTGCGAGACCGCTACCACCGCTCGCACTGCCCGAACCATCAGCCAGGCTGCCGCCACCGCTAGCCCCGCCACCGGCCACGCCGTCACCTGTAACACCCGTACCATCGGCGCCGCCGCTGCCACTGCCTGCGCCACCCGCGCCGGCGAAGCCGCCGCCGTCGCCCGTACCACTACCACCGGTGCCACTGCCGCCACCGGCAAGGCCGCTGCCGGATGCGCCACCGCTGAGTGAACCATCGCCGCTGCCTGAGCCCGCCAGACCGCTGCCGCCGGCACCGCCACTGCCACTGCCGGAACCATCAGCCAATCCGCCGCCGCCAGTCGCGCCGCCATCACCACCGAGTCCACTGCCGCCGGAGCCACCGGCCAGGCCATCACCGCCTGAGCCAGACGAACCATCACCCGCCAGCCCGCCGCCACCGGAGCCGCCGCCAAAAAGACCTGAACCGTCACCACCGCCCGCAGTACCGCTGCCGCCGGTGCCGGAAGTACCGTCACCTGATCCGCCGCCGGCCAAGCCGGTACCGGTTCCGCTACCGCTCGTGCCATCGCCGCCAGTGCCATCGGCCAGTGTGCCGCCACCGGTGGGCAGGCCGTCACCGGTGGTGCCGGTCGTGCCATCACCCGGATCACCGGCCAGTGTGCCGCCCGAACCGCCGCCGCCCGGAGGCAGTCCGTCGCCGGGGGTGAGCAGGCCGTCGCCCGGTCCGGTGGTGCCGTCGCCCGGGCCGGTGCCGGTGCTGATCGTGCCGTCACCGGGGCCACCGGTGCCGTCGCCGGCGAGGATGCCGCCGCCGTCTTCGGTCTGAGTCGTATCAGTAGAGGTGGAGGTCGTGATCGTGCCGTCAGCGGGACCTGACAGCGAACCGCCGCCATCGGCGACCACGCCGCCGCCGGTGCCGCTGCTCGGTGTACCGCCGGTGCCGCCGCCGACCGTGGTGGTGTCCGCTGGTGTCGTCGAGCCGCCACCGCCGGTGCCGCCGGTGCCGGCCGC
>JAKFUS010000051.1 GCA_021732605.1 Betaproteobacteria bacterium | reverse complement strand
CTGATCACCGATTCCATCTCGGCTTACGAACAGAAAATACGCGAGCTGGCCGCCTCTCCCGAGACCCTCAAGCACATCCAGACGCGCATCATCGCCGCGCATGACAACTCGCCGCTGTTTGATGCCCTTGCGTTTACGCGCAGCCTTGAGGCGCTGTTCCTCGGTCTGCACGCCGGGAAGGCCGGCGATCGCCCATAAAAAACGGGCGCCAAAGGCGCCCGTTTTGAGTTCCGCGTGTGGCTGCGGAGATGCTGCTTTAGAACCTGTGTCTAATGCTGACTGCAACTGCGCGTTGCTTGGCACCCGAGGCGGTTGCGGCATAAGCCAGGCCACCGAGGTCATAGGCCGCCGCGCTGTCGTTCTTCAGGCTGACATAGCCGATCTGCGCTTGCGTACGCTTGGACAGATCGTGCAGGTAGCGGATCTGCCACAGTTTCGCACCGGTGTTGTCGGCGGCGGTGACGGCCGGACGCACAGGATTTACACCCGAACCCATCGCTGCGCCTACCGTGCCTTTCACGTCATCCGCTTCGGTGTAGCTGAGGGCTACGCCGTGCGGTCCGGAGAATTTCCACTCCGCACCCACGTGGTACGCCTTGACCTTGGCATTGGCGCCCGCCGCGGTATCGGCTTTCTGTTCGGTGAAGGTGGCACCCAGCTTCAGGCCCCTCGGCAGCGTGTACGACGCTGACACGTGGTAACCCTCTTCGTCACCGGCGAAGGTGGCGAGGGCCGGCTGCGCGACGTTCGCGTAAGCGTTGGTGTGCTTCTCGTAGCCCACGGCCAGGTCAAAAGGACCTGCCTTGTACGAACCAGCTAGCGAAATAATCCGCGGCTTGGCGCCGGCCGAAGTCGTCGTCGTTGCAGTCGAGCTGTTGGTGGACGAGGTCATCGCCATGAACTGGAAACCGCCGAAGCTCGGGCTGTCGTAGTTGATGGAGTTGGTCTGGCGACGCTTGAACACGCCGGCATTTGTACCGTCGGCCGTTGTCGTCGAATTGCCGGAGATCAGGAACGCGGTACCGAACACGCCCGTGTCACGGCCGCCGACATTGCCGATCGAGCGCTTGAACGGGGTATCCCAGACGCCGACGAACAGGTTACCGAAACCACCCTTCAGGCCAACCGCGCTGTTACGGCCGCAAAAGCCGTCTGCGTTCTGGCCGCGAACGTCGGCAGTCGAGGCGCACTGGAACCAGGCCGATATGCCGCCGCCCAGTTTCTCTTCGCCCCTGAAGCCGATTTCCGAACCACCGGTTTGCAGCAGATCGACATTGGCCGTGTCGACGCCGTTAATGGCGCGACCCGAATTGATAAAAGCATATTCCACATACAAATTACCGAATACGCTCACGGTACTGCTCTGTGCCATCGCCACTGCGGGCGCGGCCAGCGCGCCGGCAACGGCGATCGCGATCACTTTCTTTTGCATAAATTTCTCCTCTGGATTGAAATGACGCCCCAAATGCTTGGAGGCGTGTCGTCTCCACGCTTGCGCTGCGGATTCAGGTGAATTATCTGGGACGTAAGTCACACAAACCAGTTTTTGCGCCGGGAAAAACCATTAATTATGACTATTGTCTCTTATTTGCAACGGCAAGAATGCTTTGCCCAAGACTCGCAGCCGCCCGGCCATACCCATAATGAAGCGGGAGGACGGGGTATAATTTTGCCGGGCCCACAGCCCAATACCTCATTTAATTATCAAATAAAACAATGGGTTAGATTCTTGCCCGACGAACATCAGCTGCGCCAGGCATTACACCGTGGAGAAACCGCCCTGAACCAGAGCGATTGGCCCATGGCGCTTGCGGAAGGTCGGACCGCAGTAAGGCTTGCACCCACCCATCCCGGCGCCCGGAATTTGCTGGGGCTGGCCCTGCTGCAGACCGGGCAGATCCCGGAAGCCGTGACGGAACTGGAGCAGGCAGCACGGCTGGCGAAAAAAAATCCTGCCATTCTCGGCAACCTCGCCCAGGCCTATGCCATCGCCGGGCGCCACGCCGACGCCCATCAAAGCTACCGCCGGGCTCACCGTCTCGCGCCGGCGCATTGGGCCTATGCCCAGGGCGCGGCTATCGCGCTGGCGCAACAGGGACGGGCCGCTGAAGCAGAACCGCTGATGTTGCGGCTGACGGAGCGCTTTCCACTCGAATCTGCCCTCTGGTACAACCTCGGCAACATGCAGCGCAACCTGCAACGACTGCGCGATGCAGAGCATAGTTATCGTACGGCGCTGCGCATTACACCCACGGACATTGATGCGCGCTTGAGCCTCGGCTCGGCCTTGCATGGACAATTGCAATTCATTGCCGCGGAATCCAGCTATCGCGAATGCATCCAGGCGCAACCCGATTGGGTGCCGCCGCGACTGAACCTGATCTCGGTGTTGATTGATGACGGGCGTTTCAGCCAGGCCGAGCAGGAATGTCATGCGCTGATGACACGCACGCAGAACGTGCCGGAGGCCTACCGCTTCCTCGGCGCCGCCCTCGGTCAGCAGGGCAAACTGGCACAGGCACTGGAGGCCTATCAAACTGCGGCGGCGCTTGCCCCCGGGGATCCCGTAGCCCGGCGCAGCTTCGGCGGTGCGCTGGTGGAATGCGGGCACTTGTTGGGTGGACTGCGTGTATTGACGGTTGCCGCCGATCTCGAGCCGGACGCACTGGCACTGAAACAACTGTTGAGCATGATTTATCTTGCCCATGGCATGTTCGCCGACGGATGGTCCGCCTATCGCAGCCGGCCGGCCTTCGTGCGCCTGTCGGAAAAGTGGCGTCAGGCTGACATCACGCAGGTGCTGCCGACCGACCTGTCCGGCAAGCAGGTACTGGTGCGCCGTGAACAGGGGCTGGGGGATGAACTGTTTTTCCTGCGCCAGCTACCGCTGCTGAAGGCGCGGGGGGCGCGCGTGACGGTTTATGCCAGCGCAAAGATTGCTGAACTGATCCGGCGCGCGCGCGTTGCAGACGACGTGCAGGCCGATACCGCGCCACCGCCGGAAGGCGCCGATGTGCAGATCTTCTGCGGCGACCTGCCGCACGCGCTCGAGCCTTGCCCGTCATCGCCGATCAAACCCTCAGCACCGCTTCCGGCCCTCCGTGATTTCCCGATGCGAAACAGCGTCTGGTTTCCACCACCTGTGGCCACCCTGCGTATTTCTGCGTTGCCCGATGCCGTACAACGCATGCGGGAACAGCTGCGCCTGGCCGGCCCGCCGCCGTACGTCGGCATCACCTGGCGCGCCGGTACTGCCGCGAGTGATCAGGTCGGCGCAGACTGGGTGCTCAGCAAGAAACTGCCCATCGCTGCGCTGGGAACCGCGCTGCGCGGTTGCCGCGGCACCCTGATCGCATTGCAACGCCACCCCGTGCCGGCAGAAATCAACGCGCTCTCCGCTGCATGCCAACGCTCCGTCGCCGATTGCAGTACCGTGAATGATCATCTCGAGGACATGCTGGCCTTGCTGGAACTGCTGGATGACTATGTGGGGGTGAGTAACACCAACATGCATCTGCGCGCAGCCACGGGGCGCGCAGCACGTGTACTGGTACCGAATCCCGCGGAATGGCGCTGGATGCATGACGGCAACAGCTCACCGTGGTTTCCGGGATTCCGCATCTACCGCCAATCCATGCAAGGCGACTGGTCAGCGGCGCTGGCTGCGCTTGCCCGCGACCTCGCCAAGATCGGTTGATGACCTGACCGATTTATGCACCCCGGCACCCGTGATGTCAGGCAGCAGCTTTTGGGTTACCCTCCGAGGCATACCCCCTGCGGCAATGACTACGGAACCAGCACGTGATCAAGACCCAACCTCGAGAATGCCAGCCCTGCACCGCATGCTGTGACGGCTGGCTGCAGATCGTCGTCGAAGGCCAGCGGGTTTATCCGGGAAAGCCCTGCCACCACAGCACCGGATCAGGTTGCAACAATTACGCCAACCGTCCGCTTGACCCCTGTGTCCACTTCATCTGCGGCTGGCGCAGGGCAGACAGCCCGCTGCCGGAATGGATGAAGCCGAACAACGCAAAAGTGGTCGTGTTATTCGACCAGTCGCAATGGCGCGGCATGCCGGTGGACGTGGCCGTGCCCGTCGGTCGCCGCATTCCCCCGCGCGCATTGCGCTGGCTGCAGCAATTTGCGGCGACACACGGACGCACATTGTTGTACTCCGAGCAGCAAGTGGAGAACGGCAAATTCAGCAACCATCAGGCGGCTCATGCTTATGGGCCGCCGGAGTTCCAGCAGGAAATGGCCGAGCGCATACAGAACGGCGTGCCACTTTGGTAAGCCGGTAAACCTGTCAGCTAAGGCATGACAGATCACCCATAAAAAAACGGGCGCCGAAGGCGCCCGTTCCGAACTCCGAGCAAATGCGCAGAGTGGGATTTAAAAACGGTGCTGAACGCTGAGAGCAATCGCGCTTTGCCTGGCGCCGGAAGCCGCATTGGCATAACCCAGACCGCCGAGGTCATAGGCCGCGCCGCTGTCGTTCTTCAGGTTGACGTAACCAATGGTGCCGGTGGTGCGCTTGGAGAATTCATACAGGTAGCGAATCTGGTACAGCTTGGCACCGGTATTGCTCGCCGCACTCACTGACGGACGGCTGGTCGTGCCGCCACCGCCGATTGCCGGGCCACCGGCTGTACCCGTCACATCATCCACTTCGGTATAACCGAAATGCAGATTGTGCGGGCCGGCCACCTTCCATTCCACGCCCAAGTGCCAGGCTTTGACCTCTGCCGTCGCCGTCGCCGCCGTATCGGCCTCCTGTTGGGTATAGATGCCGCCGAATTTCACCCGTCCGATCGTGTACGCCGCCGACAGATGATAGCCTTCTTCATCCCCGGCAAAGGTCGCCAAGCCCGGCTGCACAACGTTCGGATAGGCTTTGGTGTGCCGCTCATAGGCTGCGGCCAAATCCAAGGGACCTGCCTTGTAGCTACCAGCCAGTGACCAGATGCGCGGCTTGGCGCTGGCCGAACTTGCGGTGGTCGCGGTCGAGCTGTTGGTTGACGAAAATGCGCCCAACACTTGGAAACCGCCAAAACGCGGGCTGTCGTAGCTGATCAGGTCGCGCTGGCGACGGATGAACACGCCGGGGCTGGCGCCGTCGGTAGTGGTCGTCGAATTGACGCCCAACAGGAACGCTGTACCGAAAATACCCGAGGTGCGACCGCCGACATTGCCGGCGGCGATCGTGCGCTTGAACGGGGTATCCCAGACGCCGACGAACAGATTACCGAACCCGCCCTTCAGACCCACCGCGCTGTTGCGCGAACAGAAACCGCCGCCGGTGACACCGCGCACATCCGCGGTAGATTCGCACTGGAACCATGCGGCCAGGTTGCCGCCGAGTTTTTCTTCGCCTCTGAAGCCGATGGATGAACCCGGGGTTTGCAGAATATCCGCATTAGCCGCATCAACGCCGTTGTTGGCGCGTTCCTGGTTTAGGAAGCTGTATTCCAAATAAAGGCTACCATATACCTGAACGGTACTGGTGCTCTGCGCCATCGTCAGTGCGGGTGCAGCCAAAGCCCCCGCAACAGCAATAGCAATTGCTTGCTTCTGCATAGTCATAGTAGTACTCCTTTTAAAGGCAAATAACACATGTAATACGAATGTGTGCGCATGTGGTGCATGCGCGCGTGTATTTCACGCTTCCTCTTCGTGAGTACGGCTTCATTATCGATGATGTGAATCAGGTAAAACAACAAAATTTGCTGGGGCATTACATACTTTTGAGTTAATGTTGCTAAATTACAACAAGCGCGCTTTGCAGCATCAGTCTGGCGGGACGTTACGATCGAATTCATTCCATGATGCGATCCGGCAATCCAGCATCGGCCATCGCCACGTTTCGCACGGCCCTCGTACACTCACCCAACCATCCGGGATTACGCAATCTGCCGGGCGTTGCCCTGCGACATCGGTAAGCGCAGCGCTTCGGGAATTCGAGCACGCGGCGCAGTTCGCCAAATCCGATCCCGCGATCCTCGGAAATCTGGCTCAGGCCTATGCCGAACTGGGGCGACACGCCGAGGCCCAGCAGACGTTTCGCAAGGCCAGCCGGCTTGAGCCGCGCTCCTTGCGTTACACGCAAGGAGCGGCCATCGCGCTGGCACAGCAGGGAAAAACCGCCGAAGCCGAACCCATGCTTCAGCGATTGGCTGAACGCTTTCCCGACGCATCCTCGCCCTGGTACAACCTCGGCAACCTCTATCGCAAGGGAAACCGCTGGCGCGAGTCTGAAAACTGTTTTCGCGAAGCATTGCGTCGTGAACCCGGCAACACTGACGCACACAACAATCCGGCAAGTGTCCTGCACTCGCAACCGCGTTTTGACGAGGCCATCGCCGAATATCGCGCCTGTATCAACACGAATCCCGATGATGTCGCAGTGCGTCTCAACCTGGTTTCCGCGTTGATCGATGCCGGTCGCTTCGAACAGGCCACCGAGTCCTGCCGTGACTTGCTGTCTCGAGCGCCTGCCAGCCCGGAGGCCCACCGCTTTCTCGCTGCTGCGCTGAGTCATCAGGGAAATGTCATCGATGCCTTGCCGTCATTTGCCCGTGCAGCCCGCCTCGCGCCCGCCAATTCCTTGTCGCAACACGCATACGGCGGCGCATTGGCCGAAGCAGGGCAGGTACGCCATGCACTGCGTACGCTGACTGCGGTACAAAAACGGGAGCCCGACGCGGATGCCCAGCAGCAAATCCTCCGTTCCGTATTGCTGTCTCACGGCATGCTGACCGATGGCTGGTCTGCCTACCGGCGCCGGCCGGCGTACCTGCGTTTCACGGAGAAGCTGGGACCTGATACCTTGTCGCAGCAATTGTCGCCCGCGATTTCAGGCAAACACATCCTGGTCCTGCGCGAGCAGGGATTGGGGGATGAACTATTTTTCCTGCGCTACGCGCCACGGTTGCGCAAGTCAGGCGCAAAAGTGACGGTTCGCGCCAGCGCGAAGATCGCAACCCTGATGATGCGCGCCAGCTGCGCGGACGCGGTCATCTCCAGTGATGGTTTTCCCGATACATCACCCGATGTGTAGCTGCTTTGCGGTGATCTTCCCCATGCACTTGATGCTCAGGCAAGCAGCCCTGCAGATCATCGCTCTGCTGCAATCCCCTGCCGGGATTTTGCGATACATATCAGCGTCTACTCGCCGCCGCCATCGCTGCGCATCTCAACCTTGCCCGAAGTCGTTGCCACAATCCACGCGCGCCTACGTTAATGACGACCTTGAGCAGATGCTGGCGCTGCCGTCGATGATCGACGATTATATCGGCGTCAGCAACACCAACATGCATTTGTGCGCTGCTGTCGGCCGATCGGCCCGCGTGCCGGTACCAAGCCCGGCGGAGTGGCGTTGGATGGCCGCTGGCCGTTGATCTGAAACAGCTACGGGTTTCGTGAATACGCCGGCATTTTGAGTTACGCTTGCAACAATGTTTTCAGACACCATGCGCCGTGATCAAGACCCAACCGCGAGAATGCCAGCCCTGCACCGCATGCTGTGACGGCTGGCTGCAGATCGTCGTCGAAGGCCAGCGGGTTTATCCGGGAAAGCCCTGCCACCACAGCACCGGATCAGGTTGCAACAATTACGCCAACCGTCCGCTTGACCCCTGCGTCCACTTCATCTGCGGCTGGCGCAGGGCAGACTGCGGCAACACACGGACGCACATTGTTGTACTCCGAGCAGCAAGTGGAGAACGGCAAATTCAGCAACCATCAGGCGGCTCATGCTTATGGACCGCCGGAGTTCCAGCAGGAAATGGCCGAGCGCATACAGAACGGCGTGCCACTGTGGTAAGCCGGGAAACCTGTCAGCCATGGCATGACAGATCAGTAATAAAAAAACGGGCGCCGAAGGCGCCCGTTTTGAGTTCCGCGTGTGGCTGCGGAGATGCTGCTTTTAGAACCTGTGAGTAATGCTGACTGCAACTGCGCGTTGCTTGGCACCCGAGGCGGCTGCGGCATAAGCCAGGCCACCGAGGTCATAGGACGCCGCGCTGTCGTTCTTCAGGCTGACATAGCCGATCTGCGCTTGCGTACGCTTGGACAGATCGTGCAGGTAGCGGATCTGCCACAGTCTCGCACCGGTGTTGTCCAATCCCGTTGCAACCGGACGCGCACCCATCGCTGCAAGTGCCGGGCCTCTCACGTCATCCGCATTGGTGTAGCCGAGGGCTACGCCGTGCGGTCCGGAGAATTTCCACTCCGCGCCCACGTGATAAACCTTGACTTTGGCGGTGGCGGCAGCGGTGGTGTCGGCTTCCTGCTCGGTGAAGGTGGCACCCAGCTTCAGGCCCCTCGGCAGCGTGTACGACGCTGACACGTGGTAACCCTCTTCGTCACCCGCGAAGGTGGCGAGCCCCGGTTGTGCGACGTTCGGGTAGGCATTGGTGTGCTTCTCGTAGCCCACGGCCAGGTCAAAAGGACCTGCCTTGTACGAACCAGCCAGCGAAATAATCCGCGGCTTGGCGCCGGCGGAAGTCGTCGTCGTTGCGGTCGAGCTGTTGGTGGACGAGGTCATCGCCATGAACTGGAAGCCGCCGAAGTGCGGGCTGTCGTAGTTGATGGAGTTGGTCTGGCGACGCTTGAACACGCCGGCATTTGTACCGTCGGCCGTTGTCGTCGAATTGCCGGAGATCAGGAACGCGGTACCGAACACGCCCGTGTCACGGCCGCCGACATTGCCGATCGAGCGCTTGAACGGGGTATCCCAGACGCCGACGAACAGGTTACCGAAACCACCCTTCAGGCCAACCGCGCTGTTACGGCCGCAAAAGCCGTCTGCGTTCTGGCCGCGAACGTCGGCAGTCGAGGCGCACTGGAACCAGGCCGATATGCCGCCGCCCAGTTTCTCTTCGCCCCTGAAGCCGATTTCCGAACCACCGGTTTGCAGCAGATCGACATTGGCCGTGTCGACGCCGTTAATGGCGCGACCCGAATTGATAAAAGCATATTCCACATACAAATTACCGAATACGCTCACGGTGCTGCTTTGTGCCATCGCCACTGCGGGCGCGGCCAGTGCACCGGCAACGGCGACTGCCATCAGTTTCTTGTTCATTCGTAAAATCTCCTGAAAAGTTTATGTTGCTTGCCGCTGGGCTCGCGCACCTTGAAATTGACACGCGGAGCATTTGCGACCTGCGCCTCCTCCGACTAGCGAGGCTGGACAGATTGTCTGTTTTCGACATACTTGCAACAAGAAAAACACCAAAAAAATCACAGACTAAGGTCCTAAGTGTTGCAGGAAAGAATCACTGATTTATTGACTGTCGTCACACATAAAATACTAACCAATGAGCCTGGAAGTAAAGGATTTAGCGTGCGGCGCAAGCCTTGGCTTGATAACGTCATGTTAAGCTTGCTAAACATTAGTACTGAATTCAATAAAATCAAATACTTATGATCAATATCTACATCGGTTTTGATGCCCGGGAAGCGGCTGCCTTCAATGTGCTGGCGTACAGCATTCATCGCCGCGCTTCAGCCGCGGTTTCGGTGACCCCAATCATGCTGTCACAGTTAAAAAACATTTTCTCTCGGGAGCGCCACCCTTTGCAGTCCACCGATTTTTCGTTCTCGCGCTTCCTGACGCCACACTTGTCGGATTACAGCGGCTGGTCGCTGTTCATGGACTGCGACATGCTGATGCTCGATGACGTCGCAAAGCTCTGGGCGCTGCGTGACGAGCGTTACGCGGTCATGGTGGTCAAGCATGACCATGTGCCCAAGGAGGACCGCAAGTTCCTCAATGAACCGCAGTCGAAATACGAAAAGAAAAACTGGTCCAGCGTGATGCTGTTCAACAACGCGCGTTGCCGCACGCTGACGCCGGACTATGTGAACACGGCGTCGGGGCTCGAACTGCACCAGTTCAAATGGCTGGGCGACGATAATCTGATTGGCGCTCTGCCGTCGCGCTGGAACCATCTGGTCGGGTACGACTCAGCACGCGCGGACGCTGCGCTGGCGCATTACACGCTGGGTGGACCGTACTACAAGGAATACAGCGGCTGCGAATACGCTAAGGAATGGTTGACGGCACGCAACGCCATGCTGCATGCCGGCGCAGCGGCGTTTTGACTGCGCAAAAAATCTAAATTCCCAGCGCCTTCAACTGTTTTTCCGGATACCGCGTGCCGGCAGTAACGCCCGGGGCAAAAGCAGCGCTTAGTCCGGCGATTTCTGCAACACCCAATTGCAGATCAGCGGCCGCACAATTCTCCTCAAGATAATGGCGTCGCTTGGTGCCGGGTATCGGCACGATATCCGGGCCTTGGGTCAGCAGCCACGCCAAAGCAACCTGTGATGGTGTCGCTTTGTGAGCACTCGCTATCTCTTCCAGATAATTCAATAACTTATTGTTTTTATTGATATTTTCTGGGGAGAATCGGGGGTGCTCACGGCGCCGGTCTTGGGCAATCAAGGCATCCACATGCTTGATGGTCGCAGTCAGGAAACCGCGGCCCAGCGGCGCATAGGCCATGAAGCCGATGCCCAGTTCGCGACAGGCTGGCAGGATCTCGGTCTCGACATCACGGCTCCATAACGAATACTCGGTCTCGACCGCAACGATCGGGTGCACCCGGTGCGCGCGGCGGATGGTCTGAGCGCCGGCTTCTGACAAGGCGAGGTAACGCACCTTGCCCTGTTCGACGAGGCGTTTCATCGCTCCGACCGTGTCTTCAATCGGCACTGTCGCATCGACGCGATGCAGGCCGTAGATGTCAATAACATCAACGCCCAGCCGCTTCAGACTGGCGTCGCAGGCCAGCGGCACATAATCGGGGTGGCCGCCGCTTAGCGCCGGCGCATCACCGCCGCCGCGCGCGGCCAGGCCGAGATTGCCGAATTTGGTGGCGATCAGCACTTGGCTGCGCCGGCCCTTGATCGCCTGCGCAATCAATGACTCGTTGATGCCGCTGCCGTAGGCATCCGACGTCACCAGCAGGTTGCAGCCGAGCTCGACCGCGCGATGCATGGTGGCTATCGATTCCGCGTCATTCGGCTCGCCATAGCTGATCGACATGCCCATGCAGCCTAACCCCAGCACCGGAACATCCGGGCCTTGTGCCCCCAGTTTGCCTTGTTGCATATATTCGCTGAATGAAGTGGACTAGTTCGAATCTGTGAGCTACAGGCCTAGGCTACCCGTACAGATTGCTTCCTGGTAGCCGGCGGGATTCTTTAAAACGCTGGATAATAATATAACTGTAAAGAATCCCCGGCTTCTTCGACTGAATAGTGGCTGCGGGGAACTTGCGGGGAACTTGAACTTCATGGTAGTCTGCTGACCCGGTGCGCGTACAGTCTTGAGGATATCTGTGCGTAAAAATATGGCCGATGTTTTTAATCCATGTCGCCGCTGTTTAATCCATGTCCTTAGTCAAACATAAATGAGGTGAAGAGCATGTTCAAGCAATTCAAAGCTGTAACCACGATGAGCGTGATGGCCTTGGCATTGCTGGCGTCCGCACCTGCATCAGCCGCCCAATCTTCCTTTCCCAGCGCGGGCTCGGAAGACGGCCTCGCCATGGCCTCAATGTTCTGGACTGAAGCCAGGATGAAGATGATGGACAAGAACAAGGACGGCATGGTCAGCCGCCAGGAGTTCATGGATTACATGGGCGTCCAGTTCGATATGATGGATACCAAGAAGGACGGCATGCTGACCAAGACCGAATTCATGGACAAAAAAATGATGGCCTTGACGTTCACGTTCCCCAGCGCTGCCAAGGAATAATAAGACGCATCAAAACAGGTTGTAGCGGCGCACCCACTGGATGTGGGTGCGCCGTTTCTTTTTTACGAGTGCTGCAAAATTGACATGCCCGTGCAGCCCAAAGCGGTACTGAAACCTGCTGTCCTTGTGTTCCCAGTTTGATTTTTTGCATAACGGCTCATCTATACGATGTGCGCTGATTTTCGGATCCGATCTGAAATCAGCAGAATGGCTCCTGCCAACGATTGCGGAGTCCACGAAACCGAGCAGCTTCACCGAAGCCTGCCGCCAGCCCTGGGGCCGGTCAACACTCACATCCGGCCGCGCCAAAGACTGGCCTGACGCTGATCAATTCAGCGCGCCTTGCCATTCCATTCGTCAGGGTACCGCGCCCTGTGACCAATGGCCTGGAAATAAATGGCTCAGAAATACCTGGACAAACCAACAGGATCATGCGCGGTAACGCACATACAAGGGGGGGCGATGTTCTCCATCCTCCACATTGCCATAGTAATTTGTAGTTACTAAACCCATACATCAAATGAAAAAGATGCGTAGATGGCGGCTAAGGCATGGTTCGCAGAACCGTGGTTGGCACACCCGCGGTTCGCAGACCCATTCATAGCTGTAGCAGCATGGCTGCGGGCTCACCAGGCTGCAAGTGAATCTGCCGGTTCGGCAAGAGCATGCTCCCAAGAAATCTGTGCGTAACAGATCAAGTCAACACAAGGCAGGCCCACATTTAACCCAAGCCGTTTTTAACCATTCAAGAGGTGAATAATCATGTTCAAGCAATTTAAAGTCGTAACCACGCTCGGCGTCATGACTCTGGCGTTGCTGGCGTCGACCCCGGCAGCTTCCCAATCTTCGCAGCCAATGCCCTCAGTCAAGACCCCCAGCGCTGCAAGCGAAGACGGCGGGAGTAATCGTGGCAGTATGAGTGAAATGTTCTGGACCGAATCCAGAATGAAGATGATGGACACCAACAAGGACGGTATGGTCAGCCGCCAGGAGTACATGGATCACATGGGCGCCCAGTACGACCGGATGGATGGCCCGAAAAAAGGCATGTTGACCAGGGCGCAGTTCATGGACAGAAAAATGATGGCCTCGACATTCCCCAGCGCCGCACCAGAAGGCGTTACCGCTAAAAGCAGCAAATAGAAGTCGCAGTATGGCCGAAACTTTCTGGGCCGACCCAGAATGAAAATGATGGCATCGACATTCTCAGGCGCAGCCTAAGAGAAGTCGGATTGATTTAAATGATTGTAAAAGCGCACCCGTTTGATACGGGTGCGTTTTTTTTGCCTGAGGTATAAGGTCAACCAGTGCCTCGTCCCCGGGGAGCTTTCCTATTCCGGCATTACTTCGCGTAGCTGACGGTCAGCTCGCCAACGCCTTCGACATGGCCTTCCAGTTTGTCGCCGCGCTGCACGGGGCCGACCCCGGCCGGTGTGCCCGACATGATGATGTCGCCGGGCTGCAGCGTAATCAGCTTGGACAGGTAGGAAATCGTTTCAGGAATGTTCCAGATCAGGTCCGCCAGATCACCCTTCTGTTTCACCTGACCGTTGATCTTCAGCCAGATCGCGCCCTTCGCCGGATGGCCAACCATGGCCACGGTTTTCAGCGCGGTGCACGGCGCGGAATTATCGAACGCCTTGCCCATTTCCCATGGCCGTCCCATTTTTTTCGCTTCGCCCTGCAGATCGCGGCGGGTCATGTCCAGACCAACGCCATAACCGAACACGTGATCAAGCGCCTTCTCCACTGGTATGTCAGCGCCGCCCTTGCCGATCGCGACAATCATCTCGATTTCATGGTGCAAGTCCTTGGTGGCCTGCGGATAGGGAATCGTTGCGCCGTTGGCGACGATGGCATCCGCCGGTTTCATGAAAAAGAACGGCGGCTCTCGATCCGGGTCATGGCCCATTTCACGGGCGTGTTCGGCGTAATTGCGCCCGACGCAGTAAATGCGCCCGACCGGAAACGCCTTGTTGCTCTCGACCACGGGCAGCGTGATCACGCCGGGGAAATCAATGGCATAACTCATCTTGTTTTTCCTTAAATGGGGAGGAGAAAACGATTGCAAACAAAACTACGAACGAAAAACAGATCCGAGCGCGTGTCTGAGCAAACCGCCGGACTTGCCGGCAACGGGCTCGCGGAATTTTTTGGCATCACTGGCCTTGACCACCACCCAGAATCCCTGCGGCATGGCCTGGAACATCACCAGCTCAAAACGGCTCATGAAGCGGGGCAGCCACCAGTCGGGCGGCTCCTGGATCAAATGTGCGTTGCGACCGTCGGCCAGCACTTTGACCGCCGGACCGGTGTGTACGGTAAAAACCCCGTAGCCCGCCGTCACACGCTGCAGATCATCGAGCACATTGTCGAGCAAGTCGGGTTCAATATGCTCCAGCACATCAATGCAGGTCACGAATGGCGCGGGTTGCGGGGTCGCCGCCCATTCCGGGCGCGCGGGGTCGTAATGACGGATCTGCGGCGGATTCGGCATCAGTGTCTTCAGGGTTTCACCCAAACGCCCTTTTCCGGCGCCGTAATCCAGCAACTCCGCAGGATGCACCTGATCGAGAACCTGGACTACGATGGGCGCGTACTGCACGGAGGCCACGCCGTAATTGGGGTTCTGGTGCAGTTCTTCCTGCATCTTGCGGTATTCTTCGGAAATCAATGCGCTCATGTCGGCGGTCTTTTAGCCCTGCTGTTTGTCCAACTTTATCCGGACGGGGAACACGGGAGTTTAAAGAACCCGGCGCCCTTGTTCAAATCAGGATTTCAAGGTTCAACCAGCGGTGGATGCCCCCGTCACCTTAGGCGCACTGTTTGTCAGCAGCTTTTTGGCCGCCACCCTGTTGCCCGGGGGGTCGGAAGCCGTGCTGTTTGGCGTGCTGAAACTGCATCCCGACCAGTTCTGGCCCGCACTGGCGGTGGCCACCCTCGGCAATACTTTGGGCGGCCTGTCTTCCTACCTGATCGGCCGCCTGATTCCACCCACCAAGCCGCTCAAGGGCCAGGACACCGTAAAACGCTGGGGCAGCCCGGCCCTGCTGCTGTCCTGGGTGCCGTTGCTGGGCGATCCGCTGTGCGTGGCCGCGGGCTGGCTGCGGCTCAATGCCTGGTGGTGCGCATTGTTCATCGCGGTGGGCAAATTTCTCCGCTACTGGGTGATCGCCGCGCTCGTCGTGTAATGCCGGCATTGCTGCATTGCGCTAATATTCTGTTTCTGCTCGTATCCCAGTCATCGCGCACTCGGCGCGCCGCGGGTTTCCGCTCTTCATTCCGCTCCTCACTTAACACTCTGCATTCCTCATTGTCCCCATGACCGCCCGCCTCAGGGAAATCCCCTACAACTACACCTCGTTCTCCGACCGCGAGATCGTGATCCGGCTGCTCGGCGCTGAGCGCTGGGATCTGCTCAACTCACTGCGCGCGCAGCGCCGCACCGGTCGCTCGGCAAAAATGCTCTACGAAGTACTCGGCGACATGTGGGTGGTCAAGCGCAATCCATACATCGAGGATGACCTGCTGAGCAACCGCAAACGCCGCAACGCGCTGGTGGCAGGGATGCGCAACCGGCTGGCCGGGATCGAGGCACGGCGAGAAAACCCTGATCAGCGCGTCGCCGAACTGCTGGCGGCGGCGCAAACTGCGGTCGATGATTTCGAAGCGGAGTTCGAAGAAACACTGACACTGCGCCGGCGCACCCTCGCGCGCCTGACCCGTGTGACCCGCCGCGACAACGTGCAGTTCGACGGGCTGGCGCGGGTGTCCCATGTCACCGACGCCACCGACTGGCGCATTGAATATCCCTTTGTGGTCATCAACCCGGACAACGGGGACGAGGTTGCAGATATTGTCGCCGCCTGCATCGAACTCGGCCTGACCATCATTCCGCGCGGGGGCGGCACCGGCTATACCGGCGGCGCCATTCCATTGACCCGCCTCTCGGCTGTCATCAACACCGAAAAACTCGACGCTCTGGCCGCCATCGAATTGGCCAGCCTGCCCGGCACCGCCAAACCGGTTTCCATACTGCGCTGCGGCGCCGGTGTTGTTACTCGGCGCGCAATGGAGTCCGCCGAAAAAGCCGGACTGGTGTTTGCCTGCGATCCGACTTCAGCCGATGCCTCCTGCATCGGCGGCAACGTGGCGATGAACGCCGGCGGGAAAAAAGCCGTGTTGTGGGGTACTGCGCTGGACAATCTGGCTTCATGGAAAATGGTGACGCCGGACGCACAGTGGATGCTGGTCGAGCGTCTCGACCACAATCTCGGCAAGATTCATGACATCGCCGTCGCCCGTTTTCGTGTCACGCGTTACGCCCGCGACGGCAAGACGCCCGCTGGCGTTCCGGAAATCCTCGAAATCCCCGGCTCGACCTTCCGCAAGCGCGGACTCGGCAAGGACGTCACGGACAAGGTGCTGGGCGGACTGCCCGGCATCCAGAAAGAGGGCTGCGACGGCATCATCACCGAAGCCACTTTTGTACTGCACCGCATGCCGCCGGCGATTCGCACGGTCTGCCTCGAATTTTTCAGCGCGGTGCGCGAAGCCGTGCCGTCCATCGTCGAAATCAAACGTTACCTCGACGGCAATCCCGACGCCATCCTCGCCGGGCTGGAACACCTTGACCACCGTTATGTGAAAGCGGTGGGTTATGCCACCAAGTCACGCCGTGCAGGTCGTCCAAAAATGGTGCTGGTCGGCGACATCGTCGGCGAAAATGAGGATGCGGTCGCAGCAGCCGCGTCGCAGGTGGTGCGTCTGGCCAATGCGCGCGGCGCCGAGGGCTTCATTGCCGTTTCAGCCGAAGCGCGCAAGACCTTCTGGCTGGATCGCGCGCGTACTGCGGCGATTGCGCGCCACACTAACGCCTTCAAGATCAACGAGGATGTAGTAATCCCGCTGGAGCGGCTCGGCGATTATTCCGACGGCATTGAACGCATCAATATCGAACTGTCGATCCGCAACAAGCTGCGCATCCTCGACGCGGTCGCAGCACTGCTGGCCGGTGAACTTCCGGTTATACCGCAGGATCCGCCGGTATCTGCTGCCGAGGTGATCGGTGACCGCACTGAACGCGCACAATCGCTGATCGCCGAGACCCGTGGGCGCTGGCAATGGCTGCTTGACCAGATCGACACGCCACTTTCGAAGTTGCAAGAAAGTCGTGGCGACTCCTGGGAATTCTACTCATCACTCATTACTCCTCACTCCTCACTTTCTTCCACGCTGTTCCAAATACTGCAGGACCTTGCCGTTCGCGTATCGTGGAAAGAGGAAGTGCGCGCGCATCTGGCCGATATCTACAGCGGACGGCCATTCGCCAAAGTCGTCGAAGCCATCGACGCCGCGCACCGCCAGGCGCTGCGCGGACGGGTGTTCGTCGCGCTGCATATGCACGCCGGCGACGGCAATGTGCATACCAACATCCCCGTCAACTCCGACAACTACACCATGTTGCAGGAGGCCGCCGACGCCGTTGCGCGCATCATGCGGCTAGCCGAGTCGCTGGACGGTGTCATCTCCGGCGAACATGGCATCGGCATCACCAAGCTCGAGTTTCTGCCGGCGGAACGCGTTGCGGCATTCCAGGCCTACAAGGACCGGGTCGATCCGCATGGCCGTTTCAACAAGGGCAAATTGCTGCGTAACGGGACAATTGCGGCGGATTTGACCAACGCCTACACACCGAGTTTTTCGCTGCTCGGCGCCGAAAGCCTGATCCTCGAACATTCCGACGTCGGCGCCATCGCCGATTCAATCAAGGATTGCCTGCGCTGCGGTAAATGCAAACCGGTATGCGCGACGCACGTGCCGCGCGCCAACTTGCTCTACAGCCCGCGCAACAAAATCCTCGCCACCAGCCTGCTGATCGAAGCCTTTCTCTATGAGGAGCAAACCCGGCGCGGCATTTCACTGGAGCATTTTGACAAATTCAGCGATGTTGCCGACCATTGCACGATCTGCCACAAGTGCCTGAACCCCTGTCCGGTGGACATTGATTTTGGTGACGTGTCGGTCGTCATGCGCAATTTCCTGCGTCAGCGTGGCAAAAAACGTTTCAACGTCGGCGCGAAAGCCGCCATGTTTTTCCTCAACGCCACTGATCCTCGCACCATCAATATCACGCGCAAGCTGATGATCGACTGGGGATTCAAAGTACAGCGCGTCGCCCACGGCGTGGCTAAAGCACTGGGCCTTGCCAGGCAGCAGACACGCCGCCCGCCAGCCACCATCGGCAAACCGCAGGTGCGCACGCAGGTGATCCACTTCATCAACAAGCCGATGCCCGGCAAGCTGCCGAAAAAAACATCGCGCGCGCTGCTCGACATCGAAGACGCGCGCATGGTGCCGGTGATCCGTGATGCGGCCAAAGTCACGGAGGATTCCGACGCCGTGTTCTATTTCCCCGGTTGCGGCTCGGAACGACTGTTCAGCCAGGTCGGGCTCGCCACACAGGCGATGCTGTTCGACCTCGGCGTGCAAACCGTACTGCCGCCGGGCTACCTGTGCTGCGGCTACCCGCAGACCGCCGCCGGCGAAGAGGCCAAGGGGCAGGCCATCACCACCGCCAACCGCGTGCTGTTCCACCGCGTCGCACACACACTGAATTACCTCGACATCAAAACCGTGATCGTGTCCTGCGGCACCTGCATGGACCAGCTGCAAAAATACGAGTTCGACAAAATCTTTCCGGGATGCCGGCTGCTCGACATCCACGAATACCTGCTCGAACGCGGCGTAAAACTCGAGGGGGTCACTGGTACGCGTTACATGTACCACGATCCCTGCCACACGCCGATGAAAACCCACGCGCCGCTGAAAGTGGTCAACACATTGATGGCAGCACCTGTGACGCTGAGCGAGCGTTGCTGCGGCGAAGCCGGGACGCTGGCCGTGACCCGGCCCGACATCTCGACACAGGTGCGCTTCCGCAAGGAGGAAGAATTGCGCCGCGGCGCAGCGCAGTTACGCAGCGACGACGCCGGAGCCAAAGTGAAAATTTTGACATCCTGTCCCTCGTGCCTGCAGGGCTTGGCGCGCTACAATCAGGACGCGGATATTGAGGCCGACTACATCGTCGTGGAGATGGCGCGCCACCTGCTCGGCGCCGACTGGATGGAAAGTTACGTGGCAAAAGCAAACAACGGCGGCATCGAGCGGGTACTGCTGTAATGGCTGTAATGCGTGTGATTTGGCACAGGATGCAAGCAAAAAAATGTGCGGGCTGTCGTGAATCGGCGACATGTGACATATTCACTTGCCCCTCTTTTCTTCCAATCGGAATAATGCGTACCCAATCTGACCGGGATACGCCATGGCCACCGTCTTGAGCGCCACACCAGGACTTCTCAAAATAGCCACCCTTGCGGGAACGGAAACGTTTCTCGCGCTGGTCGCCACCACGCTACCCGCGCAACGCCAGGCGCAGTTGCTGACCCAACTGAAACTGCTGGTCGACGCCAGGATTCCCGGCAACGAGCGGCTGCAGATTCTTGAAACCCTGCGCAATACCGCGCTGGAAACCCAGCGTACGCGCAGCAAAGAATACTGGGGCCAGCCGGTGCCTTTCGACAACGACACCCGGGAAATTTTCGAGCGCAGCATCGCGCTTTGGCGCGTGCTGGCTGACGCCTACGAATCGCTGATTGCCGACATGGCCGGGGCCGCACCGGATCTGGCCGAACATGCCGATCTGGTCTGTTATCGCGCACTGCGCTGCACCGGGTTTGCGATGATCGCGCACAATCGCGCCTATCACGCGGTGCCCGGCGCGCTGTGGGAACAACTGCATCGCCTCTACGCCTTTGCCGAAAGCGCCGAGGTCACCGACACCCCGGTCACCGAGGGCGACGGTCACAGCACCGTCAACCTGGCTTATCTGCAAATCGTTCTCGCACAGCGCGCAAACCCGGATTCCCTGTCGCTGCTGCAGATGAACACCGTGGACCGGGCGCTGGCGCAGTGGGTTGCGCTGGGCAGCCTGTCCAAAGCGCCGGTGGTCGCCAATCGGGAAATGGCGCTGGCCGTGGATCTCGGTTCGGCGCAAGGCGCGCGTCGCCTGAAAAATCTCACCGGCGACAACCTGCGCTATCTCGATATCGAAAAAATCGGTGACAAGCTGCGGCAATCCGCAATCGCGCTCAAAACACAAAGCCCCGACAAACTTGGCCTCGGCCTGGTACCACGGGACATCTGTGAAAAATTGATCCTCAACCTGCATACCGAATGGCTGGCACCCGGAACGGGCCGGGGCGACGAGCGTAAAACCGCCGCATTCAATGTGCTGATGTCGGGCACCATCGCTGCCATGCATTTCAATCTCAGCGGCAAACCGTTCGCGCCACCGGACGCCGGCCTGTCATCGCGGGCACGCTTCGACATGGCCGGATTCGAGCGGGTGGACGGCCCCTCTGTAGGCGAGGCCTCGGTGCGCAGCCGCACGTTGGAAACCTGGACTGTCGTCAATCAGAGCACCACCGGCATCCTCGGCAAATGCAACCATCCGTCGAATGCTACGCGATTGACCCACAATCAGTTGCTGGGCCTGGTTGCCCCCAACGGCAAAACCTTTCTCGGTGTCGCGCATCGCCTGGTGATCGAAAACGACGGCTCCACCTGGCTCGGCTTCCAGCTGCTGCGCGCCAAAGTCCAAGCCGTCGCGGCACGCATATCGAACATCGACAAGCCCTACGACCGCGCTCTGCTGCTCGACGGCGGCTCCGGCAATGAACCGTCGTCCATCATCGTCAGTCCTGGCACCTATGCGCCCAGCCGCGTGCTTGACATGTTCGAAGACGGCAGGCCGCGCCCGATCCGCCTCACCGCCCTGATTGACAGTGGCTCCAACTTCGAGCGCGCAACCTTCACTGCCGCTTGAGCGGGTCCCGTCCCGCACAAGCACCTCCGGCGCAGATTTTTTCTCGTCGGACTATGCCGGCGCACGCTTGCGTTTCCGCGCAGCGGCGCTGCGTGCCGGCGCTGCCCTGGATGCGTTGCCGCTCGCTGCACGAGGTCCCCACGACGAAACTCTGACTATCGATCTCGCGTGGCTGGGCGCCCACCGGCCGCGGCATGTCGTGCTGCACATCAGCGGCGTTCACGGCGTGGAGGCTTTTGCCGGATCAGCGGCACAGCTGGCCTTGCTCGCCGCACCACCAGCATTGCCCGCTGACGGCGCGTTGATTCTCGTGCATGTACTCAATCCCTATGGCATGGCATGGCTGCGCCGCGCCAACGAACACAATGTCGATCTCAACCGCAATTTTCACCTCGACAACGGCATCTGGACCGGCGCACCGCCGTTATACAAACGACTCGACGCCCTGCTCAATCCCGCCTCGCCGCCTGAGCGCGATGCATTTGCGCTGCGCTTGAGCGTGGCCGGCCTGCGTCACGGTGTGCGTGCGGTGCGTCAGGCCATTGCCCACGGCCAGCACCGTTATCCGCGCGGGCTGTTTTACGGCGGCGCAGAATTGCAGCCCGGGCCGCGCCTGTTCATCGACTGGCTGCAGGCGCAACTGGGTTCTGCAGAAACCCTGATTGCCATCGACCTGCACACCGGACTGGGCCCGTACGCCGGGGATACACTGCTGATCGAACCGGGCGTCGGTACGACAGCGCTGCCGATACTGAGCCGCGCGCTGCAACGCCCGTTGGCCGGTGGCAACACGACACCCGGTGCCTACACGGTGCGCGGCAGCCTGGGCTCTGCACTACCCCGCGTATTGCCTGGCACCCGCGTTGAATTCGTGCTGCAGGAAATCGGTACCCGGTCGGCACTGCGCGTGCTGCACGCGCTGCGTGAGGAGAATCGCTGGCATCATTACGGCGATGGCCATACCGAACATCCCGCGAAACGCCGCCTGCTGGAAGCCCTGTGTCCTGCTGCGCCAGCCTGGCGTGAAGCTGCGGTTGCACAGGCCACGGACGTGGCGTATCGGGCCGCAGCGTGGCTGTTCCATGGAAAACTTTGATGAAATGTGAACTCTGCGCAGCGCCGGGCGGTACGCTGCTGTGGCAGGACGCACGCTGCTGCGCTGTGTATGTCGATGAACCGGGTTATCCGGGTTTCTGCCGCGTGATCTGGAATGCACACATCCGCGAAATGAGCGATCTCGACCCGGCCGACCGCGAACATTGCATGCGCGTCGTGTTTGCCGTGGAGCGGGTGCTGCGCGCCGCGATGCATCCGGACAAGATCAACCTCGCCAGCCTGGGCAACATGGTGGCGCACCTACACTGGCATGTCATACCGCGTTTTGCCGATGATCCGCATTTCCCGCAGCCGATCTGGGGAGTCCGCCTGCGTCCTGGAACTGCTGCGCGGAGCGGCGCGGATGCGGCGCAGCTGGCGCTGGCGCTTGCCACGGAATTAAAACAAGCCGGCTGACCTGACGTTCAGGCCGACCGCGCTTCGGCAGGTTCTTCAGTCGAACTGCGACCAATGACGCGGGCGCCGGGAAACGCCACACTGAAACAACTGCCGCGCCCCGGTTCACTGGTCACTTCCAGCCGCGCGGCATGCCGGTTGACCACGTGTTTGACGATGGCCAAACCGAGGCCGGTGCCACCGGTCTCGCGCGAGCGCCCGCGATCCACCCGATAAAAGCGTTCGGTCAGGCGCGGCACATGTTGTGCTGCGATGCCGATGCCGGTATCGCGCACCGCAAACACCGCGCCTTCATTACCATTCGTGCCGTCCGCCTTCCACGACAACCTGACTTCACCGCCGGCCGGCGTATAGCGGATCGCATTGCTCACCAGGTTGCCAAACGCGCTGCGCAATTCCTCTTCGGCGCCGCTGACCCACGCCGCGCTTTCAAGCAGCAGCGTCACCTTGTGGCGGCCCGCCGACAGCGCGAGCGCATCGTGATACAGCGCGCGCGCAATGTCCGGCACATTCACCGGCTCCTCGCGTGCGGGATTGCCGGCTGATTCCAGCCGCGACAACACCAGAAGATCCTCGACCAGGCTTTGCATGCGTTTTGCCTGCTCGCTCATCATCGGCACTGAACGGCGGATCAGTTCCGGGTTCGGCGTTTCCATGTCGGCGATGGTTTCGAGGAAACCGCCGATCACCGTCAACGGCGTACGCAGCTCGTGCGACACGTTGGCGACAAAGTCGCGGCGCATGGTTTCGACGCGCTCACGGTCGGTTACGTCGCGGCTGATGATCAGTTTGCGGTTGGCTTCATAGGGCACGATCAACACTGACAGGATCAGATCGCCTTCGCGCGCGCTGCGCAGCGTCAACGGTTCGGCGTACCCTTCCGCATCCAGCACTTCTGCAAACTGCGGTTGCCGCACCAGGTAGGTGATCAGTTGTCCGACATCGCGCGCCGCATCCAATCCGAAATGCAGCTCGGCCTTGGGATTGCACCATTCGACCTGATTGCTGCCATCGACGATGACCAGGCCGTCGGGCATCGCCATGCCCGCCAGGCGAAAATCCTGCAATGTTGCGGTGAGGCGGGATTCACTGCGCCGCTGGCGACGCAGCAGGTGATAAAACGCGGCAAACACGTTTTCCCACAGGCCGGAGCTGTCGGGCAATGCCTCGGGCCGTGGATCCATCAGCCACTGCGACAACCGCGCGAGATGCCGCAGGTGTTGCAACAGCATGATCAGCAACAACGCTGCAAACAAACCCAGCGCCGCAGTGTCCCCGGAAATCGGCCAAAACAGCAGGCTCACACCTGCCGCTGCCGCGAGGCGCCATGCTGCCTGGAGCCAGATAGTGTTCAACCCTGCGTCCACCCTGCTTCCTTTTGAACGCCGATTATCGCACGGTGATATCGCGCCGGATTCGCACGCTTAACGCATCACTTTCAAGCATCACGCTCAATTCACCGAAAAGCGGTATCCCGAGCTGCGTACGGTCTGGATCAACGCATCGTGGCCGGAGGGCTCCAGCGCCTTGCGCAGGCGCCGGATATGCACATCCACCGTGCGTTCCTCGACAAACACATGATCTCCCCACACCTGATCCAGTAACTGCACCCGCGAGTAGACGCGTTCGGCGTGGGTCATGAAAAAATGCAAGAGCCGGAATTCGGTGGGTCCCAGCGGCAGCGATGTGCCATTGCCGGTCACACGATGGCTGGCGGGATCGAGATTCAGGCCCGTGACTTCGATGACATCGTCAGTAGCCTCCGGCGAACGCCGCCGCAGTACCGCCTTGACGCGCGCATTGAGTTCACGCGGCGAAAACGGCTTGGTAATGTAATCGTCAGCGCCGGTTTCGAGGCCCGCCAGCTTGTCCTGCTCTTCCGCCCGCGCCGTCAGCATGATCAGCGGCACGGTCTGAGTGCGTTTGTCACTGCGCAGGCGGCGCGCGAATTCGATGCCGTTGATACCGGGCAGCATCCAGTCAAGTACGATCAGGTCGGGTAACTCGTCGCGCACCATGCGCAACGCCTGCTCGGCGGAATCGGCGCGCAATGTGCGATGCCCGGCCAGTTCCAGGTTACAGGCGACCAGTTCCTGTATCGCCGGCTCGTCCTCGACTACCAATATCGTTGCGGCCATGTGTGCTCCATGCATGATTTCATGCTGCCGATATTATGACCCTGTTGTTACAGGCATATGACAGTCCGCCAACAGGCGCGCCTAAGTTGCTGCATTTAAAGTGGATTATTCGCTCTTGCCGGTCTCGGTTATGATGTGGTGACGATACCGTTTCTGGAACAACCCGATATGGCTGGACTCAGCAAAAGCGTGCCTCAACCCACCGAAATCACCCTGCACCAGGCCACGAGGGCGCTGGAAATTTCCTTTGCCGACGGCAAAACCTTCCGCCTGCCCTGTGAATTCCTGCGCGTCTACTCGCCTTCCGCCGAAGTGCGCGGTCACGGTCCCGGACAGGAAGTACTGCAGGCCGGCAAGAAGGACGTCACCATCACCGCCGTCGAACCGGTGGGCCAGTACGCCATCCAGCTGCGTTTTTCCGACGGCCACGACACCGGCATCTATTCCTGGGACCTGCTGCACAACTACGGCCTGGAGCAGGAAAAAATGTGGCAGCAGTATCTGGTCCGCCTGCAGGACGCCGGCGCCTCCAGAGAGGCCTAGGTGGTAAATGGTGACTGGTAATTGGTAAGTGGTAAGTGGTAAAAAACGATCCTGAATGCCAGATCCCGCATCTATCCCAATCACCAGTTACCAGTTACCAGTTACCAGTTACCAGTTACCAGTTACCAGTTACCAAACGCATGCCATGACCAAAACCACCGATTTCGGTTTTCAGAAAGTTGCCGAGGACGAAAAGGCGCGCAAGGTCGGCGAGGTTTTTGACTCGGTCGCCTCGCGTTACGACCTGATGAACGACCTGATGTCGGCGGGCCTGCACCGGCTGTGGAAACGCTTTGCCGTCGAACAAAGCATGACCCGTCCGGGCGAACGCGTGCTCGATGTCGCCGGCGGCACCGGTGACCTGACACAGCTATTCGCGCAGCGCGTCGGCTCCCGCGGGTCGGTGATCATCACCGACATCAACGGCCCGATGCTGCTGCGCGGCCGCGACCGCCTGCTCGATGCCGGCCTGATCGTGCCGACCGTGCAGTGCGATGCGGAGAAGCTGCCGTTTCCGAATCAACACTTCGATTGCGTCTGCGTCGCTTTCGGCCTGCGCAACATGACACACAAGGACACTGCAATCGCTGAGATGCACCGCGTGCTGCGTCCGGGCGGGCGCTTGCTGGTGCTCGAATTTTCGCGCATATGGCAGCCGCTGGCGCCGCTGTATGACGCCTACTCCTTCCAGGTGCTGCCGCGGCTCGGCAAACTCATCACCGATGATGCCGACAGTTATCGTTATCTCGCGGAATCCATCCGTATGCATCCGGACCAGGAAACGCTGAAAAAAATGATGCAGGACGCAGGGCTGGAGCGTGTGGAATATTTCAATCTTGCGGCAGGAGTGGTCGCGCTGCATCGCGGTATCCGTTTCTGATCTGCCCGGGGAGCCGCCCAAGCGCTTGATCCACAACGGTTTTTCCTGTCGCAGGCAATGCATAACTTATTGATTTTATTTATTATTTTTCTTAATGCTTGTAACGGCAGCGCCTCGCTATAATGGCTGCTTGATGCGAAATGGAGGACACCATGAAACAATTTCTGATGGCGTTGATTGCAGCGCTCAGCCTCGGGCTGGTAGCAGTTGATGTAGAAGCGGCGAAACGCCTTGGCGGTGGCAAAAGCCTGGGCATGCAGCGCAATACAACGCAACAAGCAACACCCAAAGCCCCGGCGCAACAACAGCAACAGCAAGCCGCCGGCACACCTGCACAACAACCGGCCGCCGCTGCTGCGACCGGCAACAAATGGCTGGGCCCGCTGGCCGGCCTCGCACTCGGCGCCGGACTGATGGCGCTGTTCATGAACAACGGCATCAGCGGCGCGCTGATGGGCTTGTTGTTGGCGGCTGCGCTGGCAGGTGTCGCCGTCATGGTATTCCGCGCGCTGCGCGGGCGCGCCGCCAACCCGCCGCTGCAGTATGCCGGTAGCGGACAAGGCAACGAACCGCAACCTCTGTCGGCGGTGCCGGGCAGCAGCGCAGCAGCACATTCGGTCGCAGCCACTACCGCGACTGCAACAACGGCCAGTCGTTGGCCTGCCGATTTCAACGCCACCGAATTCCTGCGCCATGCGCGGCTGAACTTCGTGCGTCTGCAGGAAGCCAACGATGCCCGCGACAGCACGGCGCTGGCCGACTTCCTGACCCCTGATGTGCTGGCCGGTGTGCAGGAACAGTGGCAGACCGAAGCCGCGGCACAAGGTAAAACCGAAGTGGTCACGCTGGAATCGGAAATACTCGACGTCACCACCGAAGGCCTGCTCTACATCGTCAGCGTGCATTTCTCCGGGCTGATCCGCGAAGACGCCGGCGCCGAGCCGCAAGCGTTCGCCGAAATCTGGCACCTCGAAAAACCGCTGCGCGGTGCAACGGGCTGGCTGGTCTCCGGCATTCAGCAAGGCTGATATCGCGAACGGGGCGGCGTGACGGCCGCCCTTTCTTTATTCTTTGCTTCTTGATCACCGTTCATGTTTGACGCATTTGCCGGTGCCCCGCTAAACCACCTGCTGCGCGCTAACGTGTGGGCGCGCGATGCGCTCAAACCGCACGCCGGCAAAACAGCCACATTTCGTTGCTTACCTTTTGTCACCCGCCTCACCGTGCTCGACAGCGGTGAAGTAACGCCCGCCACCGCAGATGCAACCCCCGCAGTCACGCTGACGCTGACCCCGGGCCTGATGCTGCGCGTCGCGGCACGGGATGACAGTATGTGGCGCGACGTCATCATTGACGGCGATACCGCGCTTGCCGGCACGATCCACCACCTGTGGCAACACCTGCGCTGGGACGCCGAGGAAGATTTGTCAAAAGTCGTTGGCGACACCGCGGCACACCGCATCGCTGAATCCGGTCGCACGCTGCAGCGCTGGGCACAGGCCAGCGGCGACAACCTGGCGCATTCCTTCGCCGAATACTGGACCGAAGAACAACCGCTGATCGCAGCAAAACAGGATGTCACGCGCTTTACCGCCGACGTCGACCTGCTCCGCGACGACACCGCCCGCCTCGAAAAACGCATCGAGCTGTTGCACAAGCGCTGACCGGCTGCTGTTTTACCGGCCGTATTTCCTGCCCTGTAGTTCCTACCTTTCATTTCCTGCCCTCATTTCCGCCCTCTCCTTTCGTCCCTTTCTGCACGGCCGGTTAGAATGCGCAGGTGCGTATCTTTCGCCTGCTGAAAATCCTGCGCGTCGCTTTGCGCTTCGGGCTCGACGAGTTCCTGCTCGGGCATGAACGCGTGCGCACACCGCGCCTCATCGTCGGCACCCTGCTGTTCTGGCGCGACCTGTCAGCGCCGCGCGCAGTACGCCTGCGCCAGGCGCTGGAAACACTGGGCCCCATATTCGTCAAATTTGGCCAGGTGTTATCGACGCGCCGCGACCTGATTCCGTCGGACATCGCCGAAGAACTCGCCAAGCTGCAGGATCATGTGCCGCCGTTCCCCGGCGCCGAAGCTCTGCAAATACTGCATGAGGCCTACGGCAAACCGGCGGCAGAAGTGTTCACCCGTTTTGATATTGAGCCTGTCGCCAGCGCATCCGTCGCCCAGGTGCATTTCGCCACGCTTCCCGACGGTCGCGAAGTCGCGGTCAAGGTGCTGCGCCCCGGCATCGCCACGATCATCGCCAAGGATGTCGCGCTGCTCGATGCCGGCGCAGCGCTGCTTGAGCTGCTGTGGTCCGACGGCAAGCGGTTGAAGCCGCGCGAAGTGGTCGCCGAGTTCGCGCGCCACCTCGACGACGAACTCGATCTGATGCGTGAGGCCGCCAACGCCAACCAGCTACGGCGCAATTTCCTCGATTCACCGCTGCTCGCAGTTCCCGAAATCCACTGGGATTACTGCTCGACCCGGGTCATGGTCATGCAGCGCATGCACGGCACGCCGGTATCCGCCGTGGACGCCTTGCGCGCGCAGGGCGTCGATATTCCGCGCATCGCCCGCATCGGTGTGGAGATTTTTTTCACCCAGGTATTCCGCGACGGTTTTTTTCATGCCGACATGCACCCCGGCAACATCCTGGTGACGCCCGCCGGCCAGTATGTCGCGCTCGATTTCGGCATCATGGGTACGCTGACCGATGTCGACAAACACTATCTCGCGCGAAATTTCATCGCTTTTTTCCGCCGCGACTACCGCCGCGTCGCCGAAGTCCATGTCGAATCAGGTTGGGCCCCGCCGGGCACCCGGGTCGAGGAATTTGAAACCGCGATCCGCGCGGTGTGCGAGCCGATTTTCGACAAGCCACTGAAAGAAATCTCCTTCGGCAAGGTGCTGTTGCGGCTGTTTCAGACTTCACGCCGTTTCAATATCGAAATCCAGCCGCAGCTGGTGCTGCTGCAGAAAACGCTGCTCAATATTGAAGGCCTCGGCCGCGACCTCGATCCCGATCTAGACCTGTGGAACACCGCCAAGCCCTACCTCGAGCGCTGGATGTCGGAACAGGTCGGCTGGCGCGGTCTCGCTCGTCGCATCGGTGACGAACTGCCGTTCTGGAGCGAACTGCTGCCGCAGTTACCGCGGCTGGTGCAGCAGTATCTGGCGCACGACCACGACGCCGTGCTGCGTGCACAGGCCGCGGAACTGCTGCGCCTGCATCGCCGGAACGGCTGGCTGCTGGCGGTCGTTGCCACGCTGCTGATCGCCTTGATCGCCCTGCAGCTACTGTCGTAAGTCACTGGGCCACGGCTATAATCTCCCGAAAAAAGGGGGCCTGCGATGCTGCTGTGGTTTGTGATTGCTTACCTGATGGTGTCGGTCGGCATCGGCCTGTGGGCTGCAACTCGCGTCCACAACACCAAGGATTTCGCCGTCGCCGGCCGGTCATTGCCGCTGCCGGTGGTCACCGCCACGGTGTTCGCCACCTGGTTCGGCGCCGAAGCCGTGTTCGGCGTCTCCGCCCAGTTCGTCAAGGAAGGCCTCTCCGGCGTGGTCGCCGATCCCTTCGGCTCCTCACTGTGCCTGGTCATCGCCGGCCTGTTTTTCGCCAAAAAGCTCTACAAGCTCAACATCCTCACCGTCGGCGACTACTACCGCATGCGCTACAACCGCACGGTGGAAGTCATCACCTCGCTGTGCATCGTCGGCTCCTACCTCGGCTGGGTCTCGGCGCAGATCAAGGCCATGGGGTTGATTTTCAGCATTATCACCAACGGTGCAGTCAGCCCGGAGCTGGGCATGGTCATCGGCGCAGCCATCGTGCTGCTCTACACCACCTTTGGCGGCATGTTTTCGGTGGCGATCCTCGATTTCGTGCAAATGAGCGTCAGCATGGGCGGGCTGCTCTATATCGCCTGGTTCATCAGCGGCATGACCGGCGGCGCCGGCGTGGTGATCGAGCATGCCGCGCAGGCGGGCAAATTCGAATTCTTTCCGCCACCCGATCCGTGGATGTGGCTGACCTTCCTCGGTGCGCTGCTGACGATGATGCTGGGTTCGCTGCCGCAGCAGGATGTGTTCCAGCGCGTGACTTCGGCAAAGTCCGCGAAAATCGCCATCATCGGCTCGCTGCTCGGCGCAGGAATCTACTTCTGCTTCACCTTCGTGCCGATGTTCATCGCCTACTCGGCGACACTGATCGATCCCAAACTGTTCACCGAACTGCTGGAGAAGGATTCACAGCTAATCCTGCCGACGCTGGTGCTGCAGCACACGCCGCTGTTTGCGCAGATCCTGTTCTTCGGCGCCGTATTGTCGGCGATCATGAGCTGCTCATCCGCCACACTGCTCGCACCTTCGGTGATGTTTGCGGAAAACATCGTCAAAAGTTATTTCCCGCATCTGTCAGACCGCAAATTCCTGTGGATCATGCGTGTGACCATCGTCTGTTTTACCGGCGTGGTGCTGCTGTTCGCACTCAACTCCGAGTCATCGATTTTCCACATGGTCGAATCCGCCTACAAAATCACGCTGGCGGGTGCTTTCGTGCCGCTGGTGGTCGGCGCCTTCTGGAAACGCGCGACCACCCAGGGCGCGCTGGCCGCCACACTGGGCGGGCTCACGTCATGGATCCTGGTTGAGCTGCTGATCGGGGCAAAAAGCCCGGTACCGCCGCAACTGATCGGACTTGCCGTGTCGATCGCCGGCATGGTCATCGGCTCCCTGCTGCCGCAGCGCTACGGCGTTGCGCCGCATCACCACCCCCACGCGAAAGTATCCTGAGCCTTGGCGCCGCGACCGGCGCACGCTGCTGCGATTAAACCGGCGATCTTCGCGTTGCTCGCGATCAATGCAGGGATTTACACGGTCGCCGGGCGCTTTTCCCAGGGTCTGGATGCGCTGGCCTGGTTCGCGCTGCTCGCGCTGTTCGAAATCGAAACCCGTTACCCGTTGTGGACACGCATCACCCGCAACGCCGCCGTGCTCGACCTGTTGCGGCTGATGGCCACGGCCAGCGTGGCTCTTGCTGCGCTCAGCTTCATCCACGAAGGTGAGTGGCTGGACGCGACGAATTCCTGGTTGTGGATCGGCGTCCTAGCTGTGCTGGAACTGGAAGTTCGTGCGCCCTCATTGATCAACCGTTACCGCAAGACCGCCACCACTGTATCGCTGATTTTGTATGGCGCGCTGGGCGTGGTTGCGCTGGCTTGGCTGGCGCAGGGCGCGTGGCTGGATGGCTACGATGCGGTGCTGTGGATTGCCGCTTTCGGGTTAATCGAAATGGATCTCTTCAGACTGTCGGCTGCCTCACCCGAGGAAAATACATAACCTATTGTTTTTATTGATTATTTGTAAGTGTTGCGAAACGAGGCTATAAACCGCATCAATTCCTGCTGCGGCAACGCGTTGATGCCCGCCGCGGCCTTGCGCCCACCGCCACCGGTAAACGCCAGGCACAACACATCTGCACCCAGTGGTTTGTTGCGCGGCGCACGAACGCTGACGGTATAAGAGCCGTCGGCTTTGGTCACCAGCACCGCATGCGCGCGTTGCGGCTCGGCCCGCGCCAGGCGATTGCCGAATACGCCGTTGACACGCCGGCTCCACGCCGCATCCGGCAGGATGTAGAGCGCCGCTGCATCGGTCGCAAACTCCGCTGACACGGCTTCGGTGCAAACAAGATCTTCGGCACCCGCTTGCTTCAGCACCTCGAATACCGGTTCGTCAACAATGAAATGCCGCGGATCGTTATAGGGCGCGATGGCCCGGTACAAATCCGCGGGATGATAATGCAGGTCATCAACCGTTTCGCCGTAGGCGTTGTAGTTGATCGCTTCGCCCAGCTCGTGCAGGCGCGCGAGTTCGGTGTGATCAAGCAGCAGCGGTTGCGCGGCACGCACGGCGGATTCGACCAGGTTGTCGCCAAATGCGGCGACCACGGCCCACAAGCGGTGTTTTCCCGCCAGATGGCGGTCGACCAGCAGGCTGGTGCAGACATCGGGCGCGGTATCGATGTGTGCCTGGAACTGCGGATGCTGCGGGATGTCGCCGGCGGCGTGATGGTCGAAGTATTGCAATTTCGCGCCACTGGCCAAGGCGCGCTGCACGGCCTCGACGTTGCTTCTCAGTGACACATCAAGCACCGTCAATTGATCGCCTGCCTGTGCCGCGACCCGCCCAACCAGTGCGATGTCGCGTTTGGTCCCGGTCACCAGTTCGGCTGCGCGCGGTTGCTCGAGCCGCAATTGATGCAAGGCGCAGATACCGTCGGCGTCGCCGTTGAAGATGTCGTAAAATTTCATGGATGCTGCCGGATTACCCATCGGATTCTCAATCAGCCGCGCCACACAGTCTGCGGCTGGCCGGCATGGCGGCATTAGCTTACATTCTGGTCATCATCTACGCCAGCCTGCAACCCTTCCTTGACTGGCGTGGCTTATCCGGGGGCTTCGGTGATTTTCTGTTCGAGCCGTGGCCACGCTGGATCACCGTTGATGATGTGCTGTTCAATTTCGCAGCCTACCTGCCGCTGGGATTTCTGCTCGCGCTGGCACTGTGCGCACGCTGGAGTACACGGACCGCGGTGGCACTGGCCGCAATCGCCTGCGTGGCCTTGAGTTTCACGCTCGAGGCGGCTCAACAATTCTTGCCGTCGCGCATCGCCTCGAACGTGGATCTGCTGGTCAACGGCGGCGGCGGTGCGGTTGGCGCGCTGATTGCACTGCTGTTTTCGCCGGGACAACGCCTGGGTCGGACCATGGCAGAGTTGCGCCAAAGCTGGTTTGTCAGCGGCGTACGGGGAGATGCAGCGCTTATTCTCGCCGGGCTGTGGCTGATCACCCAGCTTCATGCCACGCTGATCGTATTTGGCAACGGTGACCTGCGCGGCAGCCTCAACCTGGCGCGGTGGTTCGTGCACACCCCCGGCTCGTATCTGGCGGCCGAGGCCGGCGTGGTCATGCTCAACGTCACCGCCCTCGGTTTGCTGCTTGCCTGCGCGGCGCGAGACACTGCAGCGGGCTACTGGCGGGCGCTGGCGCTGATTTTCGCCGGCGCCGGTGTGCTGAAAATAGCGGCGGCCACGCTGCTGCTGCGCGCGCCAAATCCGTGGAGTTGGCTGACGCCGGGCGTCACCATGGGCTGCGCCGCAGCGCTGGTGATGTTGCTGGTACTGACGCGACTGCCGTACCGTGGCCGCGCAGCGTTGGCCGTGCTGATGCTGGCCGGTGCCGTGATCCTGGTCAATATCATCCCGGAAAACCCTTATCGACCGACACCGCCGTACCTGCTGCTTGGCCGCGCCAGCCACTTCCTCAGCTTCACCAGCATGACCCGCGCGCTGTCGGACCTGTGGCCGTTCCTGTCGCTGTTGTTCGCCCTGTATAGCCTCACCGGCCGCCGGCCCTCCACTTACTGAAACCACGGATACCCGCCATGCCGCGTCCCGCTTCATCACGCCCCACCATCGCCAGTCTGCGCACCGGGCAGCGTCGTTTCGCCGAAGCCCGCGACTGGCCGCAGTTTCACACGCCGAAAAACCTGGCCATGGCGCTCAGCGTAGAAGCCGCGGAGTTGCTGGAATGTTTCCAGTGGCTTACACCGGAACAAAGCGCACAACTCGCCGGGCGTGAACGTCATGCGGTCGAAGAAGAAATCGCCGATGTATTGCTCTACCTGCTGCGCCTGAGCGACGTGCTTGGCATCGATCTGCTGCAGGCCGCGCAACGCAAAATGGCGGTCAACGCGCGCAAATATCCGGTAGCCGTGGCACGAGGCTCGGCGCGCAAGTACTCCAGACGCTAGCGGGTATAATCCGCAAGTGCATCGCACTTTGTTTGCCTTTCCATGAGCCACTACAAACACCATGTATTTTTCTGCTGCAATCAGCGCGAAGGCGGCGCGCGCTGCTGCGCCGACCATGGCGCGCAGGACATGCGCGACTACGCCAAGCAGAAAGTCAAAGCGCTGAAACTGTCCGGCCCGGGCAAGGTGCGCATCAACCAGGCCGGCTGCCTCGACCGCTGTGACGAAGGTCCGGTGCTGGTGGTTTATCCGGAAGCGGTCTGGTACACCTATGTCGACCGCGAAGACATTGACGAAATCGTCAGCGAGCACCTGCAGCACGGCCGCGTCGTCGAGCGGCTGAAAATCTGACCCAGGAATCCTATTCCGCGCAACGCCGCTGTCCCGTTGCACACGACCGTTCATCCCATGCCTGTTACCGAATTACGCCCCATGCCGCCGTCGACTCTGGAACGCTTGGTCATTGACGGCCCGGTCGGCGCAGTGGAAACCGACATCAATGATCCCGGCGAGCCGCGACGCGGCATTGCGCTGATCGCACACCCCAATCCGGTGCAGGGCGGCACCAAGGACAACAAGGTCGTCACCACGCTGGCGAAAACTTTTTTCGGCCTCGGTTATGTCGCAATCCGGCCGAATTTCCGCGGCGTCGGTGCCAGCGCTGGCAGCTTCGACCAGGGCATCGGTGAAACCGAAGACCTCCTCGCCGTCGCGCGTTACGCCACCTCCCGCTTCGGTGACCTGCCGCTGCTGCTCGCCGGATTTTCCTTCGGTGCTTTTGTGCAAACGCGGGTTGCGCAAACCCTGCCAGCCAAAAAAATGGTGCTGGTCGGTCCGGCAGTGAACCGTTTTCCGGCCGCCACGGTGCCGGCCGACACGCTGGTGATCCACGGTGAAGTCGACGATGTCGTGCCGCTGGCCGCAGTGCTCGACTGGGCACGGCCGCAGCAACTGCCAGTGGTGGTGGTGCCCGGTGGCGAACATTTTTTCCACGGCAAACTGCATCTGCTTGCGCAGATCGTCCAGCGCCATTGCGCATGAACGCCGCCGCGCCGCTGGCAGCCATCGGGCTGCGTAAATCGTATGGCGAGCGCGAAGTGGTCTGTGGCGTGGATTTTGCACTGCAGCCCGGCGAATGTTTCGGCCTGCTAGGCCCCAACGGCGCCGGCAAGACCACCACGCTGCGGCTGTGCCTGGGGCTGACCGATCCCGACGGCGGCAGCATCACCGTGCTCGGCAAACCGGTGCCGCAGCAGGCACGCGAGGCGCGGATGCGCATCGGTGTCGTGCCGCAGTTCGACAACCTCGATCCGGATTTCACGATTCGCGAAAACCTGCTGATTTTCGGTCGCTACTTCGATATTCCCGATACGACCCTGCGTGCGCGCATCCCCGACCTGCTTGAATTCGCCGGACTCTCCAGTCGTGCCGACGCGCGCATCCAGACGCTATCCGGCGGCATGAAGCGACGGCTGACGCTGGCGCGTGCGCTGATCAATGATCCGGAACTGATCTTCCTCGACGAACCGACCACCGGGCTCGACCCGCAGGCGCGGCACGTGATCTGGGAGCGGCTGCGCAATCTGCTGAAACAAGGCAAGACGCTGCTGCTGACGACGCATTTCATGGAAGAAGCCGAACGCCTGTGCAGCCGGGTCGCGATCATGGATCACGGCAAAATCATCGCCGAAGGTGAACCGCGGTCGCTGATTGCACAACACATCGAACCGCAAGTGATAGAAGTTTACGGTGAAGGGGTTTACGGCGAAGGCGCGCCGGACTGGGCCGACCGTTTTGGCCGCAAGCACGCCGAACGCTGCGAGGCCACCGGTGAAACCATTTTTTGCTACACGCATGACCCGGCGCCGCTGATCACCGATCTCGACGCCTGCGGTGATTTGCGCTACCTGCACCGCCGCGCCAGCCTGGAAGACGTGTTCCTCAAACTCACCGGCCGCGAACTGCGCGACTGACATGAGCAACAGAAATCATTGGGCATTGCCGCAATTCAGCCTGCGTTTCACGCAGCTGTGGCGGCGCAACCTGCTGGTGTGGCGCAAACTGGCCATCCCTTCGATGCTCGGTAACCTCGCCGATCCGCTGCTCTACATGTTTGGCCTGGGGTACGGCCTCGGCCGCATGCTGGAGGACGTCAACGGCATGTCGTACATCGGTTTCCTCGCCGCCGGCATCATCTGCTCCAGCACCATGATGAGTGCCTCGTTCGAAGCCATGTATTCGGCGTTTTCGCGGATGCAGATGCAGAAAACCTGGGAGGCCATCCTCAATGCGCCGCTGACGCTGGATGACGTGGTGCTCGGCGAACTGGTGTGGGCCGCCAGCAAGAGCTTTCTCTCCGGCTGCGCGGTACTGGTCGTCGCCACCGTGCTCGGACTGGTGCCGTCACCGCTGGCGCTGGCCGTGGTACCGCTGATCTTCCTGACCGGACTGGCTTTTGCCGGCCTCGGCCTGATCATGACCGCGCTGTCGCCAAGTTACGATTTTTTCATGTACTACTTCACGCTGTGCGTGACACCAATGATGCTGTTGTGCGGTGTGTTTTTCCCGCTCGACCAGTTGCCGGCCGCGGCACAGGTCGCAGCACAACTGCTGCCGCTGACCCATGCTGTCAGCCTCGCCCGCCCGCTGGTCAACGGCGATGTGCCGCCATCATGGCTGTTGCACATCGCTGTGCTCGCCGTTTACGCCCTTGCCGGTTTTTATGTCGCGCTGGCCCTGACCCGGCGCCGGCTGCTGAAGTAAACTATTGAGAATTACATGAATAATGACAAAAACATGCCTCTGCCCAGTTGGCCGCTCAGTTAGCACATTAGTGCTGTCATGTTTTTGGAAGAATCAATAACGCCATGCTGTGGATCAAATCCTTACATCTGCTGTTCGTGATCTCCTGGTTCGCCGGGTTGTTCTACTTGCCGCGCATCCTGGTCAACCTGGCGATGGAGCAAGACTCAACCGCGCGCGCCCGGCTGCTGCTGATGGGGCGCAAGCTCTACCGCTTCATGTCTCCGCTTTCCGGATTGGCGCTGCTGTTTGGTTTCTGGCTGTGGCTGGGGTACGGCATCAGCGGGACTTGGCTGCATGCGAAACTGGTATTAGTCGTAATGGTGATCGGCTACCACCATGCCTGCGGCAGCCTGCTGCGCAAATTCGAACAAGGGCGCAATACCCGCTCCCATGTCTGGTTTCGCTGGTTCAACGAAATACCGGTGCTGCTGCTACTGGCCATTGTCATCCTGGTCGTCGTCAAACCGTTTTAGCATTCATGTTCCGTCTTTCCGCAATCCTCGCGCTGCTAGTGGCGCTGTCCGCCCCCGCCTGGGCTGCCGATGCGCGCATCATCGTCCAGCAATCGCCGCTGGCGGGTTTCCAGTATTACGAAGGTAAGGATATCTGGGCCATGATGCGCGTCGGCGACAGCCTGCAACTCACGCGGGAACCGCAGAATCCACACGATGCCAATGCCGTGCGCGTGCTGTGGCGCAATGAAATGCTCGGCTACATTCCGCGCCGCGAAAACAGCGATGTCGCGCGGCAGATGGATCGCGGTGCGCCGGTGAAAGCGCGTATCGTCCAGCTGAAGGAAGCGCGCAATCCCTGGCAGCGCATCGAGTTCGAGGTCTATGTCGAACTTTCAACGGCAAAACCCCAGAAATAGTTGATGGCCCCTGACATGCAAACTTTTTTCGCCAGCTGCCCGCACGGCCTCGAAGCCGTGCTCGCCGAAGAGCTGACCGCGCTCGGCGCTCAGGACGTGCGTGCGGTTGAGGGCGGTACCGGCTTTCGCGGCCCGTATGCGCTGTGTTATCGCATCAATCTCGAAAGCCGCATCGCCAGCCGCGTGTTGTGGCGTATCGGGCAATGCCGCTACCGCGACGAGAACGACATTTTCACTGTGGCGCTCAAACTGCCCTGGGCACAGTGGTTCGGTCCCACGCAAAGCATCCGTGTCGATACCTCGGCGATCAAAAGCCCCTTGCGCAGCCTCGATTTCGTCACGCTGCGCGTCAAGGACGCCATTTGCGATGTGCTGCGCGAAGCCGAAGGCGACCGCCCCAACGTCGATACCCGCCAGCCCGATGTGCGCATCCATGTCTTCCTGAATCGCGACGATGCGTTGTTTTATCTCGATACCTCCGGTGATGCGCTGTTCAAGCGCGGCTGGCGCACGGCGACCGGTGACGCACCGCTGCGCGAAAACCTCGCTGCAGGTATTTTGAAGCTCGCCGGCTGGACACCCGAGCAGCCACTGCTCGATCCGATGTGCGGCAGCGGCACCTTCCTGATCGAAGCCGCGCTGATGGCCACGCGCCGCGCACCGGGACTGAACCGCAAGTTCGGCTTTGAAAAGCTGCGTAACTTCGATGCCGAGGCCTGGGAAACACTGCACCGGCAGGCCGCAGCGCAGGAAAATAAATCAATAAAATCAAGTATTTATGGTTACGACCGTAGCGGCGATGCGATTGCGGACGCGCGCCAGAACGTCGCCACGCTGGGGCTGGAGCAACGCATCGAACTGAAGCAATGCAGCTTCGAGGATTCGAAAGCGCCGGCGCCCACCGGCATCCTCGTCACCAACCCGCCGTACGGCGTGCGCATGGAAGAACTCGATGACCTCGCTGCGTGGTATCCGACACTCGGCGACATCCTCAAACAGCGCTACAGCGGCTGGACTGCCTACATCCTGACGGCGGATCTACGTCTGGCCAAGATCATGCGTTTGCAGCCTTCGCGGCGCACGCCACTGTTCAATGGTGCGCTGGAGTGCCGGCTATTCAAATATGAACTGGTGGCGGGCAGTATGAGGAAGACCAAAGCGGGGACTTGACGAATGGAGTCAAGCGGCAGCGCGCTTGCGCGCCGGACGGTTTGAGCGCGTAGTGATACGGTTTTGTGCTTCAACCAAGCGACCCGACACAAACTTGTGCAGGACACTGGCCATAAGCGTTTGGTAAGGTACGCCTTCCTCGGCCGCGCGCGCCTGCAAACCCTCCAAGTCCCGCGACGAAATTCGGATGTTGACCCGCTTGTTCTTGAGCAAAGTCGCTTCCGCTGCCGCCCTGAACCGGGCAATCTCACCTTTCTGATTCCGGACGGGTTTCCATTCTCCACGTTCAAAAGAAGCAAAAATCTCCTGCTCCAACTGTCCTTCATCATTCATTTCAGTTACTTCCGGACAAAAACTCCCGCGTTGCCTTGCGGCTCGGGATGATACTTTTCAGAAAAATCTCATTCTCGCCTTCAACATAGGGAACGAGATACGCGTAATCACGAATCCGGACAATGAGCATTTTCTGATGCTTGTACTTTGCCCTATTGGGGATGATCCAGCACCGCCAGAAGCCTTACTTGTGAAATCGCGGAAAGTATTTCTTCGAAAGACACCCCTCGTTCAGCCTTGAGCAGGAGACTCTTCTCAGAATTCCATTTCACGGGCTTCATGCCGGGTATGAAACTCGTGTGCGCCTTATGTGATCAAATCGCCTAACATCCGCGATGACGCACGCCCGCAAGCGCGTCAAGCGCCTGCCTCGCGTCGCTGTCGATCGCGCGGTTAGATTGCTTCACCGAACTTTGCTGAGTCGATCGGCAATGCGCGTCTGCCAGCCTGGGCCGGTAGCCTTCCAGCGTTCGATAACGTCCGCGGGTAGGCGTAGCGAGATCAACTTGCGTGGATTTGGCGAAAAGGGTCTTCCTCCCTTGTTTACCTTCGCGCGGCTGAGCATCTCCTCGGTGAGTTCAGGGAGTTCCTCGTACTCCCCGGATTTCACCGTATGAGCGTCAACGCGCGCCAGATCAGACTTCAAGGAGCGGCGCGATGCGGGCCTGTTCGCGTTCATTTGCTTTCCTCATACTGAATATGTGGCGATCCGCGCCACGCGGTGTGTATCCCACGACTACCATCCGGCCTTGAAGCAGGCCGTAGCAGATCACGCGTTTCTCATCATAGTTCTTCCGCGTGTCTTCAATCTCCAGCGTGACACCCGCGAAGACAACCGCAGCATCAGTGAAGTCGAGTCCACGTTCGGCCAAGGTCTTTTCGCGCTTAGCCGCATCGAACGTGATTTGCATGGGGTTATTGTATCTACAACAACCTTTCGCCGCAAGTCTTACTCACCGGCACGGCGGCCTTTAGAAATCTAACGTTTCGCTAACCAGCGCGCGCCGGTTTGGCGCGCGTCCGCGTTGAGCGTGAAGTTAGACCCGGAGCCTGTGACGCGGCTTCGACATAAGCCTTGAGCACTGAATTCATCTGGGTTTGCCAGCCCGCACCTTGAGAGCGAAACCAATCCAACACTGAAGGGTCGACTCGAAGAGAAATGGCCTCCTTCGGAGAGAAAGGCTTTAACCCTTTGCGTACAATGCCTCGAACAATATGCGCTGGATCGCCTTCGGGGTGTGCACGAGAAAGCTCGATATCCCGGTCCTTCATGGCCGATACCCGCGACCAGTCAGTGCGAGATGTTTTGGATGTAGATTTCACGTTCATGTTTTGTCGCCTTGCGCATGGAAATGACACGGATGTGATCGGATTGCTCCGTGTGAACGATGGAAACGAGTATGCCATTGAGCAAACCAAGCGTCACAAATCTTTGCTCGCCGTAAGCAATGCGATCGTCTTCATAGGTAAACGTGACACCATCGAACACCTGATCTGCATCGGCAAAATCGAACCCGTGCTTCTTGAGGTTAGATTGACGCTTTCGTTGGTCCCAGTCGATCACAAGCTAATTGTATATACATTACGTATATTCGTCAAATCCGGCCACTCTTGAGGTCTAACGTTCCGCATCAACCGCGCGCATTGCTCTTTTGCGCGTCGGTTTGGATGCGGCGGTTAGCGGGCACATTACACTGGGCGTTCTAGAGTAGTACAGTAATCGACGAAGCCGACCGAGCGCCAAAACTCAATACCTGTCTTATTTCCGACCAGCACGTCAATTCGCACGCGTGGTCGTGATCCCCAGGCGTTCTGCCGCAACCATTCGAGCGCGCGCCGCGCAATGCCTCGGCGCCGCAGTTGAGGTTGCACGAAAAGTTGCCGTAGATAAATGTACTCCGGCTCGATGCGGTAGAGGGCGTACCCGATCGCCGTCGCTTCGACCTCAAAAATGAACGCCTGATACTCACCGACCAACCAACCCGACATCCGTTCCGCGAGCTGCTGCACGGTCATTGTGTTGCGATGGCCCTCGTCGCGAATAAGCTGGGCGTTCATCGGCGCCAACAAGGTAGCGTCATCCACGGTCGCGGGCCGGTATCGGACGTCCATTCTTGTGCGCGCTAACGTGAAGTAGTTGACATTTTTAGTTGCCAAATTTAGGTGCCATTTTTAGTTGACATTTTGCACCTCTCTGGTGCCCATGATAGGCCAGCAACCCGTCATCCTCAACCGTCCCGGTGCGTTGTTCTGACCATCAGGCAGCAGATTAATCCGGGGGTAATTCATGGCGGCAGATAACGGCAATCCGGGAATGGCGGCGGCTGCGCCCAAACCACGGCTGCTGCAACAGGTGCGGGATGCCATTCGCCGCAAGCATTACAGCCCGCGCACCGAGCAGAGCTACGTCCACTGGATCAGGCGTTTTGTTTATTTTCACGGCAAACGCCATCCTGCCGAGCTGGGTGAAGTTGAAGTCACTGCGTTTCTGAACCACCTTGCCCGTGACCGCAAAGTGGCATCCGCCACGCAGAACCAGGCCTTGTCCGCGCTGTTGTTCCTGTATCGCGAGGTCATGGGCCAGCCACTGGCCTGGCTGGACGGTCTTGATCGCGCAAAACGCCCGGTACGCACACCGACCGTGCTCACCCGCGCCGAAGTCAGCTCGATTCTGGATCAACTAAAGGGTGCAAGATGGATCATGGCGGGCCTGCTGTATGGGGCCGGGCTTCGGCTTCGCGAATGTCTGAAATTGCGGGTGAAAGACGTCGATTTCGGTTACGGGCAAATCATCGTGCGCGACGGCAAAGGAGCAAAAGATCGCGTCACCATGCTGCCTGCTGCCGTCATCGCACCTTTGCAGCAGCACCTGATCGGGGCGCGGGCGTTACACGAGAGGGATCTTGCGGCGGGCTATGGCGGCGTAGAATTGCCGGATGCACTGCGTTTGAAGTATCCGAGGGCCGAGCGCGACTGGAACTGGAAGTTTGTTTTCCCGTCGTACAAGCTGTCAGTCGACAAGTCGAGCGGCGAGATTCGACGCCATCATGTTTACGAAAACTACCTGATCCGCGCGGTGAAGCAGGCGGCTCGGGCCGCAGGCATCACCAAGCATGTCAGTTGCCACACCCTGCGCCATTCATTCGCCACCCACCTGCTCGAAGGTGGCTACGACATCCGCACAGTGCAGGAGCTGCTGGGGCACCAGAGCGTGGAGACGACGATGATCTACACCCATGTCATGAACAAGGGTGGCCGGGGCGTCAGGAGTCCACTGGACCACGCCGAGGAGCAGCGGATGCAGTATCACGCGGCGCGGCCCGCTGATGACGGTATTCGGCTTGATCTTCAGCACACGAGATAACTCACATCCAGCGCACTGATGTCCGGGCAGCCGATCAGCGCCAGCAGCCGGTCGATTTCATCGCGGTAGATTTCGATGGCGCGCGCGGCACCGGCTTCGCCGGCGACCGCGGTCCCGTAAAGCGTGGCGCGGCCGATCATTACAGCATTGGCCCCCAGCGCCAGCGCCTTGACCACATCAGCGCCCCGGCGAAAGCCGCTGTCGACGATCACAGTGGCGCGATTGCCGATGGCCGCGACGACTTCAGGCAGGATTTCAATCGGTGCGCGCGTGCTGTCCACAGCGCGGCCGCCGTGATTGGAGACAATGATGCCGTCAACACCGCAGTCAGCCGCCAGCTTCGCGTCCTCGGCGCGCAATATGCCCTTCACCATCAGCGCGTGTGGCCACAGCCTGCGGACCTCACGCAGATCATCCCATGTCAGCGAGTCCGTCACCATCATCGAGCGGCCCATCGGCAACGCGGTAATACGCGATTTCATCGGTGTCGGATAGTTTTCGTAGCGCGGCATACCGGTAGTGAGCAGGTATTTGAGCAGCACCCCCGTGAGCCAGCGCGGGTGCAGCAACACGTCGCTGACATTGCGGCGGGTGAAACGGAAGGGCACGGTCATGCCGTTGCGCAAATTGTATTCACGTCCCGGTGTCACCGGCGTATCCACGGTGACCACCAGCGCCTCGTAGCCCGCCGCCTTGGCGCGCGCGATCAATGCATGCGATGCTGCGCGGTCGGGCCACATGTACACTTGGAACCACAGTTTGCCGCCGGCTTCCTCAGCAACGCGCTCCAGCGATGTCATCGAACCGGTCGCCAGCGTGTACGGTATGCCCGCTGCTTTCGCCGCGCGCGCCAGCGCGATCTCTCCTTCGTGCCACGCCAGCCCCGCCGAACCGGTGGGCCCGACCACCAGCGGCATGGTCTGCGACTTGCCGTAGAGTGTAGTGGCGAGACTGCGCCTGGAGGTATCGACCAGCATGTGCGGATTCAGCTTGATGCGTTCGAACGCAGCGCGATTGTTCGCGACCGCCACCTCGTCGCCATTACCCCGGTCGAAAAACTCGAACACGCCCTTGGGCAAGCGCCGGCGCGCCAGTTCGCGCAGGTCAGCGATATCGTAAGCGCCGAGAGTCGGATCGATCATCAATGCAGCCCCTCTGATGAAATCACAATGTTTTTAATAAAATCAGATACTTAATGATGTCCCGTCATCAACGCAGCACCCGGATGATCAGCGACACGCCGATCAGCAGCAGCAGCACCCCGATGACCTTGAGCAGCGTCTCGCGCGATGCGCTGAGCTGGATGCGGTGCCCGGCCCAGATGCCGCCCAGCGCGAAGGGCAGCAGCAGCACCGCACCGATGACGCGGTCGGCAATCATCAGTCCGCCGGCAAAAAACACCAGCGCACGGATCGAGGTCGACAGCAGCACCATGTTCGACAGCGTTGCGCGCAGGACCGTCTTGTCCGGCAGGCGGCGCGACAGGTAAATCGCGTACGGCGGCGCGCCGACGCCGAACAGCGTGCCCGCAGCGCCGCCACAGAATCCGGAAATCACCGCCCAGGGATGGCGCGCGATGCCGATCTGCGGTGCTCCTGCGAACAGTGAATACAGTCCATAACAAAACAGAAACAGGCCGAACGCGGCAATCGTTGCCTGCTGCGGCAGCGTGACCAGCGCAGTGACTCCGGCCACGGCGCCGGCCAGCGAAAACGGTGCCATCCATTTCAGTTCACCGCGATCGGCGTCTTTCGAGAACCGTGAGCCCAGCGCCAGTGCCGCAGACACGTCGAGCAGCACACACATCGGCAGCACAAAACTCAGCGGAAAAAAGTACGACAGCGCCGGCACCGTGAACATCGCGGCACCAAAGGCGGTGATGCCGAAAATCACATAGGCACCGCCGACGATGGCGGCACAGGCGATGTAGGTCACCAGGTCGAAGGGGATGTGAAAGGGGATATCCATCAAGAAAAACGCCGGCGCTGCGGCCGGCGTCCTTGCCGATCGGAACCAGAACCCATCTCAAAAACCTGCTGAGCGCCGCCAGGACAAGTTGCCCGCGAAGCTTCGACGAGACAATACTGAGAGGGTAAGGCGAGGAGAAACGCAGCGGGCAACGCAGGCCTGGCAAGCGCAGGCGTTTTTGGGATGGGTTCTAGACAAGGTTCAGGTGCTCGATGCCCGTCATCACATCACTGTCCTTGGCGGCCTTGCCGTTCAGTTTGATATTCAGACGCAACTCGTTCATCGAGTCAGCATTGCGCAGCGCATCCTCGTAGCTGATATCGCCGGCCTCGAAGAGGTCAAACAGATGCTGGTCGAAGGTCTGCATGCCCAGCTCGCGGGATTTGGCCATGATGCCCTTGATCTCGTGCACCTCGCCCTTGAAGATCATGTCGGAGATCAGCGGCGAATTGAGCAAAATTTCGACTGCTGCAGCACGCCCTTTACCGTCCTTCTTCGGAATCAGCCGCTGCGCCACCAGCGCACGAATATTCAGCGACAGATCCATCAACAACTGCTGCTTGCGCTCTTCCGGGAAGAAATTGATGATCCGGTCAAGTGCCTGGTTGGCGCTGTTGGCATGCAGCGTAGCCATGGCCAGGTGGCCCGTTTCGGCAAAGGCAATGGCGTGGTCCATGGTTTCACGGTCGCGAATTTCGCCGATCAGTATCACATCGGGCGCCTGGCGCAGTGTGTTTTTCAGCGCGGCATGCCAGGAATCGGTATCAACGCCGACTTCGCGCTGGGTGATCACGCAGTTCTTGTGGTCATGCACATATTCGACCGGATCCTCGATGGTGATGATGTGACCGTAGCTGTTTTCATTCCGGTAACCGAGCATCGCAGCCAGCGAAGTCGATTTGCCTGAACCCGTGCCGCCGACCATGATGACCAGCCCGCGCTTGGTCATCACCACGTCTTTCAGCACTGCCGGCAGCTTCATGTCATCAAACTTCGGGATTGAGGTGTTGATGGTCCGCAGCACCATTCCGACGCGGCCCATTTGCATGAAGGCGTTGACGCGGAATCGGCCGATGTCACCGGGGCTGACTGCAAAATTGCATTCCTTGGTCGCCTCGAACTCACCCGCCTGCTTGTCGTTCATCATGCCGCGCGCGAGTTCCGCTGTGTGCTGAGCGGTCAGCGTCTGCTGAGCGACCGGGGTCATCTTGCCGTCCAGCTTGATCGCCGGCGGGAAACCCACGGTGATGAACAGGTCGGAGGCCTTTTTCGCGACCATCGCCCGCAGCAGATCGTGCATGAATTTGACTGCCTGTTCTCTTTCCATGCCTGACTCCTGTCTTTTACTTCCTGTTTAGTCTCGTGATGCCCTCTCCGCCTGAAAACTAGCGGAAGGAATCCTTGTTCATTGCCTTGCCGCGCGCCTCTTCGACCGACACGATGTTGCGCTTCACCAGATCCTGCAGGTTCTGGTCCAGCGTCTGCATGCCGAGCTGAGCACCGGTCTGAATCGCCGAATACATCTGCGCCACCTTGTTCTCGCGGATCAGGTTGCGGATGGCAGGTGTGCCGACCATGATTTCGTGCGCGGCGGCACGGCCGCTGCCATCCTTGGTTTTGAGCAACGTCTGCGAAATCACCGCGCGCAGCGACTCCGACAGCATGGACCGCATCATCTCTTTCTCTTCGGCCGGGAACACGTCGATGATCCGGTCGATGGTTTTGGCGGCGGAACTGGTATGCAGTGTTCCGAACACCAGATGGCCCGTTTCAGCAGCGGTCAGTGCCAGGCGAATGGTTTCCAGATCGCGCATTTCGCCGACCAGGATGATGTCCGGATCTTCGCGCAGAGCAGAACGCAGTGCATTGGCAAACGACAGGGTGTGCGGGCCGACTTCGCGCTGGTTGATCAGGCATTTTTTCGATTCGTGAACGAATTCGATCGGGTCTTCCACGGTCAGGATGTGGCCCTGCTCGTTTTCATTGATATGGTTAACGATGGCGGCCAGCGTGGTCGACTTGCCCGAACCCGTCGGGCCGGTGACCAGCACCACGCCGCGCGGCTGGTTGGCGATCTCGACGAACACCTTGGGCGCCTTCAGGTCTTCCAGACTCAGCACCTTGGACGGAATGGTGCGGAACACCGCGCCGGCGCCGCGCTGTTGCACGAAGGCATTGACACGGAAACGCGCCAGGTTGGGAATCGAGAAAGAGAAATCACACTCCAGATTTTCTTCGTAGAACTTGCGCTGGCCGTCGTTCATGATGTCGTAGACCATCGCATGGACATCCTTGTGCTCCAGCGCCGGCAGATTGATGCGGCGGATGTCGCCATGCACGCGGATCATCGGCGGCAAACCCGAGGACAGATGCAGGTCGGAGGCTTTATTCTTGACAACGAAGGCCAGCAGTTCGGAGATGTCCATTTATAATTCCCTGAGGTGTAACGGGTCAGAACGGGGTCGGAACGCGTCGCGGGCCAGGCCGTCGTCATCAGCGTGCGCACTAACGGTACAACAAACGGTACAACATTGCACTGCAACGCCGAAACGGAAAGCGTTGAAATTATGGCCATAATCGCTGATAACTTGCAAGCTGTACGCGGCCGCATCATAGCGGCTGCAAGGGCGGCAAAACGCGCACCGGACAGCGTAAAGCTGCTCGCAGTCAGCAAGACCTGCGGCGCAGCGCAGCTGATCGAAGCCTGGCAGACGGGTCAACGCGCTTTTGGCGAGAATTTCGTGCGGGAAGCCCTCGACAAGGCGCTCGAACTCGCACATCTGGACATCGAATGGCATTTCATCGGCCCGCTCCAGAGCAACAAGACGCGCCCGGTCGCTGAATTGTTTGCCTGGGTGCATGGCATTGAGCGCGAAAAAGTCGCGCAGCGGCTAAATGATGCACGGCCGGCGCATCTGCCGCCGCTCAATGTGCTGATTCAGGTCAATATCAGTGGCGAAACCAGCAAAAGCGGCGTTGCACCCGGCATGGAGCGCGATCTGGCAGTGGCGATCCGCCGCCTGCCGCGGCTGCGGCTGCGCGGCTTGATGGCTATTCCCGAACCCACCCCGGACACCACTGTGCAGCGGGCGCGCTTTGCGCTGCTGCGCCGCCTCAAGGAAAACCTGCAGGCGGATGACGACGGCATCGACACCCTGTCGATGGGCATGTCGGACGACCTTGAGGCCGCCATCGCCGAAGGCGCAACCATCGTGCGTGTGGGCACAGCGATATTCGGGCGAAGGGTGTGATATGGAAAACGTGAAATATGAAAGGCGAAACGTATAATGCGGTAAACAGGTGCATATTCAGGGCATAAACCATGCTCGATGTTTCATCCTTCACCAGTCACCAGTCACCAGTCACCAGTCACGTCAAAATGAATATCCTTTTTATCGGCGGCGGCAACATGGCGGCCGCAATCATCGGCGGCCTAATCGGCAAGGGCTGGGCGCCGTCGTCCATGCACGCCGTCGATGTGCTGCCGCAAGCCTTGTCTCGGCTGGAAAAAGAGTTCGGCATCCGCACTTCCGCTGACGCCAAAACAGCGGCGGCCGGTACTGACTGCATCGTGCTCGCAGTCAAGCCGCAGCAGATGAAGGAGGTAGTCGCCGCCCTTGCCCCAGCGCTCAAAGGACAACTGGTGATCAGCATCGCCGCCGGCATCCGCGGCAGCGACCTCAGCCGCTGGTTGGGCCCGGCAGCACAGCTTGTGCGTGCAATGCCCAATACGCCGGCACTGGTCAGCGCCGGCATCACCGGCCTGTACGCCATGCCCGGCGTCAGCAGCGCCAACCGCAAAAATGCTGAAAATATCCTCGCCACCGTCGGCACCACCTTCTGGGTGGATAACGAAGAACAGCTTGACGTCGTCACCGCTGTGTCCGGCAGCGGCCCCGCCTACGTGTTTTATTTCATCGAGGCGCTCGAGCAAGCCGGACGCGAACTTGGCCTGTCGCCGGAAATTGCGCGGCAGAGCGCTCTGGCAACCTTCGCCGGCGCAGTCAAACTCGCGACCACCGATACCACCGACCCGGCAACCCTGCGCGCGCGCGTGACCTCAAAAGACGGCACCACCGAACGCGCGATCAGCGTGCTGGATGAGGCCGCGGTCAAGGCGGCATTCATCCGCGCAGTGCGCGCGGCCGCGGCGCGTGCCGCCGAAATGGGCGATGCCCTGGGCAAAGGCTGAGAGCGCTGCAATATGCTGGCTGACGCACTGATCTTCATCGCACAGGTCACGTTCGGCCTGCTGTCATTCACGCTGCTGCTGCGCTTCTACCTGCAGTGGGTGCGCGCACCGTACCGCAATCCGCTGGCGGATTTCGTCAATGCGCTGACCGATTTCATGGTCCGCCCGGCGCGCCGCATCATCCCTGGCCTGTGGGGACTCGACCTGCCGACACTGTTGCTGGCCTGGTTGATGCAATTCCTGGAACTGCTGGTGGTGATGCAGGTGCGCGGTTATCGCTTCGGCGCCGGGATCGGGCTGGCCATCATCGGTATCGCAGCCTTCGCCGTGGTGGCCGTGCTCAAAATGCTGATTTACATCGTGCTCGGCGCAACTCTGCTGCAGGCACTGCTGTCATGGATCAATCCCGGCAGCCCGGTGGCCCCTTTGCTCGACGCCATGACGCGGCCGTTCCTGCGCCAGTTCCGCCGCCGCATTCCGCCGGTGGGCAATGTCGATCTGTCACCGCTGTTCCTGCTGGTGATCTGCCAGCTGCTGCTGATGCTGCCGGTGGCGTGGCTGGAAAGCGAAGCTCTGCGCCTGCTGCGATGAGCGTGGATTGGCGCCGTCTTGATCCCGCCACTGCCCTTCGCAAGTTCACATTGAGGCGCAACCGTAACGCGGGCGGTAGCACGGCTGCTTAATTACCGCCTGTCCGCGGGGTTCCAGACCCGCGCTTGCGGGTGCGCAAAGCCCGTATCAGCAGCGTCACGGCAATCCACAGCGCCAACGCTGCCAATGGCAGGGTAATCGCCAGCGGTACTACCACCGCTATCACTGCGAGCAGCAAAAATCCCAGCGCGATGCTGAACATCAGTCCGGATTCGGCCGGCCCCAGCGTACGCCGGCTGCTGAAGACGGCACCCACGGTATTGCCGATGCGCAATGCGCCGACAGCAGCCCGCGACGCGCGACCGCTCGAGCCGGCCGCCGGGCGTCTTGGTACGGCTGAAGGTCGGACACGACGCTTGGCACTGAGCACAATCTCGGTGGTGTTCGCCAGATCTTCCTCATACATACCCTTCATGTTGCGTGCAAAACCTTCATCCTCGATCGCCACATCCAGTTCGTAATTGCTGATCCAGCTGGCGATATTGAGATTGGTGGAACCGACACGTGCCCAGCGACCATCCGCCACCGCGGTTTTGGCATGCAGCATCGCGCCATTCCATTCAAACACGCGGATGCCAGCCTCCAGCAACGGCCGGTAACCCGAGCGTGAAAGCCGCGACAGTAGCGGCATGTCACTGGTGCCCGGCACCAGCAGCCGCACATCAACGCCGTCCATCGCCGCCGCCCGCAACGCCTGCACATAAGGAGCGACACCGACAAAATAGGCGTCGGTCAGCCACAGAGTATCGCTCGCCATCGCCGCAATCATCTGGTCCAGCCGGTACAGGCCGGCGGTGGTGGGCTGGCTGGCCAGCACCCGCACCAGGACGTCGCCGGCAGGGGGCATATCGGTCGTCAGATCCACATCCAGTTCATCGATGTCATCACCGGCGGCCGCGGCCCAGGTCTGGGCGAAGGACCGTTCGATGTCAGCAACCGCAGGGCCACGGATCTCGATGCCGGTATCGCGCCACGGAGCAATACCGCGCTGCGGATTACCCTGCCATTTGCTGCTGACGCACAGGCCGCTGACATAACCGACAGTGCCGTCGATGCTGAGCATCTTGCGGTGATCGCGTGTCAGCCAGCCGAACGGACTGTCGATGTGCGGCGTATTGAAGCAGCGCACAACGCCACCGGCATCAAGCAGCGGCTGCATCAGGCTGCGGGTGCCGACGCCCAGCGCCCCCATCCAGTCATAAATCAGCCGCACTGCAACGCCCGCACGGGCGCGTTCAGCCAGTGCATCGACAAATTCACGGCCCACGGCGTCGTCGGTAATGATGTAGTTCTCGAACAGCACAGAACGGCGCGCAGCAGCAATCGCGGCCAGCCATGCCGGATAATTTTCGCCGGCATCGCGCAGGATCCGCACCGAGTTGCCGCCGATCAGCGGCGCGCCGGCGGCGCGCGTAAACACCTGCTCGGCAAGACGGCGCAGCTCGGGGCTGGCGCGGCGTGCAGGCGCAATAACGCGGGATTGCGATGCTGAGCTTGTTGCCATGGCGCGGCCTTGATACGGGACTAAAAACGGGGACTAAAAACGCGGAACGTAACGCAAAAACAGCCCCGCTACATCAGCACGATATCGAACTGCTCCTGATTGTAGGCCGACTCTACCTGCAGCGAAATCGGCTTGCCGATGAAGTCCGACAGCATCGCGAGATTATGCGATTCCTCGTCAAGAAACATGTCGATGACCTGCTGCGAAGCCAGTATGCGGAATTCGCGCGCCTCAAACTGCCGCGCTTCGCGCACCAACTCACGCAATACTTCATAACACACGGTCTGCGCGGTCTTCAGCACGCCACGCCCGGTGCAGGTCGGGCACGGCTCGCACAGCACGTGTGCCAGGCTTTCGCGGGTGCGCTTGCGCGTCATCTCCACCAGCCCGAGCTGGGTAAACCCGTTGATGGTCATCCGCGTGCGGTCACGCGCCAGCGCCTTGCGGAATTCGTTGAGCACGGCATTGCGGTGATCTTCGGTATCCATGTCGATGAAATCGATGATGATGATGCCGCCAAGATTGCGCAGCCGCAGCTGGCGGGCAATGACCTGCGCCGCCTCCAGGTTGGTTTTGAATATGGTGTCGTCTAGGGTGCGTCCGCCGACGAAGCTGCCGGTGTTGACGTCGACCGTGGTCAGCGCCTCAGTCTGATCAATGATCAGGTAACCACCGGACTTGAGATCGACGCGACGCGCCAGTGCGCGCTCGATGTCGTCCTCGACGTTGTGCAGGTCGAACAACGGTCGTTCGCCCTGGTAATGGGTCAGCCGAGCCAGCACATTGGGCGTGAACTGGCCCGCGAACTGGGTCATGGTCTGGTGGGTTTCCCGCGAATCGACGTAAATCCGCCCGGTGTCTTCATGCGCGAAGTCGCGCAACACGCGCATGCCCAGGTTGAGGTCCTGATAAAGCAATGCCAGTTGCGGAGCAGTCCGCGCCTGCTCGCGGATGTCATGCCACAGCTTGCGCAGGTATTCGACGTCAGATGCGAGTTCGCGGTCGGAAGCCGCTTCGGCCACGGTGCGGATGATAAAGCCGCCCTTTTCGTCGGCGGGCAGCAGGTGCTGCAGTTTTTCCCGCAGGTGCACGCGTTCTTCCTCGTCCTCAATGCGCTGGGAAATGCCGATATGCGATTCCTGCGGCAGGTAGACCAGCAGCCGGCCGGCAATGCTGATCTGCGTCGACAGCCGCGCACCCTTGATGCCGATCGGGTCCTTGATCACCTGTACCATCAGGCTCTGTCCTTCGTTGAGCAAGCGCTCAATCGGCAGCCCGGGATCGCCATTGACGCGATTGCCCCAGATGTCGGCCACATGCAGGAACGCAGCGCGTTCACCACCGATGTCGACAAACGCCGACTGCATGCCGGGCAGCACTCGCACGACACGCCCCATGTAGATGTTGCTGACGAACCCGCGCGACGAGGCGCGCTCGATATGCAGTTCCTGCGTCACGCCGTGTTCGATCACGGCGACGCGGGTTTCCTGCGGGGTAATGTTGATCAGTATGTCTTCGCTCATGGCGGGCTTCAGGGGATGCTGATGCCGTGAACGCGCAGCAGTTCCGCGGTTTCGGCCAGAGGCAAACCCATGATACCGGAATAGCTGCCTTCGATTCGCGTGATAAAGGCTGCGGCACGGCCCTGCACCGCGTACGCACCGGCCTTGTCAGTCGGCTCGCCGGTGGCGACATAACGGCGGATTTCCTCGGCTGTCAACGCACGAAACCAGACCTGGGACTCTGAAACCCGGGTGTCGATCACATCGCCGGCCTTGACGGCGACTGCAGTCAGCACGCGATGCGCGCGGCCGGCCAGTGACGCGAGCATGCGCACGGCAGCGGCGGCATTTTCCGGTTTGCCGAGAATCATGTCGTCGCACACCACCGTGGTGTCTGCCGCCAGCACCGGACGCCCCGCCAGACGGCGCGCGCGCGTGATGCCTACGGCAGCCTGGGCTTTTTCACAGGCCACCCGCAGCACATAGGCATCGGGCGTTTCGCCGGGTCGCGGCGTTTCATCAACATCGGCTGGATGGCGCGGCGCCTCGCGCAAAGGGATGATCTCGAAGGTCACGCCAATCTGGCGCAGCAGTTCACGGCGGCGGGGACTGCGTGAAGCGAGGTAAATTGATTTTTCGAACATTATTTACCGCTGGTCCTGAAGGTTGGAGTTGCGCCCGGATGGTTGCGCTCGTTCTGCTACGCTTCAAGTGTTCCCTTGACTCGTTCACCTTTCACTCTCTGTGATATGGATGGCCTGCAAGCAGGGACGCGGCGCGATACAACTGCTCGGCCAGCACCACGCGCACCAGCCCGTGCGGCAGCGTCAGCGGCGACAACGACCACAGCAGGCCAGCGCCGGTTTTCAGCTCCGGGGCCAGACCATCCGCGCCGCCGATAATGAACGCCACATCGCGGCCGCCGCCACGCCAGCGCTCCAGATGCTCGGCCAGCACACGGGTCGGAAAACTGCGGCCATGTTCATCGAGCGCCACACGCAGCATACCCGCCGGCGCGGCCGCGTTGATCCGCTCCGCTTCGGTTTGCTGCCAGCGCACTGTGTCACCTGCCGCACTGCGCTGCGCGGGCTTGAGTTCTTTCAATTGCAGCGGCATTTCGCGCGGCATGCGGCGTGCATATTCCTCGAAACCCGCAGTCACCCAGGCCGGCATGCGATGGCCAACGGCGAGCACTGACAGTTTCACTTGGCGGCGCTGCGGCTGACCGTCTTGCGCACGGCGGTTTTGCGAGGTGCGGTTTTACGTGGCGCTTTTTTACGCGCCGCTTCTTTGCCGGCAGCACTTTTGACGGCAACCGGGCGTTGCGGCGTACCCCAGATCTCTTCGAGGTTGTAGTACTGGCGGATCGCCGGCTGCATCACGTGGACAATCACCGCGCCAAGGTCGACCAGCACCCATTCGCCGGTCTGCGCGCCTTCGATGCTCAACACCCGCCCGCCGCCTTTTTTCACTTCTTCGCAGACGTTGTTGGCCAGCGCGCGCACCTGCCGGTTGGAGTCCCCGCTGACGACAATGACCTTGTCGAACAATGCCGTCCTTTTAGTCACGTTGAATACGACGATATCGCGGCCCTTGATGTCTTCCAGGGCGGCGACGGCGGTTTTTGCGAGTTTGTCAGGTGACATTATTGTAAATTACGTAAATATGGACAAAAACAAGCCTCTGACGAGGCTGTCACGTTTTTGGAAAACATCAATGATTTCCAGTATAGATTTCATGCTCTTGTATATATTGATAAATGTTATCCGGCAACAAATACCGGGTGTTGCAGCCACGACGCGTCGCATCGCGGATCATCGTTGCCGAAATGTCGAGCTCGGCAATAGGCACCACCACAATACCGCCCACCGGCGTCACGTGCACTGAAAACGGCTGGTGCATCAGCCGTGCGTTGTACTCCGCCGCCAGCGGCTGCGGCATCCGCGACTGCCAGGTATCGACCGGAAAACCGGGGCGGTAGGCCACGGCGATATGCGCGAGCTGGAACAACTGATGCCAGCGGTTCCACGTTGCCAGGTCGAGGAAGGCGTCCGCACCCAGCAACAGCACCAGCGACTGCGTCGGACCGACTTCGGCGCGGATCGCCGTCAGGGTATCGACGGTATAACCCGGTGCCGTACTCTCCGACTCCCGTGCGTCCACGGTAAACAATGTATTGCCGGCTGTCGCCAGCCGCACCATCGCCAGCCTGTCCGCTGCGGGCGCCACCGGCGCCGCACGGTGCGGCGGCGTGCCGCTGGGAACAAAACGCACCTCGGCAAGCCGCAACTGGTCGGCAACTTCCTGCCCCAGGCGCAAATGCCCGTAATGGATGGGATCGAAGGTGCCGCCGAGAATACCGATCGGGGCAGCCATTCAGTGCGGAATGTAGAGCGCGGAGTGCAGAACAGAAAAGGCGGCTGTAGCGCAGGACTGGAAGGTGTTCACTCTGCGCTCATCATTCCGCACTCATCACTACAGTACAAGCCGGCGGATGTCGGACAGCACGGTCGCCAGGAACAAGCTGAACCGCGCGCCCAGCGCGCCGTCGATCACGCGATGATCGTACGACAGTGACAGCGGCAACATCAGCCGCGGCACAAATTCCTTGCCATTCCATACCGGCTTCATCAAGGCCTTGCCAACACCGAGTATCGCCACTTCCGGTGCGTTGATGATCGGTGTGAAAAAAGTGCCACCGAGTCCGCCAAGACTGGAAATTGAAAAACAGCCGCCCTGCAGATCAGCCGGCGAGATTTTGCCGCTGCGCATGCGCGCACTGACGTCGCCGAGTTCTTTGGCAATCTCCAGCAGGCCTTTTTTATCGACGTCGCGGATTACCGGCACCACCAGGCCATTGGGCGTATCCACGGCAACGCCAATGTGATGGTAGTTCTTCAACACCAGACTTTCGCCGTCGGCCGACAGTGAGGCGTTGAATTCCGGAAACTGTTTCAGCGCCACCACCGAGGCCTTCATCAAAAAGCCAAGCATGGTGAACTTGATACCGCTTTTTTTCGCTTCTTCGGCCTGCGACTTGCGGAAAGCTTCGAGTTCGGTGATGTCCGCCTCTTCGTGCTGAGTGACATGCGGAATGCTGACCCAGTTGCGGTGCAAAAAGCTGCCTGAGAGTTTCTTGATGCGCGACAGCGGCTTTGTGGTCACCGCACCGAATTTGGAGAAATCCACCGCTTGCATCGGCGGCAGGTTGAAGCCCAGCCCGCCACCGGATCCGGCACCTTCGCCACGCGGGCGCGCCAGCTCGGTCTTGACGTAAGTCTGCACGTCTTCCATGACGATGCGGTCTTTCGGGCCCGAACCTTTGACGCGCGTCAGGTCGACACCCAGCTCACGCGCAAAACGGCGCACCGACGGACTGGCGTGGGATTTACCGAAGCCGGCTTCGATCCGATCCTCCGCGCCATCAGGCGCGCTCGACGCTTCCCTCCCCCCTTGGGGGAGGGATTGAGGGAGAGGGCTGCTCACCTTTTCAGGAGCAGCGGATGCCGCTTTCGCCGCAGCCTGGGGTGCCGGAGCAGGCGCCGCGGCCGCCTTGGCCGGCGCCGGCGCTACCGCAGCTCCGACGGATTCCAGCGTCAACACCAATGCACCAGCCGAAACCTTGTCACCAACCTTGAGCTTGATTTCCTTGACGATACCGGCAGCCGGCGACGGCACATCCATCGTCGACTTGTCGGACTCGAGTGTCACCAGCGGATCTTCGGCCTTGACGGTGTCACCCGCTTTGACCAGCACTTCGATCACCGGGATGTTTTTATAGTCACCGATATCCGGGACTTTGACTTCGATTGCGTTTGCCATGTCTGTGACTTTGCCTGACCTACACCGTTGTCGGGTTCGGTTTTTCGGGATTGATACCGTATTTTTTCACTGCTTCAGCCACAGTCTTGCGCGGCAGCAGTTCCTGGTCGGCCAGCGCCTTCATCGCCGCTACTGCCACGTAGTAACGATCAACTTCGAAAAACTGGCGCAGCTTGCGCCGCGTGTCGGAGCGCCCGAAACCGTCGGTGCCCAGCGTGATGAAGTGGTGCGTGGGCAGGAACCCGCGCACCTGGTCGGAGAACAGCTTCATGTAATCGGTCGCCGCCACCACCGGACCGGCGCGATCCTTCAGGCATTGCTCGATATGGCTTTGCCGCGGCTCCTGCTCCGGATGCAGCATGTTCCAGCGCTGCACATCGAGGCCGTCGCGGCGCAACTCGTTGAAACTGGTGACACTCCAGATGTCGGCGGCAATGCCGAAATCCTTTTCCAGCAACTCGGCGCCGGCGATGACTTCGCGCAGGATGGTGCCACTGCCGAGCAACTGCACCTTGAGCTGGTTTTTCTTCGCCTTATTTGCCACTTTCGCTTCGCTCAGCAGGTACATGCCCTTGAGAATGTTTTTCTCCACACCTTCCGGCATCGCCGGATGGGTGTAGTTCTCGTTCATCACGGTGATGTAGTAGAAAACGTCTTCCTGTTCCTGGTACATGCGACGCATGCCGTCCTGGATGATCACCGCCAGCTCGTAGGCGAAGGTCGGGTCATAGGACACGCAATTCGGAATCGTCGAAGCCAGGATGTGGCTGTGGCCGTCTTCATGCTGCAGGCCTTCGCCGTTCAGCGTGGTGCGTCCGGCGGTACCGCCCAACAGGAAACCGCGCGCGCGCAGGTCACCGGCCGCCCAGGCCAGATCGCCGATGCGCTGGAAACCGAACATCGAATAGAAAATGTAGAACGGGATCATCATCTGCGCGTTGTTGGCATAGGATGTCGCCGCGGCAATCCATGACGACATCGCGCCCGGCTCGTTGATGCCTTCCTGCAGAATCTGCCCGCCCTTGTCTTCCTTGTAGAACATCAGCTGGTCGGCATCCTGCGGCGTATAGAGCTGGCCGACGTGCGAGTAAATGCCGAGCTGGCGGAACATGCCTTCCATACCGAAGGTGCGCGACTCATCAGGCACGATGGGTACCACGCGTTTGCCGATCTTCTTGTCGCGGATGATGGTGTTGAGGATGCGCACAAAGGCCATGGTTGTCGAAAACTCGCGATCCTCGCTGCTTTTCAGCTGCGCCTCGAACACCGACAGCGCCGGCACTTCCAGCGGCTCAACCTTGCGCTTGCGCGCCGGCAACGACCCGCCCATGGCTTCAATGCGGCCGCGCAGATACTGCATTTCCGGCGAATTCTCGGGGGGACGGTAAAAAGGCACTTCCTCGAGCTGGTCATCGGGAATCGGCAGCGCGAAGCGGTCGCGGAAAGCGCGGATCGAAGCGGTGCCCATTTTTTTCTGCTGATGGGAGATGTTCTGGCCTTCGCCGGATTCACCCATGCCGTAGCCCTTGACGGTCTTGGCGAGAATCACCGTCGGCTGGCCAGTGTGTTTCATCGCTGCCGCATAAGCCGCGAACATCTTGTGCGGATCATGGCCGCCGCGGTTCAGGCGCCAGATGTCGTCATCGGACATATTGGAAACCAGCTCCAAAAGTTCCGGATATTTGCCGAAGAAATGTTTGCGCACGAAGGCGCCGTCCTGGGATTTGAAGGTCTGGTATTCGCCATCGACGCACTCTTCCATGCGTTTCAGCAGGATGCCGGTCTTGTCCTTCGCCAGCAGCGGATCCCAGTACGAACCCCAGACCACCTTGATCACATTCCAGCCCGAACCGCGGAAATCGGATTCGAGTTCCTGAATGATCTTGCCGTTGCCGCGCACCGGACCATCGAGCCGCTGCAGGTTGCAGTTGATGACAAAAATCAGGTTATCGAGTTTTTCGCGGCCGGCCAGTGAAATCGCGCCCAGCGATTCGGGCTCGTCCATTTCGCCGTCGCCCATGAACGCCCAGACCTTGCGGCCCTGGCCTTCGACCAGTTCACGATCCTTCAGATAACGCATGAAACGCGCCTGATAGATGGCCATCAGCGGGCCCAGCCCCATCGACACCGTCGGGAACTGCCAGAAATCCGGCATCAGCCAGGGATGCGGATACGACGACAGCCCCTTGCCATCGACTTCCTGGCGGAAATTGCTGAGCTGGTCTTCGGTGATGCGGCCTTCAAGGAAGGCCCGCGCATACACGCCGGGGGCCGAGTGGCCCTGGATATAGACGAGGTCGCCGAGGAATTTCTCGTTGGCAGCGCGGAAAAAATGGTTGAAGCCGACGTCATACAGTGTTGCCGCAGACGCAAAGCTGGAAATGTGGCCGCCAAGCTCGGAGGATTCCTTGTTGGCGCGGATCACCGTTGCCATCGCGTTCCAGCGCACCAGCGAACGAATCTTGTGTTCGAGTGCGAAATCCCCGGACGAACGCTCCTCGCGATCCGGCGGAATGGTGTTCAGGTACGCGGTATTCGCGTTGTACGGAATGTAGGCGCCGGAGCGGCGCGCTTCATTGACCAGCCGGTCGAGCAGATAATTCGCGCGATCAGGGCCCTCACGGTCCAGCACTGACTGCAAAGCTTCCAGCCACTCGCGGGTTTCCTCGGGATCCAGATCTCGCTGGAGGTCATTCATATCCATGGACAATACCTTTTTGAGGCTATTTTTTACGCAACAATTCCGACACTTATGGTGCCTGAATCGCTGCCACGATGGGATGAATAATTATAACGTCTGTGCTGAACCCCGGGCACAGCTGTTGTTGCTGATGCAGTGCAGCATTGCAACCCTGCAGCCTATGGCGTGCCGACCCTTGGTCTAACCACCGCTGAATTTCGCCGCGCGTTTTTCGAGGAAGGCGCGCATGCCTTCCTGCTGGTCCGTCGTTGCAAACGCAAGCGCAAACGCTGCGGTTTCATAGGCGCAGGCATTGGCCAGATCGAGATCCTGGCCGCGTTGCACGGCCTGTTTTGCTAGGCGCACTGCCACAGGCCCCTTGGCGGCGATGGTGCGCGCGACGGCCATGCCCCGGTCGCGCAATTGCGCCGCTGGCACCACCTGGATCACCAGACCGATGGCCAGCGCTTCTTCGGCCTTGATCTGACGCGCCGTGGTGACCAGTTCCAGTGCCCGCGCACGGCCGACCAGCCGCGCCAGCCGCTGTGTGCCGCCGAAACCCGGCGGGATGCCGAGATTGACCTCCGGCTGGCCGAATACCGCGCGTTCTGAAGCGATGATCCAGTCGCAGGCCAGCGCCAGTTCGCAGCCGCCGCCCAGCGCATAGCCCTGCACCAGCGCAATGACCGGTAACGGCAGCGCTTCCAGCGCGTGCATGACCTGCATGCCCTGTTCTGAAAACGCCTGCGCCTGAGTGGCCGTCAGTTGCTGCATTTCGCTGATGTCAGCGCCGGCGACAAAGGCCTTGTCGCCCGCTCCCGTGACCAGCAACACCCGTGCTCCTGCATCCGCAGCCACCTGCGCCACGGCCTGCGCCAGTTCATTCAGCGTGGTAGCGTTTAGCGCGTTCAGCGCTTGCGGCCGGTTAACTGTCAGCACATAGATGCCGGATTCGGCTTGCTCGAGCAACAGGTTCTGATAGGCCATACAGGGATTCCGTGCGTTTGGTTATGGGTGAAAGGTTATGGCTACATCTGCCGATACCTTATTCGACGCGCTGCCTGACGTAGGAACCCGGCGCGTCCTCCAGCACCGGATAACGTTTGCTGCCGGGTTTGCGCGCCGCCACCGGAGCGCCGGCATGGCCTGCCACCCATTTCCCCCAATCGGTCCACCACGAACCAGGATGTTGTTTTGCCGCAGCCAGCCAGTCGGCAGACTTTGCCGGCAGTTTGTCGTGGGTCCAGTAGCCGTATTTGTTGGCGGCCGGTGGGTTGATGATGCCGGCGATATGGCCGGAACCGCCAAGCACAAAGCGCACGGGCCCCTGCAGCAGTTGCGCGCCGGCGTAGGTCGATGGCCAAGGCGCGATGTGGTCTTCCGCAGTCGAGATGAAGTAAGCCGGGGTCTTGATGTCGGTGACGTCGATCGGTGTGCCTGCCAGCGTGACGCCGTTTGGTTTGCACAACAGGTTCTTCAGATACAGGTTGCGCAAATAGAAGCTGTGCATCGCCGCCGGCATCCGCGTCGAATCGCCGTTCCAGTACAACAGGTCGAAGGGGAAGGGATCCTTGCCCATCAGGTAATTGCTGACCACGAATGACCAGATCAGGTCGTTGGCGCGCAGCATGTTGAAGGTGGTGGCCATCTCGGAACCTTCGAGATAACCACGCTGCTCCATTTTTTTCTCCAGTGCGCTGACCTGTTGTTCGTCGATGAACACTTCGAGCTCACCTGGCCGCTCGAAATCGATCATGGTCACAAAGAAGGTCGCGCTGCGCACACGCTGCTGTTTTTTCGCATTGAGCAAGGCCAGCGTCGCCGCCAGCAGGGTGCCGCCAAGACAGTAACCGATGACATTGGTCTGCTTCTCGCCGGTAATGTTTTCAATCACGTCCAGCGCCGTCAGCGAGCCTTCGGTCAGATAGTCGTCGAAGCGTTTGTGCGCGAGCTTGCCGTCTGGATTGACCCAGGACACGACGAATACCGTTTGTCCCTGTTCCACCGCCCAGCGCACGAAGGAATTGTTTTCGCGCAGGTCGAGGATGTAGTACTTGTTGATCCACGGCGGGATGATCAGCAGCGGTGTCGCATGTACCTTGTCGGTCAGCGGCGCATACTGGATCAGTTGCATGATGTCATTCTGGAACACCACCTTGCCCTTGCTCGCACCAATGTTCTCGCCGAGCCGAAACGCACCGGTATCGGTCATGCGCACGCGGAGCTGGCCGCCGTCGCTGTTCGACAGATCCTCCAGCAGGTTGTGCAGCCCCTTCACCAGGTTCTGCCCGCCCGAATTGACGGTTTCGCGCAGCGCTTCGGGATTGGTCATCAGGAAATTGGCGGGCGACATCGCATCGATGTACTGACGGGTGTAGAAATCGACTTTTTTCGCGGTCTGGTCATCCAGCCCTTCTACGCCGCCCATCGACTGATGCAGATGACGGGCTGCGATCAGGTACGACTGCTTGACGTGATCGAACAGAAAATTGTCTTGCCAGTCTTCGTGGCGGAAGCGGCGGTCGGACTTGTCCGGTTCTGCCACCGCTGCCGCATCCTGGCCGAGCATTTTCAGCATCGACTGCTGCCACAGCGTCGTGTAGTCCTGCCACAGCTTCATCTGCATGTCGGCAATGCGCATGGGGTCCGCCAGCATGCGCTGCCAGGTTTCGTAAAACGCCTTGGCAATGCCCAGCTCATCATTAAAGGCGGGCATGCCTTTGGCGCCGCGCGCCATGTACTGATTCAGCAACTCGCCGCTTTTTTCAGCAATGTTGGCATACAGCTGCGCCAGCGCTGCGGCATCCAGCGAAGGTGTCTCGGCCTGCGGTTTTTGTTTCGAAGTCATCGGGTATTCCTGTTTTCCGGCTAAGGGCAATCCTGCAGATGGCCAAAAGAGCGCTTAAATGAAATTGACGTTTACGTAAAAGCAATGATATGGTGTGGCCGCATGTTACCTGCTGCTGCTGCGGAGCACAATGAGCAAAACCTATACGATCAGTGACCTGGCGCAAGAGTTCGGCGTCACCACCCGCACGCTGCGCCACTACGAAGACCAGGGCCTGGTCACTCCGGCGCGCGACGGCATCAACCGCATTTACAGCCATCGCGACCGCGTCCGCCTGAAACTCGCGCTGCGCGGCAAGCGCCTCGGTTTTTCTCTCGGCGAAATCCGCGAATTGTTCGAACTCCACGACCTCGCCGGCAGCGAGCGCCGCCAGCTTGAGGAATTCTCGGTGCGGCTGGAACGCCGCCGCGCCCAACTCGAACAGCAGCGCGAAGACGTCGAAGTCATGCTCAACGAAATCCGTTTTTTCGCCACCCAGTGCCAACGCCAACTGGCTGAATCCGATACGCCTAAAGCACCGGTATCGGACAGTGCAGCATAGATTACGTTTACGTAAATGATAGTCAAAAATGACAATAAAAACAAATATTTAGCCCAATTTTATCAGGTCGGAACCCGAAGTTCCGTGTCCGGCAATCCAATCTCGTGCCATGGGCAAACGGCCCATTGAGGAGCTCAGCATGTCCCACCAGCCCATAGAGTTTTACTTCGATTTTTCTTCTCCCTACGGTTATTTTGCAGCCGCAAAAATCGATGCTCTCGCCGCCAAATACAGCCGCACCACGGTCTGGAGGCCGATGCTGCTCGGGGCCGTGTTCAAGATCACCGGCCAGCAACCGCTGGTGACCATCCCGCTGAAAGGCAGTTACGCACAGCACGATCTGATCCGCTCGGCGCGCTGGTTCGGCGTGCCGTTCAAGTTGCCGAGCAAATTCCCGGTGTCCTCCACTGCGCCCTGCCGCGCCTATTACTGGCTGCATGACCGCGATCCGGCTGCGGCAAAAACACTGGCCCAGGCGCTCTACCGCGCCTACTTCGCCGAAGACCGCGACATCTCCAATCCGGAAGTCACCACCAATGTCGCCGCCAAACTCGGCCACGACAAGGACGCCGTGATCCAGGCCATCAATGACCCGGCGGTGAAGGAACGGCTGAAGAGCGAAGTCGATGCCGCAATCGAGCGCGGCATCTTCGGCTCACCGTACATCATCGTCGATGGCGAACCGTTCTGGGGTTCGGACCGGCTGGACCAGATCGAGCAGTGGCTGGCCAAAGGGAAATGGTAGAAACTTGTTACGCAAACGCGCGCGTCCACACAGTGACGCACGACGGCTGAATCGCAGGCGCCCTGCGTATAATCTGCAGCGAGTCCCATAGTGCGCGTTCGGTATAAGCAATGATCCACAGGTTGCAACGCGCCGGATAAAAACTCTGCAACACCAGACCAGCCTCAAGGAAGAGCCATGAGCAAATCCACCGCCGTTGCACGGGTGCTGACCAACCGCGACGACTACGGCAACGTCACCATCACGCTGAACCGTCCGGAAGTGCACAACGCCTTCGATCCGGAGATGGTGCGCACACTGACCGCGACGCTGGCCGATATCGCCGCCGATGACTCCATCCGCGCCGTGGTCATCGCCGGTGCCGGAAAAAGTTTCTGCGCCGGCGCCGACATTTCTCATATGCGTCAAAGCGCAACATTCACCAAGGCGCAGAATTACAAGGCCGCCACAGAATCCGCGCGCATGTTCCATGCGCTGTACACGCTGAACAAACCGACCATCGCCGCAGTGCATGGCGCCGTGCGCGGCGGCGGTTGCGGCATCGTCGCCGCTTGCGACATCGCGATTGCCACGCGCACGGCGACCTTCCGCCTGTCCGAAGTCAAAATCGGCGTCGTCCCGGCGATGATCAGCCCGTACGTGATCGGCGCCATCGGCGAACGCCAGGCGCGGCGTTACATGCTGTCCGGCGAGGAATTTGACTGCGCCGAAGCCTGGCGCATCGGTCTGGTGCACGATCTGGTCGAGGAAGAGTATCTCGCGACCTGCGTCGGTGAAATGCTCGGCCAGCTCTATTCCAGCGGCCCCAAAGCCGTGCATGCGATCAAACAATTGATCCCGAAAAGCGCGCACAGCCCCATCGGCCCCGGCATCATCGACGAAACTTCCAAAGTGATTGCCGACATCCGCGCCACACCTGAAGCACAGGAAGGGCTGACCGCATTTCTCGAAAAACGCAAACCGTCGTGGACCGAGCCGCCGAAGGCCAAAAAAGCGGCGGCGAAAAGCAAAACAAAGCGTTAGTAGGTTCCTTCCCCCTCAGGGGGAAGGGCAGGATGGGGGTGGGCCAATACCGTAAACCACCACAACCCTGCTTGGCTCCAAGTGTTCCCTTGCCCCCTGAAGGGGAGGGAGTAAATCAGCGGCTTGAAGGAGTTTGTTGATATGGCATTGCCTAAAAAAGTACGCATCGTCGAAGTCGGCCCGCGCGACGGGCTGCAGAACGAAGC
>JAKFUS010000031.1 GCA_021732605.1 Betaproteobacteria bacterium | reverse complement strand
ATTGTTCTACAACCGCAAACGAATTCACCAATCGCTCGGCTACCGCACCCCCGAGCAAGTTGAGAGACAATGGCGCGGTGCTTGATTAACCTGTCCGTGGAAACCGGGATGCCTCAGGCTCGATATATCTGTGAAGTTGCTGAGATAGAAATCAAACGGGCCACGCTCGAATAAAAACTAGAATGCCTCTCCCAACAACCCGCTGTCCGCGGGTATTGTTCACTTAGCCGACGATCTTGGTTATGGCGTTTCTGAGCGCTTGCTGATCTTCGCTTGTAAGCTGGCCGAGGCGGCGGATGACTAACGCCTGCTCGATGGTGGTGATTACGGGTTTGATGGCGGAAGGCTTGATGAGGCCTGCGGCCTGCCAGTTGGCCACCAGCGCTTCGCCGAGCCCGCCTGAGGTTCTCAACTGGCTGGTGACTGCCATGATGACGAGATCGCGGTGTGCATTGTTGTATGCAGCGCTGCTGATGATGACCGCGGGGCGCTTCTTGGTGCCAGCCTGATCGGTGAAGGGGAACGGTACTAGGAGCACGTCGCCGAAGCTATAGCCGGTCGTAGGCGGCATCGTCGGCATTATCCCAGATCTTCTTGAAAGTGGGCTCAGCAGCCTTGGCTGCTGCGCGGGTGAGCTGTTGCGCATCGCCACGCGTGCGCAGGAAGTCCACGAAGTCCTCCACTTCTGCCACGCGTTCCGGCGGCAGGGCTTTGAGTTTCTCCAGCAGAGCCTGCTCGTTCTGATTGTTCATGGGAAAGTCCTTTTTCGTGAACAGGGTCAGTGTAACTTTTCGACTCGATAAATCGCTCGCCGCTCACGCGCAACATGCACTTGCGGTAAGCAGAGGCAGTATAACTTTCCAGCGCGGTAATAAGGCCTTCGCTGTTCTGCGCGAGGTGTCATGGTTCGGTTCTTGGGTGGAAAAGTTTACACTGACCCTATTATTACGCAACCAAGTCGTTTAAATAGTTGTTTAAAAACAAATGCTTATAGAATCCGTGCGCGCCATGCACGGCGCTGCCCGTGCCCAAGCCGATCTACCTCAATCTCTCCGCGTTTTACTTTTTTTACTTCGCCTATCTCGGCGCGTTCGCGCCGTTTTTTGCGCTGTATCTGAATTCCGTAGGCATGAGTGCCGTCGAGATCGGCATGCTGATGGCGTTGCCGCAACTGACGCGCATCTTGGCACCACATCTGTGGGGCTGGCTGGCGGATCGCAGCGGGCGACGCATGCAGGTTGTGCGCTGGTCCGGGGCGGCCGGCACGCTGGTGTTTATGGGCGTATTCGCCGGCGAGAGTTTTGCGCTGCTCTGCGTGGTGTTGTTTGTGATGATGTTTTTCTGGAGCGCCGCACTGCCGCTGGTCGAAGCGAACACGCTGTCGCATCTCGGAGATGAAACCGCGCGTTACGGCCGCATCCGCGTCTGGGGCTCGGTGGGGTTCATCGCGGCAGTCGTTGCTGTGGGTTACCTGCTGGATTTTTTCAATCCACGCGCGGTGTTGTGGGTGATTGCCGGGTTGATGACCTGCATGCTGCTGCTGTCCTGTGTGGTGGCGGAGGCACCCGCCGTTCCGCATCCGGGAGACGACCGCACGGTGTGGCATGTCGTGCGTCAGCCGGCAGTGATTGCGATCGTTGCTGCTTCAGCACTGATGGCCGCGGCGCACGGGCCGTACTACACTTTTTATACGATTCACCTCGTTGACCACGGCTACAGCAAATCGCTGGCCGGCTGGTTATGGGCGCTGGGTGTGATCAGCGAAATCGGTATTTTTGTCTGGATGTCGCATCTGTATAGGGCGTTCACGCTGCGCCAGATCCTGATCGTCAGCACCTTGCTGGCGGCGCTGCGCTTTGTGGTCATCGGCTGGGGTGCAGACAGCGTGTGGCTGCTGCTGGCAGCACAGACTTTGCATGCGGCGAGTTTCGGTTCTTTTCATGCTGCAGCGATCGGCGTGGTGCACAAGCTGTTCCGCGGTCGCCATCAGGCGCGCGGCCAGGCGATTTACGGCAGCCTGGCCTACGGACTCGGCGGCGCGGTCGGCGGACTGGCCAGCGGTTATGCCTGGGGTGGACTCGGAGCCGGGACTACATTCACGCTGGCCGCGGGTTGCGCATTGTTGGCGACCATCGTGTTGTGGCGCGGGTTGAAAGCAGGGACCTGAGGCGAAGCCGGGGCCTGCCACCCTGTGACATAATCCATGGTTTCAGTGGCTTGGACCTCACCCAACGGTAATTCCATGGCAGGCAAAACGCTTTACGACAAACTCTGGGACAGTCATCTCGTGCGCGAAGAGGCGGACGGAACGGCGATGGTCTACATCGACCGTCACCTGGTGCACGAAGTCACCAGTCCGCAGGCTTACGAAGGCCTGAAACTCGCCGGGCGCAAGGTGTGGCGCTCTGATTCAGTGGTGGCGACGGCGGACCACAATACGCCGACGCGTAATTGGGATAAAGGGATGGACGGCATTACCGATCAGGTTTCGCGGTTGCAGATCGAGACGCTGGACAAGAACATCAAGGAGTTCAAGGCCAAGGTCTATTTTCCGTTCCTCGACAAACGTCAGGGCATCGTGCATGTGATCGGGCCGGAAAACGGCGCGACCTTGCCGGGCATGACGGTGGTGTGCGGTGATTCGCATACCAGCACCCACGGCGCGTTTGGCGCGCTCGCCTTCGGCATCGGCACCAGCGAAGTCGAACACGTTCTCGCCACGCAGTGCATGGTGATGAAGAAGTACAAAAACATGAACATCGCCGTCGAAGGCAAGCTCGGCACCGGCGTCACGGCAAAAGACATTGCGCTGGCAATCATCGGCAAGATCGGTACTGCCGGCGGCACAGGCCACGCCATTGAATTCACCGGCAGCGCGATCCGCGGTCTAAGCATGGAAGGGCGCATGACCCTGTGCAATATGGCGATTGAAGCCGGTGCGCGTACCGGCATGGTCGCGGTCGACGACAAGACCATCGAGTACTGCAAGGGCCGCCTGTTTTCGCCGACTGGTGCGATGTTTGACAAAGCGGCGGCTTATTGGCGTACGCTGATCAGCGATGCGGATGCGAAGTTCGACACGGTGGTGACGCTGCGCGCCGAAGACATCGTGCCGCAGGTGACTTGGGGCACGTCGCCGGAAATGGTGACCACGGTGGATGGTCGGGTACCCGATCCCGCAAAAGAAACCAACGCGGTGAAGCGCGAAGGTTATGCTCGCGCGCTGAAATACATGGACCTGAAACCGAATACGCCGATTACCGAAATCCGCATCGACAAGGTGTTCATTGGCGCCTGCACCAATTCGCGTATTGAGGATTTGCGCGCGGCGGCGGCCGTAGCCAAAGGTCGCAAGGTCGCGGGCAACGTGAAACTGGCGATGGTGGTGCCCGGATCGGGGCTGGTGAAGGCGCAGGCTGAGCAGGAAGGGCTGGACCTTATATTCAAGGACGCGGGTTTCGAGTGGCGCGAACCGGGATGCTCGATGTGCCTGGGCATGAACGAGGATCAACTGAGTCCGGGCGAGCGCTGTGCTTCCACGTCCAACCGCAATTTCGAAGGCCGTCAGGGACCCGGCGGCAGAACACATCTGGTGAGTCCGGCGATGGCCGCAGCAGCAGCCGTAACCGGGCATTTTGTTGATGTTCGTAATCTTGAATGAGGAGATGAGCATGAAACGCATTGTTTGTCTGATGGTTGTGGCAGGTCTGTTTCTCGCTGGTTGCAACACCATGCAGGGTCTCGGCAAGGACGTTGAAAAAACCGGCGAGGCCATCCAGCGCAAAGCGCAGTAAGTCATGGAGAAATTTGTCCGCAAAGAGGGATTGGTCGCGCCGCTGGATCGCGCCAACGTCGATACCGACGCGATCATCCCCAAGCAGTTCCTGAAATCCATCAGGCGCACGGGCTTCGGTCCGAACCTGTTCGATGAATGGCGCTATCTCGACCGTGGCGAGCCGGATTCCGATAACACCGGCCGCCCGCTGAACGCTGATTTCGTACTCAACCGCAAACGCTTTGAAGGTGCCACGGTGATGCTGGCACGCGAAAACTTCGGTTGCGGTTCGTCGCGCGAGCACGCGCCTTGGGCGCTGCTGCAATTCGGCATCCAGACCATCATCGCGCCGAGTTTCGCCGATATTTTTTACAGCAACAGCCTGAAAAACGGCCTGCTGCTGATTACGCTCGATCCGAAAATCGTCGACCAGTTGTTCCGCGACACCGAGGCCCATGAGGGTTACCGGTTGGCGATTGACCTCGAGCAGCAGACGGTGAGCACGCCGTCCGGCGACAGCTACCAGTTCGACATTGACCCGCATCGCAAGCACTGCATGCTCAACGGGCTGGACGATATCGGCCTGACGCTGGGGCATGCCGATGACATTCGCGCGTTCGAGGCGAAACACAAGACGGCGCAGCCCTGGCTGTTTTAAGGGCAGGATTGCGGATTGAGGATTGAGTAAACGCTCAACTCCTCATTCCCCGATCCACATTCCTCAATCCCCACTCCTCAATCCTGATTTATGAAAATCGCAGTTCTCGCTGGTGACGGTATCGGTCCCGAAATTGTCGGTCAGGCGCTGAAGGTATTGCGTCGGTTGGCGGCAGACGGCCTGAAACTGGAATTTGAAGAGGCCGCGTTCGGTGGCGCCGGGTTTGACGCGCATGGTGATCCATTGCCGCCGTCCACGCTGAAACTGGCGAAGGAAGCCGATGCCGTGTTGTGCGGCGCTGTCGGTGGCCCGAAATACGACGCGCTGCCGCGACCGCAACGTCCGGAGCAGGGCATCCTGCGCATCCGCAAGGAGCTTGGCTTGTTTGCCAATCTGCGTCCTGCGGTGCTGTATCCGGAACTGGTCAGCGCTTCGACGCTGAAGCCCGAAGTGGTGTCGGGCCTCGACCTGATGATCATTCGCGAGCTGACCGGCGACATCTATTTCGGCGAGCCGCGCGGCCGGCGCGACAACGCGCGCGGCGAGCGCGAAGGTTACGACACAATGCTCTATTCGGAGCCGGAGATCCGCCGCATTGCCGAAGTCGGTTTCCAGACCGCGATGAAGCGGGGCAAAAAACTCTGTTCGGTGGACAAGGAAAACGTGCTGGAAACCAGCCGCTTCTGGCGCGAGATCGTCACCGATGTCGCGAAACAATATCCGCAGGTGGCGCTGTCGCATATGTACGTGGACAACGCCGCGATGCAGTTGGTGCGTAATCCCAAACAGTTTGACGTCATCGTCACCGGCAACATTTTTGGTGACATCCTGTCTGACGAGGCATCGATGCTGACCGGCTCGATTGGCATGTTGCCCTCGGCATCGCTGAATTCCGGCGGCGGCGGGCTGTATGAGCCGATCCACGGCTCTGCGCCTGACATCGCCGGCAAAAACATTGCCAACCCGCTGGCCACCATCCTCTCCACAGCGATGATGCTGCGGTATACGTTTAATAAAGACGAATGGGCCTACCGCATCGAGGCGGCGGTCAAAAGCGTGCTCGCGGCGGGTTACCGCACGCCGGATATCGATGAGCCCGGTGCGCGTAAAGTAGGCACTGTGGAAATGGGTGATGCGGTGGTTGCGGCGCTGTAATCAATGATTTGTTGTAATATACTGTTTTAAAAGGTGTTTTTATGAAGAAGGTCGGTATCATCGGGTGGCGCGGCATGGTCGGCTCGGTGCTCGTGGAGCGGATGCGGGCAGAGCGGGATTTTGATCTGGTTGCGCCTACATTTTTCTCGACGTCCCAGGCGGGTGGCCGCGGGCCCGATATCGGGCGCGATGTCGGCAAGGTTGCCGACGCCAACAGCATCGATGCGCTGGCGGCGATGGACATCCTGATCTCCTGTCAGGGCGGTGATTACACCAACGCGATATTCCCCAAGCTGCGCGCTGCGGGCTGGGACGGCTACTGGATTGATGCTGCTTCGGCGCTGCGCATGCAGCCGGATGCGGTGATCATTCTCGACCCGGTGAACCGCGACGTGATCGATGCGGCGCTGGATAAAGGTGTCAAAAACTATATTGGTGGCAATTGCACGGTCAGCCTGATGCTGATGGCGATGGGCGGCCTGTTCAAGGCCGGACTGGTGGAATGGATGACGGCGATGACGTACCAGGCGGCTTCGGGTGCCGGTGCCGCCAACATGCGCGAACTGATTGCGCAGATGGGCGCGGTTCACGCTGCGGCAAAACCGCTGCTCGACAACCCGGCGTCAGCGATTCTCGAGCTCGATCGCAAGGTGGCGGATACATTGCGCAGCGGCGGGGTGCCGACGGCGCAGTTTGGTCATCCTCTTGCCGGCAGCCTGCTGCCGTGGATCGACAAGGATCTCGGCAACGGGCAGAGCAAGGAAGAATGGAAAGGCATGGCCGAAACCAACAAGATCCTCGGGCTGGAGGCCAAGCCCTTGCCGATCGACGGCGTGTGCGTGCGTATCGGCGCAATGCGATGCCACAGCCAGGCGCTGACGGTCAAACTGACTCGCGACCTGCCGCTGGCGGAAATCGAACAGCTGCTGGCCAAGGCCAACGACTGGGTCAAGGTGATTCCCAACCAGCGTGAAGCCACGCTGAATGGCCTGACGCCGACGGCGGTCACCGGCACCTTGTCGGTTCCGGTGGGGCGCCTGCGCAAACTGCCGATGGGCGGTGAATACCTCGCAGCCTTCACCGTGGGTGATCAGTTGCTGTGGGGCGCGGCTGAACCGTTGCGCCGCATGCTGCGCATCGTGCTCGAAGCTGATGCTGCACCGCGGGTAAAGTCGGTCACCATGACCCCGGTCAGTGCCTGATCGGGCGTCCGGCACCGGCCCCGCGGCCGGTGCCGGACGCCCGGGCCGGAATGCGGAATTTCCTTTAAGAAATATGTGGTTGGGCAGCAACATTCGAGGTTTTGTTAGCTTGCATGCCTAACTGATTGATGCTAACTTTCTTGTCCAACAAAAAAATGATACGGGAGCGGTTCGTGCGCACATTTACTTTTGGCAAAGCACTGGCTGTGGCACTGCTGCTGCTCGCGCCGTTGTTCGCGCATGCGGCCGGCCTGGGGCGGCTTAATGTGCAATCGAGCCTCGGGCAGCCCCTGAGCGCGGAGATTGATCTGGTTGCCGTCAGGGGTGACGAGGCGTCCACGCTGGTGGCACGGCTGGCATCCCCCGATGACTATCAGCGCGCCAATCTTCAGTTCAATGCCGGCATGACCGGCCTCAAGCTCAGTATCGAAAAACGTTCCAACGGGCAGTCATACATCAAGGTTACCGGCAGCCGTCCGGTGAATGAGCCGTTTGTGGATCTGTTGATTGAATTGTCCTGGTCCGGCGGCAAACTGGTGCGTGAATACACCGCGCTGCTTGATCCGCCGGGATATGGCCAGCAGGCTGCGCAAGCGGCGCCTGCCGCTCCTGCGGCGGCACCTGAGTCGCGCCCCATTGTTGCGGCACCGGCTGCGCCGGCGCCGAAGCCTGCGACCAGGCCTGTTGTCACCAGTGCCGGTGCGCAGGAATACGGTCCGATTGCCAAAGGCGAAACACTCGGCAAGATCGCTGCCAGCCTGAAACCCCAGGGGGTGTCGCTGGAGCAGATGCTGGTCGGTCTGTATCGCAGCAATCCCGATGCATTTGTGCGCAAGAACATGAATCTGGTGAAGTCGGGCAAGATCCTGCGCATCCCCGATGCACAGGAACTCGCCGCGATTACTCAAGGCGAAGCGATGAAGGAGTATCGCGCGCAGGTCGCCGACTGGCGCGCCTACAGCGGCCGCGTGGCTGATGCTGCCGCCCAGGCGCCCGAAGGCAGTGCCACTGCGCGCGGCCGCATTACAGCGAAAGTTGATGATCCTGCCGCAGCGGAAGGCAAGGATGTGGTCAAACTGTCCAAGGGCGAACCGGGCAAGGGCGGCAAGCCGCTGACCGGTGCTGCACGTGAGACCGCTGCTGCGGAAGACAAGGTGGCGCGCAAACAGGAACTGACCGATGCCAAGGACCGCATCGCGCAACTCGAGAAAACCGTCAAGGATGGCCAGAAGCTGGCTGAACTGAAGAGCCCCGGCATGGCTGCTGCGCAGCAAAAGGCGGAAGCCGCGAAAGCTGACGCAGTCAAAGCTGACGCAGCTAAAGTCGATCCAGCCAAGCCGGCGGATCCCGTGAAACCGGCAGAGCCGGTCAAGGCGGACGCCACCGCCGCAGCCAAACCCGATGCGGCCCCGGCCCCTGCGGGCGAAGCCAAAAAGGATGTCGCTGCGACACCGGCTGACAAACCGGCCGAGGAAGGGAAGCCTGCACCGAAACCGAAGCCCAAGCTGGTTGCACCGCCACCGCCGCCACCCGAACCGAGTCTGATGGATATGGTGATGGACAACCTGCCGCTGATCGGTGGGGGAGTGTTGGCTGTGGTGCTGGGTGGCGCAGGTTTGGCCGCCTTGCGTCGCCGTCGTGCGCGCACACAGGATGATGATGAGTTGATGCAGGTGGCCCCGACCATGGGAGCCGCTGCGGCAGCGGGAGATGCACCGGATTTGTCCGATGCGACGGCGATGGCTGCCGCCCCGGCATCCGATGATGTCGATCCGGTGGCCGAAGCCGAGGTTTATATTGCCTACGGCCGGGACGGACAGGCCGAAGAAATCCTCAAAGAAGCCATGAGCCGCGACCCGGCACGCGAAGACGTGCAGGTGAAGCTGGCGGAAGTGTATGCAGCGCGCAAGGACGCCGCGGCTTTCGGCGCGGTGGCTGATTCCATGCATGGACTGACCGGTGGAGTCGGTGACAACTGGCTGAAAGTTGCCGCACTGGGCTATGCGCTGGATTCAAGTAATCCGCTGTACGAAGCGGGCAGGGACGCCGCCCCCGCACCGATGGCCGACGACAGTCCCACGGGTACGGATCTCGATTTTGATTTGGGTGGTGATACTGCCGGTACGCCGGATATTGCGCTGGATGCAGATCCCGCCGGTCAGTCCACGGAGATGGGCACCATGCATGACATGGCTGCCGCTGCTGATGCTGGTGTCGCACCGGCTGAGCCGGCGCAGCCGGATTTCAACCTGGATGCCGGCGCGCCGGCGGACATCGCGCTCGAAGCGTCGCCGGCTGAAGCCAGCAGCATCGATTTCAACTTTGAACTGCCACCGGCGGATGCGCCTGCGGAACCGGCTGCCCCTGTCGCCCCGGCGGCGGATGCGGATGCCGGGCTGGATTTCAAAATCGATGTTGGCGATCTGAACATCAATCTGGATGACCCGGCGACCACGACTGTGGCTGTCGAAGGCAAGGATGGCCACTGGTATGACGTCCAGCAAAAATTTGATCTGGCCAAGGCTTACCAGGAGATGGGCGACAACGATGGCGCCCGGGAAATCCTGCAGGAAGTGCTGAAAGAAGGCGACGGCGATCAAAAGGATCAGGCGCAGAAACTGCTCGGTACGCTCGGCTAGCCGCATTGCCCGGCGTGTTCATGAACCGCGGCAGCGCTCCTGCCGCGGTTTGTTTTTCTGCGGCGGGTTGCATTGCAAACACTAAAGGGTCAAGCCCGTGAGAATGGCGCTCGGCATCGAATATGACGGCAACGGCTTCTGCGGCTGGCAGACCCAGCCGTCGGGCTGTGCCGTGCAGGATCGCCTTGAGGCGGCGCTGGCGACGATCGCCGGCGTTCCGGTGGCGACGATTTGCGCAGGACGCACCGATGCCGGTGTTCATGCGCTGGGGCAGGTCGTGCATTTTGATTGTGCCGTCGAGCGGCCGCTGAGTGCCTGGGTGCGCGGCGTTAATGCGTTGCTGCCGCCGGCGATGGCGGTGACCTGGGCGCAGCCGGTGACGGAAGATTTTCACGCGCGGTTTTCAGCGCGGGCACGGACTTATCGTTATGTGCTGCTCAACACTGCCGTGCGGCCTGCTGCGGATCACGGCCGTGTCGGCTGGTTTCACTTGCCGCTGGACATTGGGCAAATGCGCGCTGCCGCGGCCTGCCTGGTCGGTGAGCAAGATTTCACCGCGTTCCGCGCCGCCGAGTGCCAGGCTAAATCGCCGGTCAGGACCTTGCATGAAGCCACCGTCGAGCAGGCAGGGCCGTACGTGATTTTCGGATTCCGTGCCAATGCTTTTCTGCATCACATGGTGCGTAATCTGGTCGGCAGTCTGGTCTATGTCGGCAAGGGTAAACATGCGCCGCAGTGGCTGGCGGAAGTTTTGCAAGGCCGTGATCGTGCGTTGGCGGCGCCGACATTTGATGCGTCGGGTCTGTACCTGATGCGGGTTGATTACGAAAACCAATGGGCATTGCCGGCGCCGCGGCTGCGGCCACCACAACTGGCGCATGCTGTTGTCGATTGAATGGGATATGAATACACGAGTCAAAATCTGTGGCATCACCCGCGTCGAGGACGCACTGGCGGCGGCACGGCTGGGCGCGCACGCCATCGGCCTGGTGTTTTATGCCGGCAGCCCGCGGGCGGTAACGCCGGCGCAGGCGCGCATCATCATCAATGCGCTGCCGCCGTTTGTGCTGCCGGTGGGCTTGTTCGTGAATGCCGATGCAGCGGAAGTTAGCGCTGTCCTGGACGAGGCTCCGGTGCAACTGCTGCAGTTCCACGGTGACGAAACGCCGGGATTCTGTGGTGGGTTTTCGCTGCCGTACCTGCGCGCAGTGCGGGTCAGGGCAGGGACCGATTTGTTACAATACTCACGCGAATTTCGTGCGGCCAAGGGCCTGTTGCTGGATGCCTGGGTCGAAGGCGCGCGTGGTGGCACTGGTACCGTATTTGACTGGTCGCTGATCCCCCGCGATTTGCCGGCGCCCGTGGTTCTGTCGGGCGGACTCAACCCTGACAACGTGGAACAGGCAGTGCGGCACGTGCGGCCCTGGGCCGTCGACGTGTCGAGCGGCGTGGAGTCGGCGAAGGGCATCAAGGATGTGCGGAAAATGGAAGCGTTCATGACTGGAGTGCGCAATGCGGGTATATGACTTGCCGGATGCCAAGGGCCATTTCGGGCCTTACGGTGGCGTGTTCGTTTCAGAGACACTGATATCCGCGCTGGATGAACTGAAGGCGGCCTACGCCCGCTACAAGGACGATCCGGCGTTTGTCGCGGAATACGAATACGAACTGAAACATTATGTCGGCCGGCCGAGCCCGGTCTATCACGCGCGGCGCTGGTCCGAACATTTCGGCGGTGCGCAGGTGTACCTGAAGCGCGAAGACCTGAACCATACCGGCGCGCACAAGATCAACAACGTGATTGGTCAGGCATTGCTGGCTCGTCACCTCGGCAAGCCGCGGGTGATTGCCGAGACGGGGGCCGGCCAGCACGGCGTCGCCACCGCGACCATTGCCGCGCGTTACGGCATGGAATGCGTGGTCTACATGGGCTCGGAAGACGTCAAGCGCCAGGCGCAGAACGTCTATCGCATGAAACTGCTGGGCGCGACCGTGGTGCCGGTGGAGTCCGGTTCGAAGACGCTGAAGGATGCCCTGAACGAGGCGATGCGCGACTGGGTGACCAACGTCGAGAATACTTTTTACATCATCGGTACTGTCGCCGGACCGCATCCCTACCCGATGATGGTGCGCGATTTCCAGTCGGTGATCGGCCGCGAGGCGCGCGAGCAGGTGCCGGAAATGACTGGGCGCCAGCCGGATGCAGTGCTGGCCTGCGTTGGCGGCGGTTCGAACGCCATTGGCATTTTCCATGCCTATATTCCGGATGAGTCGGTTCGCCTGATCGGTGTCGAGGCTGCAGGCCATGGTCTGGAAACCGGCAAACATTCGGCGACGCTGTGCGCCGGCAGATCCGGCGTACTGCACGGCAATCGCACTTACCTGCTGCAGGACGACAATGGCCAGATCATTGAAACCCACTCGATTTCTGCGGGACTGGATTATCCCGGCGTTGGTCCCGAACACGCCTGGCTGAAGGACAGCGGGCGTGCCGAATACGTCGCGGTGACCGATGACGAAGCGCTGGAGGCTTTCCACAAGCTGTGCCGGCTCGAGGGTATTATCCCGGCGCTGGAGTCCAGTCATGCGCTGGCCTATGCGGCAAAAATTGCGCCGCACATGCGCCGCGATCAAATCCTGCTGGTCAATCTCTCCGGACGTGGCGACAAGGACATGCATACCGTCGCCGAAAAATCCGGCCTCAAATTCTGACGCTGACGCGTAGCCACAACGAAAACCTGCTGATGTCACGCATTGCCGCCACACGCATTACTGCCACATTTGAGCGCCTCAATAAACAGGGCTGCAAAGCCCTGATTCCGTTCATCACCGCCGGTTATCCTGATCCGGCGAGTTGCGTGCCCTTGATGCATGCACTGGTGGCCGGTGGGGCTGACATCATCGAACTGGGTGTGCCATTTTCGGATCCGATGGCCGACGGTCCGGTGATCCAGCGCGCCAGTGAACGTGCGCTGAAACATGGCGTGTCGCTGCGTGATGTGATCGGTTGGGTGGCCGAGTTCCGTAAGACCAACAACGAAACCCCGGTGGTGCTGATGGGCTACGCAAATCCCATTGAGGCGATGGGGCCTGACAACTTTGTGAAGGCAGCCAAGGCCGCCGGCGCCGATGGTGTGGTGGTGGTTGATTATCCGCCCGAGGAGGCGGAGAAGTTGGTAGCAACACTGGATGCTGCTGGCCTCGACACCATATTCCTGCTGTCACCGACCACCTCTGATGCGCGCCTGAAGCAGGTTGCCGAGCTGGGGCGCGGTTACTTGTATTACGTATCGCTCAAGGGTGTCACCGGTGCCGCGAATATTGATGTTGCCGACGTGGCGCAGCGCCTGGCGCGCATCCGCAGCCACACCAAACTGCCGGTGGGCGTCGGTTTCGGTATCCGCGATGGCGAAACGGCGCGCAATATCGCCCAAGTGGCCGATGCTGTGGTGATCGGCAGCCGGCTGGTGCAGGAAATCGAGGCTGCGCCCAGGGATGCGGTGAATCGGGCCCGGGTTTTCATCGAGGGCATTCGCAATGCGATGGACCGTGACGTGAAGACGGGTCATCCCCCGGGAGGACTTCCTTCGGGGCGGGCTGCATGAGTTGGCTGCAGAAACTGCTGCCGCCGCGGATCAAACGTGATGCCGGCAGTGTCAAAAAAGCAGTGCCCGAGGGATTGTGGAGCAAGTGTGATTCCTGTGAAGCGGTGCTGTATCGCACAGACCTCGAGAAAAACCTGTTCGTCTGCCCGAAATGCAACCACCACAACCGCATTTCCGCACGCGAGCGCCTGGACTGGCTGCTCGACATGGAAGGGCGCTACGAGATCGGTGTTGAGGTAACGCCGGTCGATACCCTGAAATTCCGCGACAGCAAACGTTACATCGACCGCCTGAACGAAGCGCGCACGGAGACCGGTGAGGAGGATGCGCTGGTGGTGATGCAGGGGGCGATCCGCGAAATCCCGGTGGTCACTGCCGCATTTGAATTCGGTTTTCTCGGCGGATCGATGGGCTCCGTCGTCGGCGAGCGATTTGTGCGCGGCGTGCAGGTCTGTGTCGAGCAGCGCCTGCCTTTTATCTGTTTCACCGCGACCGGCGGCGCCCGCATGCAGGAGGGCTTGCTGTCGCTGATGCAGATGGCGAAGACCTGCGCTGCGCTGACACGCCTGGCCGATGATCGTCTGCCGTTCATCTCGGTGCTGACCGATCCGACCATGGGCGGGGTGTCCGCGAGTTTTGCCATGATCGGCGATGCTGTGATTGCCGAACCCAATGCGCTGATCGGTTTTGCCGGTCCGCGGGTGATCGAGCAGACGGTGCGCGAGACGCTGCCCGAGGGTTTTCAGCGGGCTGAGTTCCTGATGCAGAAGGGCGCGCTGGACATGATCGTCGATCGCCGCCAGATGCGCGACACGCTGGCGCGGCTGCTGGCGCTGATGCTGAAGCTGCCGGCACCGTCGCCGTCTTCCTGACCTTTCCTGATTTCCGACAGGGCGGCATGATCCGCTTTTCTCGGTTTCTCCGATTCTCCCTCCGCACGTCATGACCTTACCCGTAACACTGGCCGGCTGGCTGGAATATATCGAAGGCCAGCATCCGCAGTCCATCGCCCTCGGCCTGGATCGTGTCAACGTCGTGCGTGACGCACTGGGGCTTAAGCCAGTGTTCCCGTTGATCACCGTCGGCGGCACCAACGGCAAAGGCTCGGCGTGCATGATGCTCGATGCCATGCTCGGCTGTGCCGGTTATCGTGTCGGCACCTATACCTCGCCGCATCTGTTGCATTACAACGAACGTGTGCGCATTAACGGCCGGGAAGCCCGCGATGCCGATCTGGTGCGTGCCTTTGCCGCAGTCGAGCAGGCGCGTGCCGTCAGTAATGTGCCGCTGACCTATTTCGAATTCGGCACGCTGGCGGCACTATGGTTGTTCTGCGAGAGCAAGCTTGATGCGGCGATCCTCGAAGTGGGGCTGGGCGGGCGCCTCGATGCGGTCAATGCCTTCGATGCCGATGTCGCGCTGCTGATGAGCGTCGGCCTCGATCACATGGATTATCTGGGGGACACGCGCGAGGCCATCGGTTTTGAGAAAGCGCATATTTTTCGCGCCGGCCGGCCGGCGATTTGCGCCGATGCCGAGCCGCCGGCAACGGTCACGGATTACGCGGCACGTATCAGTGCCGACCTGCTGCTGATCGGGCGTGATTTCAGTTATCAGGCGCAGCCGCAGCAATGGAGCTATCGCGGGCCGGGTGGCGATCGCCACGGTCTGCCGCTGCCGGCCTTGCGCGGTTCCTTCCAGCTGGCCAATGCCAGTGCATGCATCACGGCGCTGGATGCCTTGCGCGGGCGCCTGCCGATCACTGCGGGCAACATACGCGATGGCTTGGTGCGTGTTGAAAACCCCGGACGCTTTCAGGCCTTGCCCGGCCGGCCGACGGTGATCCTTGACGTGGCTCACAATCCGCATGCCGCCACGGCACTGGTGGCGAACCTCGCGCAAATGACGGGGTACCGCAATACGCTGGCCGTGTTCTCGATGCTGAAGGACAAGGATGTCAGTGGTGTAGCGCGGGTATTGCGCGGCCATGTTGACCATTGGCTGGTGGCGCCGCTTGAAGGCACGCGTGCACTGCCGGTCGCAGAACTGGAGCAGCAGTTGCGTGCAGCCGGTGTGACTGTGCCCATCACCATCTGCGCAAATATCGCTGAAGCCTGTGACCGCGCGTATCAGATGGCGGGAGATGGTGATAGAATTTTGGCCTTCGGATCGTTTCTTACCGTGGCCGCCGCGATGACTGCAGTTCGCGCTCGCCGGGATCGGTAAAAAGCGGTAAAAATCGTTTAAAATCAATATTTTACTTCGCTTACGGCGTATCAGGAATGGCGAGAAACGTTAGCGACGAAGAACTCCAGCTGAAGAAGCGCGCACGCCGCCGTCTGGTCGGCGCGATTGTGCTGGTCACCGCAGTGGCGGTGCTGCTGCCAATGATTCTCGATTCCGAGCCCAAACCGGCGACCCAAAGCATCAATATCCAGATTCCGTCGCCGGAAGCCGGTGTGATGTCGGCAAAACCGGCGCCGCTGAAACCTGCGGAAAAACCGGCGATTGCTATTGCACCTGTTGTTGCAGAACCGGTGGTGCCGCCGAAAGCGGAGCCGAAGCCAGAACCGAAAGCTGAAATCAAGCCGGAACCCAAGGCCGAGCCCAAGACCGAAGTCAAAGCCGAACCCAAAGCGGTAGCGAAGCCGCAGCAGGCGGCGCCTGCACCGATGCCCGCAAAACCGGTAACCAAAGCAGAGAGCCAGGCACAAGCGAAGACGCCGGCCACCGGTGGTTTTGTGATCCAGGTTGCCGCACTGTCGGATGCCGCGAAGGCCAAGGAATTGCAGGCCAGGATCAGCGGCGGCGGGCTCAAGGCGTACACCGAAGTCGTACAGACGGCGAAAGGTCCGGTGACGCGCGTGCGTGTCGGCCCCTATGCCAGTCGTGAAGCCGCCGAAAAGGCGCGTCCGCAGCTGCAGAAATTGCAGCTCGACGGCAAGGTGATTCCCCGATAACCGATGACCCTGCTTGATTATGCGGTGCTCGCCATTATCGGATTTTCGGTTCTCCTCAGCGTCATGCGCGGTCTGGTGCGGGAAGTCCTCGCGCTTGCCGGATGGGCGATCGCCTTCATCGTCGCCTGGATCTTCGGCGACCAGCTTGCGTCCATCATGCCGGCGGAAATCCCCAGTGAGGAACTGCGCCAGCTCGCCGGTTTTGCCGTGCTGTTTTTCGTGGTGCTGCTCGCGATGAGCCTGGTTGCCATGGCCGTGTCGCAGATGGTCAAGAGTGCCGGTCTGGGACTTGAAGATCGCCTTCTTGGCACCATATTTGGTCTGGTGCGGGGCATTGCGGTAGTGACGATTCTGGTCTTGCTCGCCGGCGCGACGACATTGCCGAGCCAGCCGTTCTGGCGCGAGGCGGCATTGCGGCCAGTGTTGGAGCGGATTGCGATTGTGGTCAAGAGCTGGTTGCCGCCCGCGGTGAGCCAGCACATCCGGTATCGTTAGGAACAGGTTCTAAGGAAACGCCATGTGCGGAATCGTCGGAGTTGTCTCCCGCAGCCCCGTCAACCAGGTGCTGTATGACGGATTGCTGGTGCTGCAGCACCGCGGCCAGGACGCTGCCGGTATCGTCACTGCGGACGGCGCGAGTTTCCACATGCACAAGGGCGGCGGCATGGTGCGCGACGTGTTTCGCACCCGCAACATGCGCAGCCTCGCCGGCTTTGCCGGGATCGGCCATACGCGTTACCCGACGGCCGGTTCGGCATTTTCCGCGGCCGAGTCGCAGCCTTTTTATGTGAATTCTCCGTTCGGCATCGTGCTTGGCCACAATGGCAACCTGACCAACGCGGAGCAACTTAAAAACGATCTGTTCCGGCTCGACCTGCGCCACGTCAATACCGAGTCGGATTCGGAGGTGCTGTTGAACGTGCTGGCGCATGAGCTGGCGGCAAACGCAACCAACTACAAACTCGATCCGGCGACGATTTTCGCTGCGGTGTCGGGTGTGCACCGGCGCTGCCGCGGCGCGTATGCGGTGGTCGCGATGATTGCCGGCTACGGCCTGCTTGCGTTCCGCGACCCGTATGGCATTCGTCCCCTGGTATTCGGCAAGGCTGATACAGCGCAAGGGCCCGAGTATATGGTGGCGTCAGAAAGCGTCGCACTGGACGGCCTCGGTTACAAGCTGGTGCGCGACGTGGCGCCGGGTGAAGCGATATTCATCGACCTTGACGGCAATTTTTACAGCCACCAATGCGCGGACAATCCGTCGTTGAATCCCTGCCTGTTCGAATTTGTTTATCTGGCGCGTCCGGACTCGGTGATCGACGGCATTTCGGTGTATGAGACCCGGCTGCGCATGGGTGAGAGCCTGGGGCGGAAGATCGAGAAAGACTTTGCAAGCCTCGATATCGACGTGGTGATCCCGATCCCGGATTCGAGCCGGCCTTCTGCGATGCAACTGTCGAATCACCTCAACCTCGGGTATCGCGAGGGATTCATCAAGAATCGCTACATCGGCCGGACTTTCATCATGCCCGGGCAGGCCATCCGCCGGAAATCGGTGCGGCAAAAGCTGAACGCCATCGGCATGGAGTTCCGCGGCAAAAACGTGCTGCTGGTCGATGACTCGATTGTGCGCGGCACCACCAGTCGCGAGATCGTGCAGATGGCCCGCGATGCGGGTGCGCGCAAAGTCTATTTTGCGTCGGCGGCGCCGCCGGTGCGTTATGCCAATGTGTACGGTATCGACATGTCGAGCCGTGACGAACTGATCGCCAGTGGCCGCTCCGATGAGGAAATTGCCCGCGAGATCGGCTGTGATGCGCTGATTTACCAGGAACTCGATGCACTGATCGGCGACGTGCGTAGCGTCAATCCTGCGGTCACCAATTTTGAGGCTTCCTGCTTTAGCGGCCACTACATCACGGGTGACGTGACCCAGGCCTATCTGGATGGTGTCGAGGCGCAGCGTCGCGACAGCACCAAGGCCGATGCAGAGACGGCGGCGACGCAACTCGACCTCGGGCTGGAACTGGTCGACTAGGCGGTTACGCTGCCATGTACCAGGTTGCCGCGTTCCGCGAGGAGCGCATCGATGTGATGCATGCGCTGATCCGCGCACACCCGCTGGCCGTGCTGGTCACTAATACCAGTGGCTCCTTGGAAGCCAACCACCTGCCCTTGCTGATCGACCCCTTGCTCTCGCCGCAGGGCACACTGCGCGGCCATGTTGCCCGCGCCAACCCGCTGTGGCGACAGTTGCACGAAGCCGGGTACGAAAATGAGGCGCTGGCCGTTTTCCAGGGATCGCAGGTGTACGTCACGCCGTCGTGGTATCCGGAAAAACGCGCGAGCGGCAAAGTGGTGCCGACCTGGAATTACGCAGTGGTGCACGCCCGAGGCCCGCTGATCATTCATGATGACCGTGAGTGGTTGCGTGATCTGGTATCGCGACTGACCGACCAGCAGGAAGCCGGCTTGCCGCAGCCCTGGGGGATAGGTGACGCACCGGCGGATTACATTGAGCGCATGCTGGGCGCCATCGTCGGCATCGAGATCCCGATCAGCCGCATCGAAGGCAAATGGAAAGTCAGCCAGAACCGGGCGGACGCGGACCGCGCCGGTGTTGTCGACGGTCTGGCGCAATCGGCTGATCCGCAGGCACAGGCCATGGCGGCGCTTGTGTCGGAGTTTGGCAAATAAGGGTTTGGCCACTGAGGGGGTGGCCAATAGGTGCCCGGTTTGACGCCGGCTGCGGGCCTGCGGTAATCTTCCTTCTGCGCCGATTTGAAGAACAGCTTGCGGGCGCGTTAAAAATGCAGCTAAAGCGACGGAAGAACCCGGTCCGCGCTAGCTGGCCGGGTTTTTTATTTGATGGAGCGAGAACATGAAGAACGGCTTTACGACGACGATCCTGCACTCCGATCTGGAATCACCGATCGAGCATCATTCCGTGCTCAAGCCGATGCATACTGCGGTTGCTTTCGGTTATCCGGATGCGCGCGACCTGGTGAAGGTGTTCAAGGGCGAAATGGCCGGTTACGCCTATGGCCGGCAGGGCAATCCCACCACGGCGGCGCTGGAATCAAAAATCAGCAAGATGGAGGACGGCATTGCGACGGCCTGCTTTTCAACCGGCATGGCGGCGATTGCCTCGACCTTCATCGCGCTGCTGCGCGGCGGCGATCATGTGGTGTCGAGCGCATTCCTGTTTGGCAATACCAACAGCCTGTTCGGAACCCTGGATCAGTTCGGTTGCGACATCAGTTATGTCGATGCCACCCACGTGGAAAATGTGGAAAAGGCGTTGCGGCCCAATACCAGGATGGTGTTTGTCGAAACCATCGCCAACCCGCGCACCCAGGTCGCCGATCTGGCGCGCATTGGCGAGTTGTGTGCGCGTCGCGGGCTGATCTATTTTGTCGACAATACGATGACCTCGCCGTATCTGTTCCGGCCGAAACAGGTGCAGGCCAGTCTGGTGATCAATTCGCTGACCAAATACATCGGCGGCCATGGTAATGCGCTGGGCGGCGCGGTGACTGATACCGGCTTGTTCGACTGGAAGTCATTCCCGAACATCTATGACAACTACAAGAACGCCAATCCGGCGAACTGGGGCATTCTGCAGATTCGCAAAAAGGGACTGCGCGATGTCGGCGCCACGCTGGCCGCTGAAGCGGCGCACCGGTTGGCGATGGGTGCCGAGACGCTGGCGCTGCGGATGGAGCGGGCGGCCGCCAATTGCCTGCGACTGGCGCGCTTTCTTGTCAAACATCCCAAGGTCACCAAGGTCTATTACCCCGGACTCAAAGATCATCCGCAGTATCGTCTCGCCGGAGAGTTGTTCAGAAATTCCGGCGCGTTGATGAGCATTGAACTGGCCGACAACATCGACTGCTTCGATTTCCTCAACCGCTTGCAACTGGTGATTTCATCCAGTCATCTCGGCGACAACCGGACGCTGGCGATACCGGTCGCGCACACTATTTATTGGGAGATGGGTGCGGAGCGGCGTGCGGAAATGGGTATCGCTGACTCGCTGATCCGGCTGTCGATCGGCATCGAGGACATCGACGATCTGATCGCCGACTTTACGCAGGCCCTGTCTTAACGTCAGAGTAGAACCGCGGAACAACCCCTGGCATCAACGCGCAGGTAGCCGCCGCGCTGATACCAGTCGTTGAGTACCCAGCGCTCGCAGCTATGGCCGTCGACCTGATGGACATGCCGCGCCGGGCGGTGGGTGTGGCCGTGAATCAGGCGCGGGTAATTGTATTGACGCAGCAGGTCTTCCACCGCGGCCGGTGCCACATCCATGATGGTTTCGGTTTTCTGCTGCTTGCTGGCTTCGCTTTGGGCGCGCATGCCGAGCATCTGTTCGCGCCGTGTTTCCAGCGGCTGGGCGAGAAAACGCGCCTGGTTGCCGGCATCCCGCGCGTAGGCGCGAAAGCGCTGGTAATCGGCGTCATCCGTGCACAGCGCGTCGCCGTGGGTCAGCAGCGTCTGCGTGCCGTGCAGGTTGATCAGCAGGGGATCCTCAATCAGCGTTGCGCCGCTGCGTGCAGCAAACGCGCCGGCCATCAGCACGTCGCGGTTGCCCTGCATCAGGAATACTTTGGTGCCGCGGGCGGCGAGGGCGGCCAGTGCGGCGGCAGTCTGTGCGCCCAGTGCGTCAGTGTCATCGTCGCCGGCCCAGTATTCGAACAGGTCGCCTAGCATGTACAGCGCCGCAGCCTGTGGCGCGATGTCAGTGGTGAACGCGAGGAACTGCGCCATGATCTGCGGCCGCTCAGCCGCCAGGTGCAGATCGGAGATGAACAGGGTGTGCATCAATCGTGAAGGGTCAAGGGAACACTTGAAGCGAAGCAGAACAGGGGGGTGACCCTGCGCCACCCGCCATGTGCCCTAGACGACTTCAGCTTTTTCGATCACGACGTCTTCGACCGGCACATCCTGATGGCCGCCCTTGCTGCCGGTCTTGACCTTGCGGATCTTGTCGACGACATCGGTGCCGTCCACCACCTTGCCGAACACGCAATAACCCCAGCCCTGGGCGGTCGGCGCGGTGTGGTTCAGGAAATCGTTGTCGCCGACGTTGATGAAAAACTGCGCACTGGCCGAATGCGGTGCCGAGGTGCGCGCCATGGCTACCGTGTAGAGCGTATTTTTCAGGCCGTTGTTGGCTTCGTTCTGCACCGGCTCTCGGGTCGGTTTCTGTTTCATGCCGGGTTCAAAGCCGCCGCCCTGGATCATGAAGCCGTCGATGACGCGATGGAAAATGGTGTTGCTGTAATGGCCGTCCTTCACGTACTGGATGAAGTTGGCGACGGTATCAGGGGCTTTGGCGGCGTCGAGTTCGAGAGTGATGACGCCGTGTTTGGTATGCAGCTTGATCATGGCAGGTCCTTGGATGCGGGTTATTTGGTTTTTTGCGATTTGGCGGCCGGAGTATCAGCAAGCAGCCGCGCGCGTTCGATGACAATGGGCTGACGCGGCACGTTCTGGTGCGGGCCTGCCGTGGCAGTCGGTACCTGCAGCATTTTCTCCACCACGTCCATGCCGGAAGTCACCCGGGCGAACACCGTGTAGCCGTAGCCTTTGTCGTCGGGCGATTTGAAATCGAGGAAATCATTCTCAGTGACGTTGATGAAAAACTGCGCGGTGGCTGAATGCGGATCCGCGGTTCGTGCCATGGCCAGGGTGCCAGTGGCGTTGCGGAGGCCGTTGCCGGCTTCGTTGCGGATCATCGGGCGCGTGGTCTTTTGCTGGAGGTTCGGCGTGAAGCCGCCGCCCTGGACCATGAAGCCGGGAATCACGCGATGGAAAACCGTGCCGTCATAAAAACCGTCTTTCACATATTGCAGAAAATTCTCGACGGTTTTCGGCGCGTTCTCCGGATACAGCTCAATGACCACGGCACCCAGCGTGGTTTTCAACTCAACCTTCGGATTGGCAGCGTGGGCGGCGGGGGCGAGCATTAATGCAATCAGCAGTGGTGCTAAACGACTTATTAAGCGAATCATAATTTTATCAATAAAAACAAAGGGTTATTGAGTTTTGGCGAGGCTTCAGGCCGCGCCTTCATGGACGATGCGCCAGCCGCCTTTTTCGAGCTGCCAATACTGGCGCTTGCGCATCTTGTTGCTGATGTTGCTGCTGGCGTAATCCTGTTCGAAGGTCACCACGGCCAGATTTTCGTCGCCCGGATACAGGAACATGCTGACATGGTCGACCTTGACCTTGATCCACGATTTGCCGGCATTGACGCTGCGTTTCTGTGCTGACCAAGCGGCGATATCCTGCTTGCCCGCAGCGAAATCGGCAGAGTAATGGCGCAGGTACTGGTCGGTGTCGCGGCTTTCCCAGTCACGACGCCAGTTCTCGATCGATTGCTGCAGGGTGTTGCGCGTGGTTTTTGCGCTGCCGGCTTCGACCCATTCGACATCCTGCGCGATGATCACCGGTGTCAGGCCGACCTGCACATGCTTGGAGATGGTCAGCAGATCTTCATTGGTCAGTGCCACGCACCCGTCGCTGGCATTCGGCGGCCGGCTGTAAGTGTCGAAGGGTACGCCGTGCAGCCAGATGCCGTGGCCGTTGCGGCCGCGGCGACGGTCCCAGTCGTTGGGGTAGTTGATCGGGAATGCGCCGTCGCCGTAGAGCGCGCTTTGCGTGCCATAAGTCTTGGTGAGATGCTCGCGCGGCAGGTTGCCGGTGACGTGATAGACGCCCAGCGGTGTTTTTTTGTCGCCTTCGCGCAGCTTCTCGATGCCGTTGCGGCCAATGGTGGTGTAGTAGTCAGCGACGTAACGCGGTGTGCCCTTGTCGTTTTCGAAGACATACAGCGTGTATTTCGAAGTATCGACGACGAAAGCGTATTTCTGTGCGGGATCCATCTGCAGCAGCGAACGCGGCACCCGATTACCCGGACGTTCCTGCTTGTGACGGATCAATCGTGCCCGCGCTTCCTCGCGCAGGTCGGCGATACGCTCTGCCGGCGCATCCGACGCGCTGCCGATGCTGCTGATCGGACGCGCCCGTGCCATCAGCAGGTCGCCCCTGATCAGGTGGGCCAGACGGAAGTTTGGATTCTGCAGCAGCACCTTGTCGATTTCCGTCAGCGCAATGTCGAACTGCGAACTGGCGATCGCGAGCAGCGTCTGTGCCAGCAAGGCTTCCGTTGCCGCAGTAGTGCTGCCGCCCGGGCCGAGCAGACCGCCGGAGCCTGGCGCCAGGGGGCGGTTGCCAAGAGCGAGCGTGGTGGAGGACGGCGTCAGCGCTGTGGCGGTAATGGCTGCGGCCAGTGCGCAGGCAAACAGCGGGCGTATCATCCGCCGACGAGTTCTTCCTGGATCAGCCATTGGTTACCCGACTTGACCATCACCAGCTTCTTGCTGGCGGAAACTTTGAGGCTGTTGGAGCGGTAATGCTGGCGGAAGGTCACCGTCGCGCGGTTGTCGTCGTTGAACGTGACTTTCGGTGCTTCGACACGCACTTCGATTTTGCGCGGCTTGGCGATACGCGCACGGCGTTCTTTTTCCCAGGTCTTGCGCGGCTCGCCATCCGGCGGTTTGAAGCCCGGTGCGTAACGCGCGAGGTAACCATCGACATCGTTACCGGTCCAGGCGGCGGCCCAACCCTCGACGGCCTTGATTACGGCCTCCGGATTGTTGGCCGGGGGCGCAGCCTTGGCGGGGGCTGCTTCCTTCACTGGCTCCTTTGCCGGCTCTTTGGCCGGTTCTTTGGCGTTAGCGACCGGGGCGGGCGCGGGCTTTGGTGCAGCCACCTGCGGTGCCGCTGGCGCGGCCGGTGCCGGGGTGATCGGGCGAACGGGCGGTGCCGCAGCCGGCGTCGGAGCGGCTTTGGGCGGGCTTTGGGTCAGCGCGGCGACCTTGGGCGGGCGCGTGCCGCCGGTGAACAGATCCTTGATCAGGTTGAGCTTGGTCTGCGCGGCCTGGTTGCCCTTGTCGAGTTGCAGCGCCTTGTCATAGGCCTGGCTCGCCATCTTGGCGTAAATGTCACCGAGGTTCTCGTGCGCGGTGGCGTAACTGGGGTGGGTACGGATCGCCATTTCCAGTGCGCCGCGCGCTTTGTCGTACTGTCCCTGCGAGGCATACAACACCGCGAGGTTGTTGTACGGCTCCGGCAGCTCCGGAAAATCCTGCGTCAGTTCTGTGAAGACGCGGATGGCTTCCGTGGGTTTGTTCTGCTCGGTGAGCAGGATGCCGCGCAGGAAACGGCCGCGTGCATCCTTGGGTTTGGTTTTCAGATACTGCTCGACGCGCTCCATTGCGCGGTCGGTCTGTCCCTGTTTCAGCAATTGCTGGGCTTCCTGCAACTCGTCAGTCTGCGCCAGCACCGGGGCAGTAAGTCCCATGCAGAAGAGGATGGTGGCGAAGCGGGCGGCGGCCGGTTTGAAAGTCATCGTGCTATGATTCCGATGGTCGTTGTTGAAACCGCTGTGATGTCGCACTCATGTTGAAGACGACGACATTAGTCATTGAATCTTCGGGATTTTACCAAGAACAACCACTAATTCAAATGTCTCTTTTTGCGGGATTCCCAGACCCGCGATTCCAATCCGGATTCCGCTGTCCGGCGGGCCGCAAAATGCGGATTCCGGGGCGCCCGACAGCCTGACAACTTCTTAAAAAATCCAGACTACGGCCATTGTCAACGGATAAAGATTTGCGGACTCTCATTAAATCAGACTCTTGTAAGCGTGTGCGCTCGGTCACTGCGCGCCCCGAAGGAAGTCCCCTCGGGGGGCGCCCCACGCGCTCGCTAATCGCTTTTTCCACGACCTGAAAATGCTCAAAATCTATAACACTCTGGCCCGGGACAAGCAGGTTTTCACTCCTCTCGAGCCCGGCAAGGTCCGCATGTACGTGTGCGGTATGACCGTTTACGACTATTGCCACCTTGGCCATGCCCGCGTGATGGTGATTTTCGACGTGGTGCAGCGCTGGTTGCGCAGCTCCGGCTACGATGTGACCTATGTGCGCAACATTACAGACATCGACGACAAGATCATCAAGCGCGCCCAGGAAAACAAGGAATCGACGGCGGCGCTGACCGAACGTTTCATCCGCGCCATGGACGAGGATGCCGCGGTGCTGGGCGTGCAAAAGCCGAACGCCGAGCCACGCGCCACCGAATACGTGCCGGGCATGCTCGACATGATCAGCCTGCTGCAGAGTCGTGGTTATGCCTACCAGGCGAGCGACGGCGATGTGAACTACGCGGTGCGCAAGTTCGACGGTTACGGCAAATTGTCCGGCAAGTCGCTGGAAGACTTGCGTGCCGGCGAACGTGTTGCGGTAACGGATGCCAAGCAGGATCCGCTGGATTTTGTGTTGTGGAAACGCACCAAGCCCGGCGAGCCGGCATGGGAATCGCCGTGGGGTGCCGGCCGTCCCGGCTGGCACATCGAATGCTCGGTGATGTCGGGTGCGCTGCTCGGCAAACAGTTTGACATCCACGGCGGCGGCCAGGACCTGCAGTTTCCGCATCATGAAAACGAGATCGCGCAGTCCGAAGGCGCGCACGGCGGCACCTTCGTCAATTACTGGATGCACAACGGTTTTGTGCGCGTCGACAACGAAAAAATGTCGAAGTCGCTGGGCAATTTTTTTACGGTGCGCGAGATTCTCAAGGCCTACGATCCGGAAGTAGTGCGGTTTTTCATCATCCGCGCGCATTACCGCAGCCCGCTGAATTATTCCGATGCGCACCTGGATGACGCGAAGCAGGCGCTGAGCCGGCTCTACACTTCTCTGAAAGGTTTAGCGGCTGTTCCTGCTGCGGTGGATTGGAGCAATGTTTACGCGCTGCGTTTCAAGGCGGCGCTGGATGATGATTTCAATACCCCGGAAGCGATGGCGGTGTTGTTTGATCTGGCGAATGAAGTGAATCGTAGTGGGTCTGCGGTGGATGCCGGGGTGCTGAAATCGCTGGCGGGCTTGCTGGGGCTGTTGCAACGGGAGCCTTCTGCGTTTTTGCAGGCAGGAACGACGCAGGGGGATTGGACGCCTGAGTTGATTGAGGCGGCGATTGTGGCGCGTTCTGTTGCTAAGAAAACCAAGCAGTTTTCTGAGGCGGATCGGATTCGGGATGAGTTGAAGGTGGCGGGGGTAGTGTTGGAGGACAGTGCCTCTGGGACTACTTGGCGGCGTAGTTGATGGTTTCAATTTTTTAAGTTCAAGGTCGCCGGGGGTAGCCCGGCGGCTAGTCACTTTCTTTTGTGCGGCCAAAAGAAGGTAACCAAAGAAAATGCCGCCCTGGTTCGTCGCCCCTTCGGGGTGCCCTGTGTTTCTCGCCAGTCCGGGCGGCTGCCACCCAAGGTGACTTCCTTCGGGGCGCGCAACTCGCGCTGCGCGCTCAGACAGTGCTCGCCGACGGCCCCCGGCCCGGCTGCGATACTCGGCGACTCACAAGGGGGTTAGTGGGTAGAGGGCTTGCGTTGTGTATTGATTTGTAATTTTTGATAAAGGAATTTTCCTGTGACCCGTATTGCTTCTGTTAAAGCCCATGCCATTTCCGCCAAACTCAAACATACGCTGTGGACCGCGCATGAGGAGTTGCACAGCTCCAGCGTGATCCTGGTGAAAATCAAGACCGATGATGGCCTGACCGGTATTGGTCAGATTCATGGTTCACCGATGAAGGACATCTGCAAGTATGTCGAGAAATTCGGCGAAGTCATCAAGGGCATGAGCGCGACGGAGCAGGTTGCGGTGTGGGACAAAATGATGTCGCTGACTTCCCCGCGGGCGACCGGCATGGGTGGGCGTGATGGTTTGCCGCAGCCGATGTCGCGTGGTGACCGGCCGCAGATCATGGCGGCCATTGGTGGTATCGATCTCGCCTTGTGGGACATCAAAGGCAAGGCTTTTAACGTGCCGGTGTGGAAATTGCTCGGTGGTGAGGGCAAGCCGCTGTTTACTTATGCCACCGGTGGTTACTACGAACTCGATGCGCCGCTGCATGTCTGCGCCGAAGAGTTGGCGGGTTTCGTCAAGCGTGGTTATGAAGCGGTGAAGCTGAAAACCGCAGGACTGTCGATCGAGAAGGAAGTGGAGCGCATACGCCTGACGCGCGCGGCGATTGGCAAGGATGTGCGGCTGATGCTGGACATGAACGCGGCCTATGACTTGGAAGATTGCATCCGTTTTGCCCATGCGGTTGAACCGTACGACATTTACTGGCTGGAAGAGCCGCTGCACTGGTACTTGCAGCCCGCCGATTTCGTGGTGCTGGCGAAGAACACGATGATCCCGCTGGCGCACGGCGAACGCGAAATGACGCGCTTCACTGCGCGCGATTTCATCAACAGCGGTGCGTTGGGTTTCATGCAGTTTGATGCGACGCGCTTTGCCGGCTTTACCGAATCGCTGCGTGTCAGTCATTTGGCCGAGCAGCACGGCGTGCGCATTGCGCCGCATCTGGTGCCGGAGGTGCATGCGCACCTGGTGTCGGCCTTCCCGCGGCTGGGCTTCGGCGTGGAATCGCATGGCAACGCCGACCGTGATCCGCTGTGGTTCGAAATGTTCACCGAGCGCGCCGAGGTCAAGGATGGCCGGGTGCATATGAACGATCTGCCGGGCTTTGGTTTTGAGATCGACTGGAAAGCGATTGAGAAATATCGGGTTTAAGACTGACCTATAATAACCCTTTGATTTTATTGATACATTAAATACTCTCTGTTGCCGTTGCAGGGTTCCGCAGCGGCAGTGGCTGAGCCGCGGTCTGCCGGTCGCGTCCTCCTGAACTTATGCAATACTGCGGGCAGAAAAGATCGCCTTAAAAACGGCATTTCGCCAACTGCAAGCGACATCACCGATCCCACTCAGGAGGACATCATGGCAGCAACCGCCATCCGCTCAATCGTATACGCAGCAGCAGTCGGCGCATTGTGCGCCGCTCCCCAGTTGGTATCAGCGCAGCAATATCCCGCCAAGCCGGTGCGTGTCATCGTGCCGTTTGCGCCGGGCGGCGGCAGTGACCTGACGGCGCGGCAGTTTTCAAACAAGCTGACTGCGGCGCTGGGCCAGCAGTTTGTTGTCGATAACCGCGGCGGCGCCGGCGGCATCATCGGCATGGAGGCGGTGGCCAAGTCAGCCCCTGACGGATATACGATCATGATGATGTCGGGCAGTTTTTCGGCGAGTTCGGCGACACACAAACCGGCATTCGATCCGATCAATTCGATCATTCCGGTGGCCGAGTTTGGCATCACGCCGTTTGTGGTCACCGTGCATCCGTCGCTGCCGTCAAAAAATCTTAAAGAGCTGATTGCACTGGCCAAAGCGAGGCCCGACCAGTTGCCCTATGCGTCCAGCGGCGTCGGTGGTCTGACTCATCTGGCCACTGAACTGATGGCTGTGACAGCCAAAATAAAAATGATCCATATTCCATACAAGAGTACGGGTGCTGCGATGACCGATCTTCTGTCGGGGCAGGCGCCGATCATCGTCGGCAGCTTGCTGCCGGTGGTGCCGCATTTCAAGACCGGCCGGTTGCGCCCGCTGGCGGTGACCACCGCGCAGCGCTGGGTGTCGCTGCCGGAGGTGCCGACAGTGGCGGAAACGCTGCCCGGCTATGAAGTGGAACTGTGGTTCGGCACCATGGCGCCGCGCGGCACGCCGCAGCCGATGATTGATCGCCTCAATGCGGCGATCAACAAGGCGCTGGAAGAGCCCGAGATGCGGAAAAACCTCAGTGATCAGGGCATGGTGCAGACCGGCGGCACCCCGCAGAAATTCGGCGAACGCATCCAGAAGGATTTTCAACGCTGGAGCCGGGTGGTCAAGGAAGCGAACATAAAGGCTGAATAACGAATTTTCAACAAAAAGTTTTTCAAGGCAAGGAACAATCATGAATCTGGTGGTCATGGCCGGCGACGATATCGGCCCGGAAATCATCGCGGCAGCGATGGCAGTGGTGAAAGCGGCGGATGCGGAGTTTTCGCTGGGTCTGCGTTTCACCGATGTCGAAGTCGGTATGGCGAGCCATCGCAAAAATGGCACTACGCTGACCGATGCCGCGCTGCAGGCGGCGATCGATGCCGACGGCGTGATCGTCGGCCCCTGCGGCATGACCGATTACCCGCCGCTGACCGAGGGCGGCCTCAATATTCCTGGCACCATCCGCAAACGTCTCGACCTCTACGCCAATCTGCGTCCGGCGCGCAGTCGCGCTGGCATGCCCGATGCACGCCGCGGACTCGACTCGCTGATCGTGCGTGAGAACACAGAGGGTTTTTACTCCGACCGCACCATGTTCCAGGGCAACGGTGAATTCATGCCTACCGAAGACGTCGCGCTGTCAGTACGCAAGATCACGCGCCAGGGTTCAACGCGTATCGCCAAAGTCGCTTTTGAATACGCGAAGCGCCGCAGCAAACGCGTCACCGTGGTCGGCAAGCGCCATGTGCTGCAGATGACAGACGGTTTGTTCATGGCGCCGGCCTATGATCTGGCGAAGAAGCACAAGGACATCACCCTGCGTGAAATGGACATTGACGCGATGGCGGCAGACATCTATACCCGCCCCGAACGCCACGACGTGATCCTGATCAGCAATATGTTCGGCGACATCCTGTCGAACCTCGCGGTTGCGCTGTCCGGCGGGTTGGGCCTTGCTGCGGCCATCAACGCTGGCGACAAACACGCCATCGCCAACGCCGGTCACGGCTCGGCCCCGGACATCGCGGGGAAGGGTATAGCCAACCCCAGCGGGATGATCCTGTCGGCGGGGATGCTGCTCGATTGGCTAGGCATTCGCCACGGCAAACCTGCGTTGCAGCAGGCCTACCTAGCCATAGAGGCGGCCGTGGATGCCGCTCTGGGCGATGCTGGCGCGCGCACCGGTGACCTCGGCGGCAAGGGCAATACCAAGTTATTCACGGAGACTGTGGTGCGCCATCTGCGCAATCCCAAACTGCAGGCAGTGGCCGCGGGTTAAGAATTGCTGTTGCAGGGCATTACACAATAAAACGGAGGTGCAACATGAAACGAATCATCACCGGCACGGCCGTATTGGCCATGATCGCAGGGGCAGGCACTGCCGTCGCGCAGAATTCTGCTGCACAGAATAACTTCCCGACCAAGTCGATCCGCTTCCTGGTGGGTTATGCGCCGGGCGGCGGCACCGACATCATGGCGCGTGTTGTCGGCGCCAAGCTGACCGAAAGCCTGGGCCAGCAGCTCATCGTTGACAACCGACCCGGCGCCAATGCCAACCTCGCGGCGGAAATTGCGTCCAAGGCCACGCCCGACGGCTACACGGTGCTGTTTATTTCCGTATCGCATGCCATCAGCCGCCCGCTCTATAAAAAACTCGGCTACGACCTGGTGCGTGATTTCACGCCGCTGATCAATGTGTCGTCGGTGCCGATGTTCGTCGTGGTGCCGCCGTCGTCTGCACCGAAAACCATCGCCGACGTGATCGCGCTGGCGAAATCGAAGCCGATCAATTACGCCTCCTCCGGTGACGGCAGTCCCGAGCATATCGCGGCGGAAATGTTCAAGGGCATGACCAAAAGTGCGATGACGCATGTGCCATACAAGGGCGGGGCGCCATCGGCGGTGGCGCTGATTTCAGGCGAAGTGCAGGTCGGTTTCAATACTGCGCCGGTGGCGGTGCCGCATATCAAGTCCGGCAAAATGCGCGCCATTGCGGTAACCAGCGCCAAACGTAATCCTGCGCTGCCCGATGTGCCGACCGTCGCCGAATCGGGTGTCGCCGGTTACGACATGATCAACTGGTATGGCGCGGTGGTGCCGACGGGCACGCCAGCAGGTGCGATCAATCGCCTCAACACTGATATCAACAAGGCGCTGAAACTGCCGGATGTGCAGCAGCGCCTTGCAGCACTCGGCGCCGATCCGCTGGGCGGCAGTGCCGCTGATTTTGGTGCGTACATCAAGTCCGAGATCACCAAATACACCAAGGTAGTGGTGGACAGCAAACTGCAGCAGCAGTAATTTTTTGCAACCACAAAAAAGCCGGCGCATGCGCCGGCTTTTTTATGGATTTACGGGCGGATCATTTTCCGTTGCCAGGAAGCGCTGCTCGCATCTGCGCAAAGCGCTCGGAAACTTCGCGCATGTCTTCCTGCGCGCGGAGTATATCTTCGAGAGATAACTCAGCCCAGCGACGGAGTTGTTCGCGACGTGACCCCTCCCATGTGGTCAGGCTCCAGTCGAAATCATCAAGATCGGATTTATTGGCGGGCATTGTCCGGGTAGAGCAGGAGCAATTCGTCAATGTCGAGTTTATCCTGTGTACGGCCCGCCACTTCCTTCATGCGTATCAGTGTCGGGATTGAGACAAAATGAACTGCAATGCCGCCCAGAAATTTTGCACTGGATTTGTCGAATTCATCATTAAAATCAAAGGGTTCAATGACAAAAACATCGACGGGTGTTTCGCGATGCGTGTCGCTCCAGAATTGCAGGACCTTCATGCCTTTGATGTTTATCCAGCTTTCGCGCTGTGCCGTATCGGAGAATTGGACTGCAGTGATCGGCACCATGGGGCGGTAGCCCAGGTTGCTCAGGGCGGCGAATGTGCGCTCGATATTGTCAGGCACCAACTGGACAACGACATCGACGTCCTTGGTGAACCGCAGATAGCCGTAAGCGTTGACGGCCAATCCGCCGGCGATCAGGTAGCGGACGCTGGCGGTGTTCAGCGCGCTGACCAAAGCTTCGAAACTGGAGAGTTTCATGCCGTGTGCGTCCCCGGTAACTTCACGCGCACTAGCTTAACACCGCAGCAGCAGAGAATTACTCCGCGAAAAACGACTTGACCTTGTCCATCCAGGAGTTGGCGCGCGGGTTGTGACGCGCGGTATCCTTGTTGCTGATGGCCTCGAATTCCTGCAGCAGTTCTTTCTGCCGCGAGGTCAGGCTGACCGGTGTTTCGACCACGACATGGCACTGCAGGTCACCGTGACTGCTGGAGCGCACACCCTTGATGCCCTTGCCGCGCAGACGGAAGATTTTCCCGGTCTGGGTTTCCGCAGGGATCTTGATCTTGGCGTAACCGTCGAGCGTCGGGATTTCGATCTCACCACCCAGTGCGGCGGTAGTGAAACTCACCGGCATTTCGCAATGTAAATCGTTGTGGTCGCGGGTGAATACATTGTGCGGCTTGATCTGCATCACCACGTAGAGGTCGCCCGACGGTCCGCCGTTGACGCCGGCTTCGCCTTCGCCCGACAGGCGGATGCGGTCGCCTTCGTCCACACCTGCGGGAATTTTCACCGCCAGCGTTTTGTGTTTTTTAATACGGCCGCTGCCCGAGCAGGGGGGGCAGGGGTTAGCCACCATCTTGCCGGTGCCGTGGCAGCGCGGGCAGGTCTGCTGTATGGAGAAAAAGCCCTGCTGCATGCGCACCTGGCCGTGGCCGCCGCAGGTGGTGCAATCCGTTGGCTTGGTGCCCGGTTTGGCGCCGCTGCCGTGGCAGGTTTCGCATTCCTCCAAAGCCGGAATCCGAATGCGCGTCTCTGTACCACGCGCGGCATCTTCGAGCGAGATTTCAAGGTTGTAACGCAGGTCGGCGCCGCGGAATACCGTAGAACGCTGCCGCCCGCCGCCACCACCACCGAATATGTCACCAAAAATATCGCTGAAGGCATCGCCGAATCCCGCCCCGGCTCCTGCGCCACCGCCCATCGAAGGATCAACACCGGCATGGCCGAACTGGTCATAGGCGGCGCGTTTCTGCGCGTCGGTGAGGACTTCGTAGGCTTCCTTGGCTTCCTTGAAGTGTTCCTCGGCCTTGGGGTTGTCCGGGTTGCGGTCCGGATGCCACTTCATCGCGAGTTTGCGGTACGACTTTTTCAGGTCGTCCTCGGAGGCGTCGCGATTGACGCCCAGTACTTCGTAATAGTCTTTTTTTGCCATTTCTTCCGTTACCCTGAATACGTCAAAGGCGCAGGGTGCAGAGGAGCATTCCCCGACACCTCTGCGCCCCGACCACGGACGTGAAAACGCTTATTTCTTGCCGTCTTTGACTTCCTCGAACTCTGCATCCACCACGTTGCCGTCATCTTTTTTGCCGGCATCGGCTTTGCTGTCGTTGCTCCCGCTGCTGCCGCCAGAAGCCGCGCCCTGGGCCTGCTGGGCTTTCTGCATTTCTTCGCCCAGCTTCTGCGCGACTTGTTCCAGCGCTTGAGCTTTTGCCTCAATCGCGTCCTTGTCGTCGCTTTTCAGTGCGTCCTCTGCGTCTTTGATTGCTGCCTCAATCTTTGCCTTGTCATCGGCGCCGAGTTTGTCACCATGCTCAGCCAACGATTTTTTCACGAGGTGGATCGTTGAGTCGGCTTTGTTGCGCACGTCGACCAGCTCGCGCAGCTTCTTGTCTTCCTCGGCATTGGCCTCGGCATCCTTGACCATGCGCTGGATCTCTTCTTCCGAGAGCCCGCTCGAGGCCTGGATCTTGATCTTGTTTTCCTTGCCGGTGGCCTTGTCCTTGGCTGACACATGCAGGATACCGTTGGCGTCGATGTCGAAAGTGACTTCGATCTGCGGCATGCCGCGTTGCGCCGGCGGGATGTCGGTCAGGTTGAACTGGCCCAGCGATTTGTTGGCTTTCGCCATTTCGCGTTCGCCCTGCAGCACGTGGATGGTCACCGCGTTCTGGTTGTCTTCGGCGGTCGAGAACACCTGCGAGGCCTTGGTCGGGATCGTGGTGTTTTTCTGGATCAGCTTGGTCATCACGCTGCCCAGCGTCTCAATGCCCAGCGACAGCGGGGTCACGTCGAGCAGCAGCACGTCCTTGACGTCGCCTTTCAGAACGCCGGCCTGGATGGCCGCGCCGACGGCAACCGCCTCATCGGGGTTGACGTCCTTGCGCGGCTCCTTGCCGAAGAAGTTCTTCACCGCTTCCTGCACTTTCGGCATGCGCGTCTGGCCACCGACGAGGATCACATCCTGGATGTCGCTGAGTTTGACGCCGGCATCCTTGACTGCGATTTCGCAGGGCTTGATGGTGCGCGCGATCAGTTCCTCGACCAGCGACTCGAACTTGGCGCGGGTGATCTTGATCGCCAGATGTTTCGGGCCTGATGCGTCAGCTGTAATGTAGGGCAGGTTAATCTCGGTCTGCTGGGAGGACGACAGCTCAATCTTGGCTTTTTCGGCAGCATCCTTCAGCCGTTGCAGTGCGAGCATGTCCTTTTTCAGGTCGACGCCGGATTCTTTCTTGAATTCGTCGCAAAGGTAATCCATCAGCCGCTGGTCAAAGTCTTCGCCGCCGAGGAAAGTGTCGCCGTTGGTCGATAGCACCTCGAATTGGTGTTCTCCTTCAACTTCAGCGATTTCGATGATCGACACGTCGAAGGTGCCGCCACCCAGGTCATACACCGCAATCTTGCGGTCGCCTTTTTTCTTGTCCATGCCGAAGGCGAGTGCTGCCGCGGTCGGCTCGTTGATGATGCGCTTGACGTCGAGGCCCGCGATGCGGCCGGCGTCCTTGGTCGCCTGGCGCTGCGAATCATTAAAGTACGCAGGCACCGTAATCACCGCTTCGGTGACTGGCTCGCCGAGATAATCTTCAGCGGTTTTTTTCATTTTGATCAGGATCTGCGCGGAGACTTCCTGCGAGGCAATTTTCTTGCCGCGCACTTCCACCCAGGCGTCGCCGTTTTCAGCCTTGACGATCTTGTAGGGCATCAGGTTGATGTCCTTCTGCACTTCTTTTTCTTCGAAGCGCCGGCCGATCAGCCGCTTCACGGCATACAGCGTGTTCTTCGGGTTGGTCACCGCCTGGCGTTTGCCGGGCGCGCCTGTCAGCACTTCGCCATCGTCCATGTACGCGACGATCGATGGCGTGGTGCGCGCGCCTTCGGAGTTTTCGATGACCTTCGGCTGGCCGTTTTCCATTACGGCCACGCAGGAGTTCGTGGTGCCCAGGTCGATGCCTATGATCTTGCCCATGTCTGTAACCTCGTTCTGAAGGGTGGTTGCGTCGGCGATATCTTATAAGTAATTGATTTTATTCAATAATTTATAAGGCATCGCCAGCGTTCTTAATGCGTTCTTGCTTAACTTTGTAAATCAGTAACTGGGGTCGGCGGTGTGGTTTTCAAGCGCCGCGGGCCTTGGCCACGGTCACCAGCGCCGGGCGCACCACGCGGTCGTGCAACACATAACCCTTCTGCAGCACCTGCACCACGGTGTTCGGTTCGGCCTCGGCCTCGACCATGCTGATCGCCTGGTGGCGGTGCGGATCGAATTTCTGGCCGAGTGGGCTCAACTCGGCGAGCTTGTATTTTTCGAACGCGGCCGAAAGTTGTTTCAGCGTCAGCTCGGCGCCGCTTTTCAGGCTTTCGACAGTCGCGGTTTCCACCGCCAGCGCGGCTTCGAGACTGTCCTTCACGGCGAGCAGTTCGGTGGCGAAATTTTCCACCGCGTATTTGTGCGCGTTGGTGACATCGGTGATCGCGCGTTTGCGGATGTTTTCGGTTTCGGCTTTGGCGCGCAGGAAAGCGTCGTGGTTTTCCTGGGCTTTGGCTTCCGCGGCTTGCAGCAGTTCTTCGGCAGAGGGCGCGACTTCTGCGGCCGGGGCCGGGTTTTCAGCGGCAGCGGCTTCTGCGGGATTGATGGTTTGGTCTTGTGATTCCTGGGACATGGCGTTCTGGTTTTCGTGATGGATTAACTGTTGGCATGTTGGGCTGACCCTTTGGATTTCAAGGATATGCGCGTAAATTTATAAGACATTGATTTTATTTGGATTTATTAGGTTCGACGGGAATGGCCCGGCAGTGAGTGACTTTCTTTTGTTCGGCTAAAAGAAAGTAATCAACGAAAAGCCGCCCTGCCGAGCCACCCTCCGGCTACGCTGCGTTGCTTGCTCGGCCAGCCGTGCGGGGCTTACTCAGCGGCGCAGAAGCTTGGTTTTCGCGGCACGCCTGAAGCAGTTGATTCATTTCGGCGCTAGAGTTGCAAAGTGTGCTGCTTGTTTGGGGGAAATCAATGGTGACATCCTTGTCTGGTAATCAAGATCCGCTGCAAACGCGCCGCAGGCTGCTCGGTTCGGTGATGACTGCCGGCGTTGCGGCAATGCTGCTGCCCGGCGGCATCGGCCGCGCGCTGGCCGGGGAGGCGCCGCGTACCGGGGCGCGGCTGGCGGGTGGCGCGCCGAGTTCGACGGCGCTGGGGGCTGCAGTGCAGCGGGCGGTGCACCAGATCGTCGATGACCCGCGGGTGCTGGAAGATCCGTTCGCGGTGCGCATCGTCGTCGGGTCGGAGGGGGCGCCGGCGCTGCAGTTGGCGGCCGACCGGTCGTCGCGTGGACTGCGCGCCTATATCGCGATGCGCAGCCGCCATGCCGAGGACCGGCTGGTGGAAGCAGTGGCGCGCGGCGTGCGCCAGTACGTGCTGTTGGGCGCGGGGCTGGATACCTTTGCCTGCCGCAATCCGCATGCGGATCGCGGGCTGCGGGTGTTCGAGGTTGACCATCCTGCGACGCAGGCCTGGAAGCGCGAGCGGCTGGCCGCTGCGGGCATTACGGCGCCAGCGTCGCTGACTTTTGTATCCGTCGATTTCGAGACCCAGCGGCTGGCGGACCGGCTGCGCGAATCCGGTTTCAATTTCAGCGAGCCTGCGTTTTTTTCGATGCTCGGGGTGGTGATTTACCTGACCGAAGAAGCGATGACGGAGACGCTGCGCTTCGTGGCGTCTTGCGCACCGGGCTCGGAAGTCACGTTTTCATTCACGGTGCCCGCTTCCCGGCTCGATGCCGCAGCGCTGGCGCGGCGCGAGCGGTCGATGGCCGCGATGGCGGCCTTGGGCGAGCCTTGGCGCACCTTCCTTGAACCCGGTGAAGTTCCAGGTCGGCTGCGCGCACTGGGATTCGGCCATGTCGATGTGCTGACGCCGGAGCGCGCCAATCAACGTTATTTCCAGGACCGCATCGACGGCCTGCGGGTTCCCGGCAGCAGCCATATGGCGACCGCCCTGCGGGTATAGCGGGAACTGGTGGCGTTATTTTTTTGCGCCGAGCTGCAGTGCGCGGTCGCGCGAAGTTTTCAGGTTGTCCGCAGTAGCGGTGTTGTTCCAGCCCAGCACATTCTTCAGTACGATGTCGGTCAGCGCGTGAATCCAGTCGTCGCGTTCGTTGAGGCAGGGGATGTAGTGCAGTTCCTTGCCGCCTGCAGTGAGGAAGTCGGTTCTGGCTTCGATGGCGATTTCTTCGAGGGTTTCCAGGCAGTCGCTGACAAAGCCGGGGCAGACCACATCGACGCGGCCGGTTTTCTTTTTGGCAAGCGCCTTGATTGTTTCCGCGGTGTACGGCTTCAGCCATTCAGCGCGGCCGAAGCGGGACTGGAAGGTCACGGAATAAAAATCGGGTTTCAAGCCGATCTGTTCAGCGATCATGCGCCCGGTCTTCAGGCATTCGCAGTGGTACGGGTCACCGAGATCCAGCGTGCGCCGCGGCACACCATGGAAACTCAGCACCAGATGGTCGCCGCGGCCGTGTTTGAACCAGTAGTCCTGGATGTTCTGCGCGGAGGACTTGATATAACCCTCATGGTCGTGGAAATGCCGCACGGTGCGCAGCGCCGGCTGGTTGCGCATGCGGCCGAGGGTCTCGAACGCGGTATTGAAAACAGTGGCGGTGGTGCTTGCCGAATACTGCGGATACAGCGGCAGCAGCAGGATGCGGTCGCAGCCTTGTTGTTTCAGGGCTAGGAGTTTTTCGCGGATGGAGGGTTTGCCGTAACGCATCGCGTGTTCGATGACATGCGGCTGTTTCAGCCGTTCGCCGAGATAACCGCGCAGCATGTTGGCCTGGCGCTCGGTGTGCACTTTCAGCGGCGAACCCTCCTTGGTCCACACCTGCGCGTAACGCGCCGCCGAGGCTTTGGGGCGGGTGGTCAGCACGAACAGGTTGAGGATCAGCCACCAGATCGGGCGCGGGATTTCGACTACGTAGGGATCGGACAGGAATTCGCGCAGGTAAGTGCGTACTGCGGCGGGTGTTGCTGCGTCTGGCGAGCCGAGGTTGATCAGCAGGATGCCGATTATTGGCGTGCTGCCGTGGGCAAACGGCGGCTCTTTGGTGAAAAGTCCCATCAGTTTTTGAGAATGGAGTGCCGCGCTCAGCGTTGCGTCAGGGCGCTGCTCAGCAGCTTTGCGGTGATGTCGACGATGGGAATCACGCGTTCATAGGCCATACGCGTCGGGCCGATGACGCCGACGGTGCCGACGATTTTGCCGTCGACTTCATAGGGGGCAGTGACCACGCTGCATTCGTCCAGCGGCGTGAGTCCGGCTTCGCCGCCGATGAATATCTGCACGCCCTGGGCGCGGCTCGATACATCCAGCAGCTGCAGCAGCGTGGCGCGGTGTTCGAACAGGTTGAACAGGTCGCGCAGCTTGGTCATGTTTGACGAGAGGTCGTTGATGCCGAGCAGGTTCATGCCGCCGGAGATCACCACGTCCTCGGCGGATTCGCTGACCGCCTGATCGCCGGCGGCGAGTGCGGCGGTCATCAGCTGCGACATGTCTTCGCGCAGCTGTTTCAATTCAGACTGGATGCGACGGCGGATTTCCTCGAAGGTGCATCCGGCGTAATTCTGGTTGAGCATGTTGGCGGCTTCAATCAGTTCGGACGGGGTATACGCTTTCTCGGTCTGGATGATGCGGTTCTGCACGTCGCCTTCGGCGGTGACCAGGATCAGCAGCAAACGTTTTTCGGCGAGGCGCAGGAATTCAATGTGGCGAAAACCGGCGCTGCGCCGCGGCGTGACCACGACGCCAGCGAAACGGGTGATTTCCGACAACACTTGCGAGGCCGAGGCGACGAGTTTTTGCGTGCTCTCGACCTGCAGCTGGCCTTCGAGCTGGTTGATCTCGACGCGATCGAGCGGTTTGATGGTGAGCAGCGTGTCGACAAAAAAGCGGTAGCCGCGCGGCGTCGGAATGCGGCCGGCGGAAGTATGCGGGCTGGCGATGAGGCCCATATCTTCCAGATCCGCCATCACATTGCGGATGCTGGCCGGCGACAGATCGAGCCCGGAAAATTTCGACAGCGCGCGCGAACCCACCGGCTGACCGTCAGCGATGTAACGCTCCACCAGTGTTTTCAGCAGCAGCTGCGCGCGTTCGTTCAGCGCATGTGTTTCATTCGCCATGAATTGATTTTACACAAAAAGCACGGTGCCTCAGCACTCTCTGCAACAGAGCGCCAATGCATTGTTTTTAATAGGTTTGCGCGGCACCGGGCGCGGAAGAATTATGGTTTAATGAGCGTCGAACAAAAGAGTGGGTGACGCTCATCCCTCACCCCCGACCCCTCTGCTTCGCTTCCAGTGTTCCCTGGTCCCGGAGTGAGAGGGGGGGTGCGAGGTGAGCATGCTGCCCGCATGCTCACGAATTAACAACGGTCGCCATGCCCATTGCATTTCCCACTGTTGCGCTGATCGGCAAATACAAGACGCCGGAGATTGCCGGGCCGGTCATGAAGCTCGCGCGTTTTCTCGAGGAACGCGGCGTCAAGGTATTGCTCGACCGTTTGACCGCGGCGCATATCCAGAATTGTCCGTACGAAGTGCTGTTGCTGGAAGACCTTGGCCGTGAAGCCGATCTGGCGATTGTCATCGGCGGCGACGGCACCATGCTCAATATTGCGCGCACTTTTGCGCCCTGTGATGTGGCGCTGGTGGGGGTGAACCAGGGGCGGCTGGGTTTCCTCACCGATATTTCGCTGGATACGATGTTCGAAACCATGACCTCGATCCTCGATGGCCAGTACGTGACCGAGGAACGCATGCTGCTGCAGTCCGAGGTCTGGAGTGGCAGCAACGGCGGCGGCAGTGGACAGGAATGTGTATTCGATGTGCTGGCCTTCAACGATGTGGTGGTGGCCAAGGGTTTCCGTGGCGGTCTGGTGGAAATCGAAGTGCAGATCGACGGCCAGTTCATTTACAACCAGCGTTCCGACGGTTTGATTGTTGCCACGCCTACGGGTTCGACGGCGTACGCGCTGTCATCCGGCGGTCCGATCGTGCATCCGGCGCTGAGTGTGATGGCGCTGGTCCCGGTGTCGCCGCACACGCTGTCCAACCGGCCGATCATCATCAGCGGGGACAGCACCGTTGAAATCGTGGTGCGCAGCGCCGACGATCCGCGCGCGCATTTCGACAGCCATTCGCATTTCGACCTGCGCGAAAACGACCGCGTCGTCGTGCGCCGTTATCCGCACAAGATCAAGCTGCTGCATCCCGTGGGCCACAGCTATTACGCGATGCTGCGTGAAAAGCTGCACTGGAACATGGACTAACCGGGTAAGTGGTGACTGGTGATTGGTGAATGCCATCCACCAATCACCAATCACCAGTCACCAATCACCGCCCATGCTGCAACGACTGACCATCACCGATTTCGTCATCGTCGAGCGCCTTGAGCTTGAATTCGGCGCCGGCTTTACCGTGCTCACTGGCGAAACCGGTGCCGGCAAATCCATCCTCATTGATGCGCTGGCGCTGACGCTGGGTGAGCGCGCTGATGCCATTGCGGTGCGCCAGGGTGCGGCCCGTGCTGATGTCACTGCTGAATTCGACACCGACGGCAACAAGTCCTTGCAATCGTGGTTGTCCGACAACGATCTTGCCGGCGATGAAGGCTTATGTCTGTTGCGGCGCGTGGTCGAGGCCTCGGGCCGTTCACGCGGCTTTATCAATGGCCATCCCGCCACCGCGGCGCAGTTGCGCGGAGCGGCTGATTTCCTGGTCGACATTCACGGTCAGCACCAGCACCAGTCGCTGAGTCGTCCGGCGACACAGCGCGCGCTGACCGATGCCTATGGCGGCATGGCGGCGCAGGCAGAACTGGTTGCCGACCACTGGCGCACCTGGCAGCGGCGGCGCGAGGAGCGTCTGTCCTTCGAAGGTAATGCCGCTGCGATCAATGCCGAACGCGAACGCCTTGAATGGCAGTTGCAGGAACTCGATGCTTTGAAGCTGGAGCCCGGCGAATGGACCAAGGTCGGCGCCGAACACGCGCGACTGGCGCATGCGGCGAGCCTGATCGAGGCGGCGCAGGCCGGCGTGGAAATTCTCACCGAAGGCGAGGGCGCGGCGCTGGCGCAACTGAACAGCGTGATTGCCCGGCTGCAGCCCTTGCTGGCGCATGATGCGCGACTGAAAGATATCCTCGATGCGCTGGTGCCGGCGCAGATCCAGCTGCAGGAGGGTGCCGGTGAGTTGCGGCGTTACGGCGAACGCACCGATCTCGATCCGCAGCGCCTGCGTGAAGTCGAACAGCGTCTGGATGCGCTGCATGCTGCCGCGCGCAAATATCGCGTCGATGCTGATGCGCTGCACGAACTGACCGAACACACACGGCAGCGGCTGGCTGAACTCGGTGCCGGCGGCGATCCGGAAACCCTGCGTGCGCGCGAAACTGAAGCCGAAGCGGCGTACCGCGAGGCCGCGAAAAAACTCACGGCCGGGCGCAAAAAGGCCGCGAAAAAACTCGCCGAGGTGGTTACCGCCGGAATGCAGGAGTTGGCGATGCAAGGCGGCGTGTTCGAGGTGGCGCTGGAAGCGCTGGAAACACCTGCTGCACATGGTCTGGAGCAAATTGAATTCCGCGTAGCACCGCACCAGAGCATGACGCCGCAGCCGATTGCCAAAACCGCATCCGGCGGAGAGTTGTCGCGACTGTCGCTGGCGATACAAACCGTATTGAGCCGTGTGGCGCGGGTGCCGACGCTGGTCTTCGATGAGGTCGATGTCGGCATCGGTGGTGGTGTTGCCGAAATCGTCGGCCGCATGCTGCAGTCGCTGGGCGGCAAACATCAGGTGATGTGCATTACCCACCTGCCGCAAGTCGCAGCTGCCGCCGATCAGCAGTGGCAGGTGCGCAAGGCGACGGCTGGCGGCAAGCTGGTTTCCGCGGTTGTTGCGCTGGATGCCAAGGCGCGTGTTGAGGAAATCGCGCGCATGCTGGGTGGTGTGAAAATCACCGACACCACGCGCAAGCACGCCGCTGAAATGCTCGGCAAAAAATAACGATTGGAGGAGGTGCTGGCCGGAGCTTGTACGGTCAATGCACGGAAGTAGGCAGCCGGTGCTTCTACGGCGAGTAGACTTTTTACGGCCGAAAGTCTACTTATTGCGGTGCACGCAGTTCTTGCGGGTGCAGTCGGCGTAAATGTGCAGCGAATGGTCGTGGATGGTGAAACCGCGATCCTTGGCGATTTTTTCCTGCCGTTTCTCGATTTCGGCGTCGTAGAACTCCTCGACATGCCCGCACTGCAGGCAGACCAGATGGTCGTGGTGGCTGCCCTGGTTGAGTTCGTAGACCGCTTTGCCTGATTCGAAATGATGCCGCACCAGCAGCCCAGCCTGCTCGAACTGGGTCAGCACGCGATAGACCGTGGCCAATCCGGTATCCGTGCCTTCCTCGACCAGTTTTTTGTAGACGTCCTCGGCAGCGAGGTGGCGAACATCGCTTTTTTCGAACAGTTCGAGAATTCGCAGCCGGGGCAGCGTGGCCTTGAGGCCGATGGTTTTCAGGTCGTGCGGCGAGCTCATCGCGTTTCCTGTTGAAGGGGCGAAGCGAACTAAGGGTCGGACTGACGAGCGGACTGACGAGCGGACTGAGGGTCGGCGCCGGCAGGAGCGCAGGTGCTCATGCATCGCCAATCTCGGCTATGATATCAGCAATAATCGCAGCAACAATCGTTGATGTATTTTGCGGGCTCATTTGGCGCACATGAAAAAAATCCTGATTTCCATGACGTTTGCGACGCTGCTTCTGCAAGGCTGCGGCAATCTACCGATATTGCCCTTCCTGAAGCCGTACAAGATTGACATCCAGCAGGGCAATTACGTGACACAGGACATGATTGCCAAGCTGCAGCCGGGGATGTCGCGCAGCCAGGTGCGTTTTGCACTGGGCACGCCGCTGATCGTTGACCCGTTCCGCACCGATCGCTGGGATTATGCATATACCCTTGCCAAAGGCGGTGTGCTGACGGAGCAGCGCACGGTGACGGTGATATTCAAGGGTGACGTACTGGACCGCATTGAGGGTGATGTGGCCGCCGGCGGTAATATTTCGCAGCCTCAGGCCAAATCCGCCATCGTGCCGGCCGCGCCCGTTGTTCCTGTCACGCCCGCTGCTTCTGCTCCTGTTACGTCACCCGCTGCTGTACCGGAAAAGAAATGAGTGCGGCAAACAAGCCGACGAAAATCGCAGTGGCCGGCAGTGCTGGGCGCATGGGCCGCATGCTGCTGGAAGCCGTCACCCAGGACAGTGGCGCAGCACTCGCCGCTGCACTGGAACTGGCCGGCAATGCCCAGATCGGACGCGATGCCGGAGAACTGATCGGCGCGCCACGGAGTGTGCTGATCAGCGATAACCCGGAAAAAGCGCTTGCCGGTTGTGATGTGCTAATTGATTTCACGCGACCGGAAGGCACACTGCAGCACCTGGCCATCTGCCGCAAACTGAAAGTGCGCATGGTCATTGGCACCACCGGCTTTGATGATGCCGGCAAAAAAGCCATTGCCGAGGCTGCGCGCGATATCGGCATCGTGTTTGCGCCGAACATGAGTGTGGGTGTCAATGTCACCTTGAAGCTGCTGGAAATGGCGGGCAAGGCCATGGGCGGCGACCACGACATTGAGATCATCGAGGCTCACCACAAGCACAAAGTCGATGCGCCATCGGGCACCGCTCTGAAGATGGGCGAGGTGGTGGCCGGCGCGATGGGCAAAAAACTGGCGGACTGCGCGGTGTACAGCCGCGAAGGCCATACCGGTGAACGCAAGCCGGGCAGCATCGGTTTCGCCACCATCCGCGGCGGTGACATCGTGGGGGACCACACGGTCCTGTTTGCCGGCAGCGGCGAACGCGTTGAAATCACCCACCGTTCGAGCAGCCGGGCGACTTATGCCCAGGGTGCACTGCGTGCAGCCCATTTCCTGATGGCACGGCAGCACGGCCTGTACGACATGTGGGACGTGCTGGGTCTCAAATAAAAAAAGCACGGATTGCGCTGCGTGTCCGGTTTTACCGTGTGCTGGTTTTTCCCCGGGACCAGCGCCTGATCGTTGAGCCAAGCCCTTGATTTATCGCGTACACCGCTTTCGCGGTTTGTCCTGACCGTCGCCCTCGCGTATAATTCTTACCTCAGCAACGGCGGAACGGGCCCCACCCGTTCCGCTTGTCGTATCAAACCCAATAAAATCAGGAGCTTGTCGTGTCCTCGCGTACGCCCGCCATTCTTATGCTGAAGGATGGCACGGTATTTCGCGGCTCAGCGATTGGGGCCGAAGGTATCGTTGCCGGGGAAGTCGTATTCAATACGGCGATGACCGGCTATCAGGAAATCCTCACTGATCCGTCGTACTGCCGGCAGATCGTAACGCTGACATACCCTCACATCGGCAATACCGGCGCCAACGCCGAAGACCTCGAGTCGGAGAAAATCCAGGCCGCCGGCCTGGTGATCCGCGATCTGCCGCTGCTGTCGTCGAATTTCCGCGAGACCGTCACGCTCGCTGATTACCTGAAGCGTGAAAAAATCGTTGCCATCGCCGATATCGACACCCGCAAACTGACCCGTTTGTTGCGCGACAAGGGCGCGCAGGACGGCTGCATTATGGCGGGCCGGGTTGATGAAAAGGTGGCGCTCAAGGCCGCCCGCGAATTTCCGGGGCTGGTCGGCATGGACCTGGCCAAAGTCGTGTCCTGCAAGGGCCCCTACGACACCGATGAGACGGTATGGCAGCTTGGCGCGGGTTATGGCAAACGCGCCGAGCAGAAATTCCATGTCGTAGCCTATGATTTCGGCGTCAAGCGCAACATCCTGCGCATGCTCGCCGCACGCGGCTGCAAACTGACGGTGGTACCGGCGCAGACGCCGGCTGCAGACGTGCTGAAACTCAAGCCCGACGGTGTGTTCCTGTCCAACGGCCCCGGCGATCCGGAGCCCTGCGACTACGCGATCCGCGCCATCCGCGACCTGCTGGACGCCGGTGTGCCGCTGTTTGGCATCTGCCTCGGCCACCAGTTGCTGGGTCTGGCCTGCGGCGCGAAAACGCTGAAAATGAAATTCGGCCACCACGGCGCCAACCATCCGGTGCAGGACCTGGAATCGAAGCGGGTCATGATCACCAGCCAGAACCACGGTTTTGCGGTGGACGCGGCGACATTGCCGGCTAACGCCAAAGTGACCCACGTGTCGCTGTTCGACGGCAGCCTGCAGGGTTTTGCGCTGACCGACAAACCGGCGTTCTGCTTCCAGGGCCATCCGGAAGCGAGTCCGGGACCGCATGACGTCGATTACCTGTTCGACAAGTTCGTGAAGATGATGGAGGGACGCGTCTCGCTGCCCGCGCAAAATGCCTAAAAGAACCGACATCAAAAGCGTGCTGATCATTGGCGCCGGTCCGATCATCATTGGCCAGGCCTGTGAGTTCGATTATTCCGGCGCGCAGGCCTGCAAGGCGCTGCGTGAAGAGGGTTATCGCGTCATTCTGGTCAACTCCAACCCGGCGACGATCATGACCGACCCGGGCATGGCGGATGCGACCTACATCGAGCCGGTGACCTGGCAGGTGGTGGAGAAGATCATCGCCGCCGAACGCCCCGATGCGCTGCTGCCGACCATGGGTGGACAGACGGCACTGAATTGCGCGCTCGACCTCGCCAAACACGGCGTGCTGGAAAAATACGGTGTGGAAATGATCGGCGCCTCGAAAGAGGCGATCGACAAGGCCGAAGACCGCGAAAAATTCAAGAAGGCGATGGCCAAGATCGGCCTCGACAGCCCGCGCTCGGCGCTGGCGCACAGCCTGGAAGAAGCGCTGCAGGTGCAGGCTGTTGTCGGTTATCCCACCATCATCCGCCCGTCATTCACGCTGGGCGGCACCGGCGGCGGCATCGCCTACAACCGCGAGGAATTCGTCGCCATCATCGAACGCGGTCTGGATGCCAGCCCGACCAAGGAAGTGCTGGTCGAGGAATCGGTGATCGGCTGGAAAGAATATGAGATGGAGGTCGTGCGCGACCGCAACGACAATTGCATCATCGTCTGCTCGATCGAGAACTTCGATCCGATGGGCGTGCATACCGGTGACTCGATCACTGTCGCGCCGGCGCAGACGCTGACCGACAAGGAATACCAGATCATGCGCAACGCCTCGATCGCCTGCCTGCGCGAGATCGGGGTCGAGACCGGTGGCTCGAATGTGCAGTTCGGCATCAACCCCAAAGACGGGCGCATGGTCATCATCGAGATGAATCCGCGCGTGTCGCGCTCCTCGGCACTGGCCTCGAAGGCCACCGGTTTCCCGATCGCCAAGGTCGCCGCCAAACTCGCGATCGGCTACACGCTCGACGAGCTCCGCAACGACATTACCGGCGGCATGACCCCGGCCTCGTTCGAGCCGAGCATCGATTACGTGGTGACCAAGATCCCGCGCTTTGCCTTCGAAAAATTTCCGCAGGCCGATGATCGCCTGACCACGCAAATGAAATCGGTGGGCGAGGTGATGGCCATGGGCCGCACCATCCAGGAATCGATGCAGAAAGCGCTGCGCGGGCTGGAGACCGGTGTTGACGGTTTTGACGAAAAAACCACCGACCCCGACATCATCGAAAACGAACTCGGCGATCCGGGCCCGGAACGGATTTTTTACGTCGCCGACGCTTTCCGCGTTGGCATGACTCTGGAACAGGTCAATGGTTTTTCGCACATCGATCCGTGGTTCCTCGCGCAGATCGAAGACATCGTGCGCCAGGAACAGGCGCTGGCTGGGCGCAAGCTGGAAGAACTGGATGTTGCGACGCTACGTACCCTCAAGCGCGCTGGATTTTCCGACCGGCGGCTGGCGAAGCTGCTGGCGACGGATCAACACGCAGTGCGCGCGCACCGTCATGCACTGAAAATTCGACCGGTTTACAAGCGGGTGGATACCTGTGCGGCGGAATTTGCCACTGGCACCGCCTATATGTATTCGACCTACGAGGAGGACTGCGAGGCGCAGCCTTCGGACAAGAAAAAAATCATGGTGCTGGGCGGCGGGCCGAACCGCATCGGTCAGGGCATCGAGTTCGATTACTGCTGCGTCCACGCCGCGCTGGCGCTGCGGGAAGACGGGTTCGAGACCATCATGGTCAACTGCAACCCGGAAACCGTATCCACCGATTACGACACCTCCGACCGGCTGTATTTCGAGCCGCTGACGCTGGAAGACGTGCTGGAAATCGTCGCCATCGAAAAGCCGGTCGGCGTGATCGTGCAGTTCGGCGGTCAGACGCCGCTGAAACTGGCGCGTGACCTCGAGGCCAACGGCGTGCCGATCATCGGCACCTCGCCAGATTCGATCGATGTCGCCGAAGACCGCGAGCGCTTCCAGAAACTGCTGGTCAAACTGAAATTGAAGCAGCCGCCCAACCGCACTGCGCGCAGCGCGGCCAAGGCGCTTGCGGCCGCGGATGAGATCGGCTATCCGCTGGTGGTGCGTCCGTCTTATGTGCTGGGTGGTCGCGCCATGGAAATCGTCCATGAGCAGAGCGAACTGGAGCGTTACATGCGCGAGGCGATCAAGGTATCGAATGATTCGCCGGTGCTGCTTGACCGATTCCTGAATGACGCCATCGAAGTTGACGTTGACGCTGTCAGTGATGGCAAAGAGGTCATCATCGGCGGCGTCATGGAGCACATCGAGCAGGCTGGTGTGCATTCAGGTGATTCGGCCTGTTCGCTGCCGCCGTTTTCGCTGTCGCCGGCCTTGCAGGAGGAATTGCGCCTGCAGACGGTGGCGATGGCCAAAGCGCTGAAGGTGATTGGTCTGATGAATGTGCAGTTTGCCATTCAGAAAGATGCGCTGAAAGACGGAGAAGATGTGGTGTATGTGCTCGAAGTGAATCCGCGCGCGTCGCGCACGGTGCCGTTTGTGTCGAAGGCCACCGGCCTGCCGCTGGCTAAGATTGCCGCGCGCTGCATGGCAGGGATTACTCTGGCTGAACAGGGCGTCACCCGCGAAATCGTGCCGCCTTATTTTTCGGTCAAGGAGGCGGTGTTCCCCTTCATCAAGTTCCCGGGCGCGGACACCATTCTCGGACCGGAAATGAAATCGACCGGTGAAGTGATGGGGGTCGGCGAAACGTTCGCCGAGGCCTTTGTCAAATCGCAGCTCGGCTCCGGCGAGCGACTGCCGAAGTCGGGCAAGGTGTTCATCAGTCTGCGCGATGCCGACAAGCTGCCGGTGCTCGATATCGCGCGGGTCATGACCGGCATGGGCTTCACACTGGTGGCAACTCACGGCACGGCGAAGGCGCTGGAGACAGCGGGGCTCTCAGTGACGCGAATCAACAAGGTGGCTGAGGGCCGGCCGCATATCGTCGACATGATCAAAAACGGCGAAGTTGTGTTCATCATCAACACGGTCGAGGAAAAGCGCTCGGCCATACGTGATTCTTATTCGATCAGGCGCGCGGCATTGCAGCAGCGCGTTACACTGTATACGACACTGGCTGGCGCGCGTGCGGCAGCCAATGGCATGGCGCAGGCCCGCGAACTGCAGGTTTACGCCTTGCAGGATCTGCACAAGCGGTTAACCGCATAACCCGTTATCCGGAGCATATCCATGGCGAAAACCCCATTGACAGTCAAAGGCGCAGAAATGCTGCGCAACGAACTGCATGAACTGAAAACGGTGCAGCGTCCCGCCATCATCACCGCCATTGCCGAGGCGCGTTCGCACGGTGACTTGTCCGAGAACGCTGAGTACGCGGCGGCCAAGGAACGGCAGAGTTTCATCGAAGGTCGTATTGCCGAGGTGGAGTCAAAGGTCTCCAATGCGCAGATCATCGACCCGTCGATGATGGATACCGACGGTCGTTGCGTGTTCGGCGCGACAGTGGATCTGGAAGAGGTTGGCGGTGCTGCTGTCACCTATCAGATCGTTGGCGACGACGAAGCCGACATCAAGCTCGGAAAAATCTCGATCAGCTCGCCGATCGCCCGCGCCTTGATCGGCAAATACGCCGGTGACATGGCCGAAGTGCATGCCCCCAGCGGCGTGCGCGAATACGAGATCATCGACATCCGCTACGTTTAGGTGATGGGTGTTGGTAATGGGGAATGAGTGATGGGTAATGGGGGTAACTGGTGACTGGTAATTGGTAACTGGAACACCCCATCCCGCTCCACTCACCCATTACCCATCACCCATCACCCATTACCTGATACCCGATGCGCAGCATTACCGTGCTCGGTGGCCATCCTGCCGATGTTCGTTAAATAATTGTTTAAAAACAGACACTTATAAATACCCTGCGGATCAGGCGCCTTGGAAACTGCGTTTGGTGCGTCGCGGTCCCGGCCTGGCACTGCGCGGTCCGGGTTTCGCTGGCCGCCCCGTGGGTTTTGTGCCCGGTGTTTTTCCCGCTGGTTTGGCCTCACGGATTTCGCGTTTGGTCGGCGCTGCTTCGTCGGCGGGGCGCGGACGGAAGACCACCAGGATTTTTCCGATATGCTGCACGGCAAAGGCATTGAGTGGCGTGCAGATGGCTTCGATCATTGCGGCGCGCGCGGCGCGGTCATCGCCGAACACCCGAATCTTGATCAGTTCATGGCTTTTCAGGGCAATGTCGATTTCGCGGAGCACAGTTGGCGTCAGGCCGGCATCACCGATCAGGACCACCGGTTGCAAATGATGCGCCCTGGCTTTTAATGCGCGGCGCTGCGCAGCAGTCAATATTTTCATGGGTAACTGGTGATTGGTCATTGATGAATGGTAACCCCGGAAGGCCGGCTGCGCTGCTTCCGCTGACGATTTATCATCCACTACCGACCAGTTACCAGTCACCATTTACCAATCACCGGTTTTAGCGGAATGGCCCGTAACAAGACCAGCAAAGCGTGGATGCAGGAGCATGTCAACGATCCCTATGTGCGGCGGGCACAGGTGGATGGCATGCGTTCGCGCGCGGCGTACAAGCTGCAGCAGCTCGCCGAGCGCGACAAGCTGCTGAAGCCGGGAATGACGGTGGTCGATCTGGGTGCGGCGCCGGGCGGCTGGTCGCAGGTCGCTGGCCGTGCGGTCGGAGATACCGGGCGCGTGGTTGCGGTGGATCTGCTGGATATGACCGCGGTCGCCGGCGTGACCTTCATCCGTGGCGATTTTGGCGAGGACGCGGTGCTGGCGGAGGTGGAACGGGCCATTGGCGGCGACGGGGTTGACCTTGTGCTTTCGGATATGGCCCCCAATATCAGTGGTGTTGCGAGCGTGGACCAGGCGCGCAGCATGGGGTTGGCCGAGTTGGCGCTGGAATTTGCCGTCAACCATCTGAAACCCCAAGGGAATTTCCTGGTCAAATTGTTCCAGGGATCGGGGTTCGAGGCGCTGGTGGCGGATATCCGGCGCAAGTTCGTCCAGGTCATGATCCGCAAGCCTGATGCTTCCCGCAGCCGTTCCAGTGAAGTTTATGTCGTGGCCAAGGGCCTTAAGGCCCGAGGCTGAAGCTTCTGCAGCGGGTGTTGCTGCTGCGGTGCAGGAAAAAAGAGTTTAGAATTGAATCACTTAGGGTTATTTTAGTGCGACTGCGGTTCCCAAGACCGCGCGCCACGAGGAGCGATATTGAACAATCTGATGAAGAACATGGCGATCTGGCTGGTGATCGCGCTGGTGTTGATGACGGTATTCAACCAATTCAACGCGCGGCAGACCACGCAAAAGGCCATGGAGTATTCCCAATTCATCGATGAGGTGAAGCAGGGCAAGATTGCCAAGGTCACCATCGAAGGCCGCGTGGTGAAGGGTGTTAAATCCACCGGTGAAAAATTCACCACCTATGCGCCCTCCGACATCTGGATGGTCACCGATCTGCTGAAGAACGGTGTCATCGTCGAAGCCAAGCCCGAGGAAGAGCCCTCGCTGCTGATGAATATTTTCGTCTCGTGGTTCCCGATGCTGCTCTTGATCGGCGTGTGGGTGTTTTTCATGCGCCAGATGCAGGGTGGCGGGCGTGGCGGCGCGTTTTCATTCGGCAAAAGCCGCGCGCGCATGCTCGACGAGAACAACAACACAGTGACGTTTGCTGATGTTGCCGGCTGCGAGGAAGCCAAGGAAGAGGTTTCCGAACTGGTTGAGTTCCTGCGTGACCCGTCGAAATTCCAGAAACTCGGTGGCCGCATTCCGCGCGGTGTGCTGATGGTCGGCAATCCGGGAACCGGTAAAACGCTGCTCGCACGCGCCATTGCCGGCGAAGCCAAGGTGCCGTTTTTCTCGATCTCGGGTTCGGATTTCGTCGAGATGTTCGTCGGCGTGGGCGCCGCCCGCGTGCGCGACATGTTCGAGAACGCCAAGAAACACGCGCCGTGCATCGTGTTCATCGATGAAATCGACGCGGTCGGTCGCCAGCGTGGTGCCGGCTTGGGTGGCGGTAACGACGAACGTGAGCAAACGCTGAACCAGCTACTGGTGGAGATGGACGGTTTTGAGGCGAATGCCGGCGTGATCATCATTGCCGCGACCAACCGTCCTGACGTGCTGGACCCGGCTCTGATGCGTCCGGGCCGTTTCGACCGCCAGGTGGTGGTGCCGCTGCCGGATATCCGTGGCCGCGAACAGATTCTGCTGGTGCATATGCGCAAGGTGCCGGTGGCGCCGGACGTCAAGGCCGACATCATCGGCCGTGGCACGCCCGGTTTTTCCGGTGCGGATCTCGCCAACCTGGTCAACGAAGCGGCGTTGTTCGCTGCGCGTGGCAACAAGCGCCTGGTCGACATGGACGATTTCGAGCGCGCCAAGGACAAGATCATCATGGGTGCTGAACGCCGGTCGATGGTCATGCCCGAGCACGAGCGCCGCAACACCGCTTATCACGAGGCTGGCCATACGCTGGTTGCGCGCCGCCTGTCACGGACCGATCCGGTGCACAAGGTCACCATCATTCCTCGCGGTCGCGCGCTGGGTGTGACCATGCAGTTGCCAACGGAAGACCGCTACAGCATGGACAAGGAACAGATCCTGCAGAACATCGCGGTGCTGTTCGGCGGCCGCGTTGCTGAAGAAGTATTCATGGGCCAGATGACCACCGGCGCTTCCAACGACTTCGAGCGTGCCACTGAAATGGCACGCAACATGGTCATGCGCTGGGGCATGAGCGACAGCCTGGGTCCGATGGTCTACGGCGAAAACGAGGGCGAAGTGTTCCTCGGCCGTTCGATCACTACGCACAAGAACGTGTCGGAGACCACCATGCAGCAGGTCGATGCCGAGATCCGCCGCATCATCGACCAGCAGTACGCGCTGGCGCGCAGGCTGATCGAGGAAGATCGCGAAAAAGTCGAAGCCATGGCCAAGGCGCTGCTGGAATGGGAAACCATTGATGCTGAGCAGATCGAAGACATCATGCAGGGTCGCCCGCCGCGTGCGCCCAAGCCGGTGGCCTCACAGCCGCCGAAGCCCCCGCGTGACAGCACGCCTGGCGCAACGGCAACCAGCAAACCGGCGGCAGAGGCCTGACACTGCGTTAGTGCAAACTGCGGTGAACTGCTTGTAAAGGTCAAACCGGGTGGCGGAATTTTCCGCCACCCTTTTTTTGGGTGATACCCGGCGATGTTCCTCCAATGCGGCAACTTCAGGCTGCCACTCGCCCGCCCGCTGATCATGGGTGTGATCAACGTCACCCCGGATTCCTTTTCCGACGGCGGGCGGTTTTTTTCGGCAGCAGCAGCCGTGGCGCGCGCGCGGCAGTTGATCGACGAGGGTGCCGACCTGCTGGATGTCGGCGGCGAATCCACACGACCAGGCGCTGACCCTGTGACACTGGATGAAGAGCGGCGTCGCGTGCTGCCGGTGCTTGAAGCGCTGGCGGATGCCCGGGTGCCGCTGTCGGTTGATACGCAAAAACCGGAGCTGATGAGTGAAGCAGTGGCGGCAGGCGCTGCGATGGTCAATGACGTCAACGGGTTCCAGGCACCGGGTGCGCTGGCGGCTGTGGCCGGCAGTGCTTGCGCGATCTGCATCATGCACAAGCAGGGCAACCCGCAGACCATGCAGCAATCGCCGCAATACGTCGATGTCGTGACGGACGTGCGCGATTACCTGAGTCAACGCATCGCAGCGGCGGAGCAGGCAGGTATTGCCCGCAGCCGCATGATTGTTGATCCGGGTTTCGGCTTCGGCAAGACGCTGGAGCACAACCTTGAACTGCTGAGACGTTTGGATGAATTGGCAGTGCTGACAGTGCCGGTGCTGGCGGGGCTTTCCCGGAAGTCGATGATTGGCAAGTTGACAGGCAGGGACCCCGGTGATCGCCTTGCGGGCAGTATTGCGGCGGCATTGTTTGCGGTGCAGCGGGGTGCTGCCATCGTGCGGGTGCATGATGTGGCGGCAACGCGGGATGCGCTGGCGGTCTGGAACGCAGTAAATCAGGATTGAGTTGCCTAGGATTGGGGATTGAGTAAACTCCCCCTCAATCCTCAATCCTCAATCCTCAAAAAAATGTCTCGTAAATATTTCGGCACCGACGGCGTGCGCGGCACAGTAGGGGAAGCGCCGATCACCCCGGATTTCGTGATGCGCCTCGGCTACGCCGCAGGCAAGGTGCTGGCGCGCAAGGCCGGCAGTGAACGCCCGGCGGTGCTGATCGGCAAGGACACCCGGGTTTCCGGCTATATGCTGGAGTCTGCGCTGGAAGCAGGGCTGTCGGCAGCCGGTGTTGATGTGCTGCTGGTGGGTCCGATGCCGACACCGGGCGTGGCCTACCTGACGCGTGCGCTGCGGCTGTCGGCCGGCATCGTCATCAGCGCTTCGCACAATCCCCATCAGGACAACGGCATCAAGTTTTTTTCTGCGACAGGCGCCAAACTTGCCGATGCGACCGAGACCGCGATCGAGGCTGCACTCGACAAGCCGCTGCGCTGCGCCTCTTCCTCGATGCTGGGCAAGGCACGGCGTGTCGAGGATGCAGCGGGGCGTTATATCGAATTCTGCAAAAGCACGTTCCCTGCGAACCTCGATCTGCGCGGCTTGCGCATCGCCGTGGATTGCGCGCATGGCGCCGGTTACCACATCGCACCGCATGTGTTTCACGAACTGGGGGCGGATGTGGTTACGGTGGGAGCTGCCCCCGACGGCTTCAACATCAACAAGGGCGTCGGCGCAACCCATCCGGAATCGCTGCAACGCGCAGTTAAAAAAGCCAAAGCTGACCTCGGTATCGCGCTCGATGGTGACGGCGACCGCCTGATCATGGCAGATGCTGCAGGACGCATTTATGACGGGGACGAGCTGCTGTATGTGATCGCGGCGCATCGCAAACGCGCCCGCGTGCTGAGGGGCGGTGTGGTCGGCACGCAGATGACCAACCTCGCGATGGCGCAGGCACTGGTCAGATTAAAAGTCCCGTTCGCCCGTGCCAAAGTCGGTGACCGCTATGTGCTGGAGATGCTTGAGGCGCGGGGCTGGCCGCTGGGCGGTGAGAATTCTGGCCACATTATCTGTCTTGATCAGCACACGACCGGAGATGCCATCGTCTCCGCGCTACAGGTATTGCAGGCTTTACTCAGCGCTGGAACCACGCTGGACAAAGCAGTGGATTTTGCGCTGTATCCGCAGGTGCTGGTCAATGTGAGGGTGAAGAATGGTACCGCCCGTCGAATTGTCGCCACTCCTGCGGTGAAAAAGGCGGTGGCCTCGGCGGAGCGGGCTTTAGGTGATTACGGACGGGTGCTGTTGCGACCCTCCGGTACCGAGCCCGTGATCAGGGTCATGGTGGAAGGTGAGACGCAGACTCTGGTCAAGCAGTGCGCCGCGGCGATTGCAAAGGTGGTGTCCGTTACGCACTAGTTCGAGCCGTTGGCGCCCAGCCAATCGCAGCGTTATCCGAAGCGACCGGTGATGTAATCTTCCGTCGCCTGTTTCTGCGGTTTGATGAAGAGACGGCTGGTTTCGCCGTATTCGATCATTTCGCCGATATACATGTACGCAGTGAAGTCGGAAACCCGGGCGGCCTGCTGCATGTTGTGGGTCACGATAGCCACCGTGTATTCGGATTTGAGTTCGTGGACCAGTTCTTCGATTTTGGCGGTTGAGATCGGATCCAGCGCGGAGGTGGGTTCATCCAGCAGGATCACCGATGGCTTCACTGCGACTGAACGCGCGATGCACAGGCGCTGTTGCTGGCCGCCTGACAAGGCGAGGCCGCTTTGATTAAGTTTGTCCTTAGCCTCATTCCACAACGCAGTCTTGGTCAGCGCCCATTCCACCCGCTCATCCATTGCCCCCTTGGGCAGGTTTTCGTAGAGCCTTACACCGAAAGCGATGTTGTCGTAGATTGACATGGGGAAGGGGGTGGGTTTCTGGAAAACCATGCCAATCCGGGCGCGCAACAGATTCAGGTCCTGCTTGGGATCCAGGATGTTCTGGCCGTAAAAGTTGATTTCGCCTTCGGCCCTTTGACCTGGATACAGGCTGTACATGCGATTGAGTGTCCGTAGCAGCGTGGATTTTCCGCAACCCGAAGGACCGATGAACGCAGTCACCTTGTGCTCAACGATGTCGAGATTGATATTGTTAAGACCCTGAAATTTTCCGTAATAAAAATTCAGATTGCGGATTTGTATCGCGGTCTTGAGTGCTTGTTCCGGGCTTTCGCTCATGGCGGGCTCTTTGGGTTTTCTTCAGTAATGGTTGCGGTCAAATAAGTCTGATGTTGTCAGCTGGTAATTTTTTCCCGGAAGAACACGCGCGCCAGGACGTTCAGTACCAGCACCGTCAGCGTGATCAGCAGGGCACCGCCCCAGGCCAGGCGCACCCAGTTGTCATAGGGGCTCAGCGCAAACTGGAATATCACCACCGGCAGGTTGGACATGGGGCCGTTCATGTTCAGCGAGAAGAACTGGTTGTTCAGTGCGGTAAAGAGCAAAGGGGCCGTTTCGCCGCTGATCCGGGCCAGTGCCAGCAGCACACCTGTCACAACGCCACTCTTGGCCGCACGCAAGGTGACCATGGTCGCCACTTTCCACCGCGGAGCGCCCAGGGCAAAGGCGGCCTCACGCAGGCTGCCGGGCACCAGCCGCAACATGTTTTCGGTGGTCCGAAGCACGACGGGAATCGCGATCAGTGACAGCGCAATGGTTCCCGCCCAGCCGGAAAAATGCTGAACCTGAGCAACCAGAATCGCATAAACAAACAGACCCAGCACAATCGAGGGGGCGCTGAGCATGATGTCGGTCATGAACCGTGTGATTTCGGCGGTCCAGCTGGTGTCACCGTATTCGGCCAGATAGACGCCGGCAAGAATGCCGATGGGTGTGCTGACCAGGGTCGAGAGTCCGACCAGCATCAGGCTGCCGACGATGGCATTGGCGAGACCGCCGCCCTCGGTGCCCGGGGCGGGGGTTGACTGGAAGAACATGTTGAAGTCCAGTGCCTTGAAGCCGTTGATGAACAGGACAGACAGGATCCAGAGCAGCACAAACAGCCCCATGGCCATGGCCAGCATGGACAAGGTGATGCCAATCCTGTTGATGAAGACACGTCTGCGATACAAATTCTGATCCATGGTTTCTGTCCGTTCGGGTGGGTCGGTTCAGGTTCTCAGGCCTTTGGCCCGCTCGGTCCGGATGATCAGGATTTTGGCGAAGGCCAATACGACGAAGGTGATGACAAAAAGCAGCAGTCCCAGTGCAAACAGCGTCGACAGGTGGAAATCAGCTGCTTCCCCGAATTCATTGGCCAGGGTGGAGGCGATGGATGATCCCGGCGAAAACAGGGATGCGCTGATGCGTTGGGAGTTGCCGATGACAAAGGTGACGGCCATGGTTTCGCCGAGCGCCCGACCCAGGCCCAGCATCACGCCGCCAATGACACCCTGCTGCGTGTAGGGCAGCACGATGTGGCGTACCACTTCCCAGGTTGTGCAACCCACCCCGTAAGCTGATTCGCGCAATATGGATGGAACAATTTCAAATACATCACGCATCACCGCGGCGATGAAGGGCAGGATCATGAAGGCAAGTATCAGGCCAGCCGCAAGGATGCCGATGCCGTTCATGGCGCCGCCAAACAGCGGTCCGATCAGGGGCATCTGGCCCAGAGTGGATTGCAGTGCGGGTTGCCCATATTGGGCAAACAGAGGGGCAAAGATGAACAGGCCGAACATGCCGTAGATGATCGAAGGCACGGCGGCCAGCAGCTCAATGGCGGTACCCAGAGGCCGCCGCAGCCAAGTCGGACAGGTCTCGGTCAGGAAGAGAGCGATGCCGAAACTCAAGGGCATTGCGATCAATATGGCGATGGTGGCGCTGGCCAGCGTGCCGAAAATCGCGATCGCCGCGCCGAATTCCTCGTTGATGATGTCCCACTCGACGCGCCAGATGAACTCAATGCCGAACTTATTGAATGTCGGCCATGCCACCATGGCGAGAGAAACCAGCAGGCCGATCAGCGAGACCAGCACAATCAGTGAAAAACTCAGGGTCAGCTTGTGAAAAATGAAATCCTGGAAGCGCTGCTTTCTGACAATGTCCAGACGTCGTTGGTCGAGCATGCCGCTGTCTGCGGTTGAGGGATCCATGATCTGTTCTTTGCTGAAGTTCAACTGATGTTTATCAGCAAGGATACCGCTGTCCGCGGGTGACGTGTTCATGAACGCTCCGGAAATGAAACTTGTGCCAGCATATTGTCTTTAAAAACAACGAAGGAGTGCCCTTCCGGGCACTCCTTGCACAGCCTGCAGATTATTTGGCGATCTGTGTCCAGACTTTTTCGGCGATCGCCTTGGTCAACACATCCGGCAGCGGAACATAGTCCAGTTCCAGCGCCATTTGTTTGCCGTTCTTGAATGACCAGTCGAAGAACTTGAGGGCATCCTGCGACAGGGCTTTATCCGTCGGGTTTTTGTACATCAGGATAAAAGAGGCGCCAGTGATGGGCCAGGACTCCGCGCCCTTCAGGTTAACCAGAGAAATCCCCATGCCCGGCACGCTGAACCAGTCAGCGCCTGCTGCGGCCGCGGCAAAGGTCTTGTCGTCAGGGTCAACGTATTTGCCATCGAGGTTGCGCAGTTGCAGGTGCGGCATGTTGTTTTTCTTGGCGTAAGCATACTCAACATAACCGATCGCACCCTTGACGCGGCCTACGTTTCCCGCGACACCTTCGTTACCCTTGCCGCCGACCGAGGTGGCGGCGGGCCATTTGACTGCGGCGCCTTTGCCGACCTTTTCTTTCCACGCGCTGCTGACTTCGGTAAGGTAGTCGGTGAAAATGAACGTGGTGCCGGAGCCATCCGCGCGATGCACTACCGTGATCGACTGGTCAGGCAGCTTTTTGCCGGGGTTCAGCGCCGCGAGTTTGGCGTCATTCCACTTCGAAATCGTACCCATGAAAATCTCGGCCAGTATTTCTCCGGTTACTTTCAGTTCACCGGGCTTGAAGCCTTCCAGATTGATCACCGGCACCACACCGCCCAGAACCGCGGGGAACTGCACCATGCCGTCTTTGTCCAGTTCGGCGCCGGTCACAGGGGCGTCTGTTCCGCCAAAAGTCACCGTCTTGGCGCGGATCTGACGAATGCCGCCGGAGGAGCCGATGGACTGGTAATTGAGGCCGACGTTGGTCGCTTTTTTGTAGGCTTCAGCCCACTTGGCGTAAATCGGATACGGGAATGTGGCGCCGGCACCGGTGATGTCCGCGGCATGCGCCGCAGACGCCATCGCCAAGGCGGAGGCCGCGGCAACTGTAAATATCCTGATCATTGAGTTCATATGTTTTCTTCCTCGAAATTAGAAATTGCTGATGACGCCGTAAGATTTACAGGTCGAATGCACTGTAGTGTTTAATTGTTGCAGCAGGATGACAGTGTCACAATTCAATTAACTAAATAAAATCAAATACTTAAACAATATCGGCGGGCTCGGCCGGTGCGTGCTCATGCTTTTTTGGGTTTCCAGGCATTGATCAGGGCCACCAGCACACCCACGACCGTCGCCAACGCCGCACCGGAATGAAGACCGAACAGTGAAATCGCGACCGCTACCGGCAGCTCCAAAATTGGAGGTGCCGATCAGTCAGGCGGGTCCCGCAATGTTATATGGCAGATTCAGCCGCCGGATGGCTGCCTGCGCTATACGCAACAAACAGGTCTTTTCCAAGTTAATTGAGTATGGCTTCGGGTGGTTGTGACGCAGCAGCCGACGGCAGAATTTTTGTCAACGCACCGGCACGAGGCATTTGACCATCGGCATCTCAATGCAAGGTTCTCCCTGGCAGCAGTGCGCGGTCAGGAATTCCAGCAGCTGTTGCATCGCAGTCATGTCGGCGCGGTAGCGCAGAAAACGCCCTTCACGTTCCTGGGTGATCAGGCCGCAGGCATGCAGCTCTTTCAGGTGAAAGGACAGCAGGTTTGCGGAAACGTCCAGGGCGTCGGCAATCTGGCCCGGACACAAACCAACAGCGCCTGCGCCAACCAAGAGGCGAAATACCCGCAGGCGCGAGGTCTGGGCCAGGGCGGCCAGCGCACGGACAGCGCTTGCTTCCCCGGCAAGGACGCTGCGGTTCATGCCGCCCCCCTTTTTGTGCCCGACAACCCTTCGGGCAATTTCAGCGTGATCAGCCAGCAGATGAACAGCATCAGCGCAGAGCCGAGCAGGGTGCAGATCAGGCCGCCCCACTGATACAGCAATCCCGAAAGCAGCGTCCCCATAAAGCGGCCCAGGGCATTGGCAGCATAATAAAAGCCCACATCCTCGGCTGCTTTTTCCGAACCCGCATAGGCCAGGATCAGATAACTGTGCACCGATGAGTTGACGGCAAACACAAAACCGAAGATTCCCAATCCGCCGACGATGACCCATTGCAGTTGCGACGCATCCATGTAAACCGCTACTGCCAAAGCGGCAGGAATGAGCATCAATGCCACGGACCATGCACGGGCGGCCGGCACTTCCCGGCTTAATCCATCATGGCTGCGATGGACCAGTTGCGGAGCGAGGGCCTGAACCAGCCCGTAACCGATGGTCCAAGCCGCGAGAAAGCCGCCAACCATTGAAAAAGTCCAGCCGACCGAATACAGGTAAACCGGCACACCCACCACAAACCAGACGTCACGCGCGCCAAACAAAACAATGCGCGCTGCGGCCAGTGCATTGATGCCAGGGTTTTTTGCGAACAGTTCCCGCGCGGATTTCGAAGCTTTGCCTATGCCCATCAGCGGTGGCAGTGACAGCACCACGCCCAGCAATATCAGCGCCAGCAGTCCTGCCATGCTCCATAACGACCATTGGAAGCCGAGCGTCTCCAGCATCAGTCCGCCAAGGAAAAAACCGACACCTTTCATCGCATTTTTGCTACCGGTGAACCAGGCCACCCATTTGAATAACTGTCCTGCATCCTGATCTCCGACTTGCGCGGCAGTGATCTTGATCGCCGACTTGCTGGCAGTTTTGGTCAGATCTTTGGCCACTCCGCAGATGCCCTGCGCCACCAGCACCCAGGCGACCGACATGGCGACTGTCCATTCCGGGTTGATTTGGGAGAGCAGTGTGAAACCGATAATCTGGGTGATCAGTCCGACCATCAGCATTTTTGCAATGCCGAAGCGGGTGGCCAGCCAGCCGCCGATCAGGTTGGCAACCACGCCCGCGGCTTCGTACAGCAGGAACAGGAATGCCAGCACGAAGGGCGAATAGCCCAGCCGATAGAAATGCAGCAACACCAGCATGCGCAATGCGCCATCGGTGAGAGTGAATCCCCAGTACGCAGCGGTGACGATGGCGTAATTGCGCGCGGCGTGCTGCATCTCAGAGTCCGGCCTCGTTCATGTGGCATGCGAGATCGACCATGCGGCAGGCATAAGCCATTTCGTTGTCGTACCAGGCATAAACCTTGAGCAGGGTGCCATCGGTCACCATGGTCGATAACGCATCAATAATGCTGCTGCGGGTGTCACGTGCGTAGTCGGCGCTGACCAGAGGCCGGGTTTCATAGCCGAGGATGCCGGCCAGGGGGCCCAGCGCTGCTGCGGCAAACAGGGCGTTGACCTCTTCCGCGGTGGTGGCTCGCTGCAGTTCGAACACGCAATCGGTGAGCGAGGCATTCAGCACCGGGGCGCGGACCGCGTGGCCATTGAGCTTGCCCTTCAGTTCGGGGTAGATCAGTGCAATCGCTGTGGCGCTGCCGGTTGTTGTCGGCGCCAGGCTCAGCATGGCACTACGCGCCCGGCGCAAGTCCTTGTGCGGGGCATCGACCATCAGGTTGGTATTGGTGGGGTCGTGAATGGTGGTGATCTGCCCGTGCCGGATCCCCAGGTTTTCATGCACCACTTTCACCACCGGTGCGAGGCAGTTGGTGGTGCAGGAGGCGGCGGTGACGATGCGATTTTTGGCGGGGTCGTAGCGTTCATGGTTGATGCCGACGACGATATTCAGTATCCCGCCAACCTTGACCGGCGCGGCCACAATGACGCGTTTGGCGCCCCGCCGCAGATGGCCCTCCAGCGTTTCTGGTGTGAGGAATTTTCCCGTGCATTCAAGCACCAGATCGACGCCCAGGTCAGCCCAGGGAATTTCCGCGGCCGTGCCGTGCGCGCTGAACGACAGGCGCTGGTCATTGATACGTATGGTTTGATCATCCTCGGCGGCGATGTCCGCACGCCATTTTCCCTGCACGCTGTCGAAGGCCAGCAGATGTGCGGTGGCCGCAGCGCCGCCCTTGAGTTCGTTGAGATGAAGCACCTCGAGACGGTTGCCGCCGCGGGGATCATCTTCAGGCCGCTCCGCAGCGCCCAATGCTGCGCGCAAGGCCAGCCGACCAATCCGTCCCATGCCATTGATGCCGACTTTCATCACTGCCCCTTCAAAATATTGATGATTCAATCATTGTTGAACTTTTGAGCGAGTGTATGACCCAAATATGACCGCTTGGAGACAGGCCGCCTGCCTCAAGCCGGGTATCGCTGCACCACAGGCTTCGGCTACAATACGGGGATTATTCGATGCGCTTGATATTTTCTGATGAAAATCAATGATTTAACAGGGGTTCGCGGCAGCATGGTGGCCATCGTGACACCGATGACCGATGACGGCGCACTGGATCTCGACGCATTCCGTACGCTGCTGGATTGGCATGTCGCCGAAGGTAGCGACGGCATCGTCGTCGTCGGCACTACCGGGGAATCGCCGACGGTCGATTTCGACGAGCATCGCCTGTTGATCGAGACTGCGGTGAAGCATGTTGCAGGGCGGGTGCCGGTGATTGCCGGCACGGGCGCCAACTCTACGCGCGAAGCGATCGAACTCTCGCAATACGCCAAAGCCGCCGGCGCAGACATGAGCCTGACGGTAGTGCCGTACTACAACAAGCCGACACAGGAAGGCTTGTACCGCCATTTCCGCGCGATCGCCGAAGCGGTGGATATTCCGCAGATTCTCTACAACGTTCCCGGTCGTACCGTGGCCGATCTCAGCAATGACACCACGCTGCGACTGGCTGAGGTGCCGGGCATCGTCGGCATCAAGGACGCCACCGGGAATCTGGAGCGCGGCACCGACCTGCTGCGTCGCAAGCCCAAAAAGTCATTCCGCGTCTACAGCGGCGACGATGCCACCGGCATTGCGCTGATGCTGCTCGGTGGTGACGGTGTGATTTCGGTGACCTCCAACGTCGCGCCGCGCCTGATGCATGAGATGTGCTTGGCTGCCCTCGGCGGCAACGTGACTGAGGCGGTGACGCTGAATAACCGGCTGTTGGGATTGCATCGTCATCTGTTCTGCGAAGCAAATCCGATACCGGTGAAATGGGCGGTGCAGCAACTGGGCCTGATGCAGGGCGGCATCCGTCTGCCGCTGACGCCGCTGGCGCCGCAATATCATGAACTGGTGCGCGAGGCCATGCAGCAGGCCGGCGCAGTAAAAATTGTCGAGGGGAAGCGTCATGCAGTGGCATAAACCGGTAGTTGTGACTGCGGCGTTAGCCGCAGGGTTGGCGCTGGGCGCCTGCAGTTCGATAGATATCCCGACCAAGAAAATCGATTACAAGTCGACGACCAGGCTGCCTTCTCTGGAAATCCCCCCGGATCTGGCGCGCCCCGGCAGCGACGAGCGGTTTTCGGTCCCGGATGCAAGCGCCGGCAAAGGCACGGCGACCTTTTCTGACTACAGCAAGGATCGGGCGAGTCGCCCGCAGGCGGGTTCAGCACAGGCTGTGCTGCCGAATGTTGAAAACGTGCGCGTCGAACGTGCCGGCACCCAGCGCTGGCTGGTGGTGCCGGGTTCGCCCGGGCAGATCTGGCCCGTGGTCAAAGAGTTCTGGCAGCAAACCGGTTTTGTGGTCAATGTCGAAACACCTGAAGCCGGCGTCATGGAAACCGACTGGAACGAAAACCGCGCCAAAATTCCGGAAGGCGGCATCCGCGGTTTGATCGGCCGCGCAATTGACAGCCTGTATTCGACTTCGGAGCGCGACAAATACCGCACCCGCATCGAAAACGGAGCGCAGCCCGGCACGACTGAAATTTATGTCAGCCATCGCGGCATGGAGGAGGTATACATTACCGAGGGCAAAGACCAGTTGCGCTGGCAGCCGCGCAAGTCGGATCCTGATCTTGAAGCCGAAATGCTGCGCCGGATGATGGTACGTTTTGGTGTCGATGGTGAACGTGCGCAGACCCAGGTTGCTGCGGCCAAACTCGAACCCCAGGCCAAGCTCAACAAGGGTGGAACTGCCGGCAGCATGCTGGCGCTGAACGATCAGTTTGACCGTGCCTGGCGGCGTGTCGGCCTGGCGCTGGACCGCGTCGGATTCACGGTCGAGGACCGGGATCGCTCGAAGGGACTTTATTTCGTGCGTTACATCGATCCCGATGCCGATGTGAAGACGACCGAGGAGAAGGGCTGGTTTGCCAAACTGAAATTCTGGGGCAATACGAAAATCCCAAGCAAAGAACAGTACCGCATTCTTGTGCAGGGTGATGGCGCCGGAGCGGAAGTCCGCGTGCTTGACAAGGAGGGCACGCGCGAGCAGTCGGACACGGCCAACCGCATACTCACGCTGCTCTATGACCAGCTGAAGTGAGCGGCGTCAGTTTGACGCATCGATCTGCCGCGGCGTCGCGCTTCTTTTTCCTGCCGATTTTGCTTCGGCGTCGCCCGCCAAGCCTGTTGCCGCCATGCGTTTTGACTCCATGCGTTTTGCCTCATTAGGCAGCGGCAGCGAGGGGAATGGGCTGGTGGTTGAGGCCGGCCATACTCGGGTCTTGCTCGATTGCGGTTTCAGTGCTGCCGAAACGGTACGCCGGCTGGCCCGGTTGGGACTGGAGCCGGATGCACTGGATGCCATTCTGGTGACCCACGAGCATGATGACCACGTCGGCGGCGTGGCGCGCTTCGCCCGCAAATTCAACAT
>JAKFUS010000027.1 GCA_021732605.1 Betaproteobacteria bacterium | reverse complement strand
CGCCCCCTCCGCCGCCGGTGGTGGAACCGCCGCTGACGGTGATCGCGCCTTGGCCGGCGCTGCCGCCGGGGCAGGGCGCGGGGCAGGCGCCATTGACGGTGACGCCCGGGTTCGGCTGGAAATTGCCGGCCTCAATCAATTGCACCCGGTCCGAAGTGAGGCGGCCGATGCCGTCGTTGACGTTGGGGCCGGGATAGAAGAGGCTGCCGAAAGCGATCGCCGGTTCGGGATGGTAGACGTTACCGTCAGTGGCAAAAAAGTTTTTCACGACGCTGCCGTTCTGCCCGGTCTCGAACACCAGGTGCATGTTGCCCAGCGTGAACTGGCCGTCGCCGCCGACCGTGATGTTGCCCTTGTGGTTGGGGCCGCCGATGATCAGCTTGGCGTTGGGGTTGAACTGCTGCAGAAAGCCGAGCAGCGGTGCGGTGGTGTAGACCACGCCGGGCAATGAGGCATCCGCAAACTGGCGTACGAAGATTTCTGTGGTGGTGGTATACGGCCGCAGCGTGACTTCGGCGTACCCCGGCGTGCTGATGGTGCCGGGGAACACCACGAAGTTGTTCGATGCCAGTTCTATCTTGATCGGATTGCTATCCGAGAACGAGGTGTTGTAGGCATCCAGCGTGGCGATCTGCAGCGTGCCCGCGGTTTTCAGTGTCAGGTTGCCGAGCGGCAGGTCGGGGTTGACCGGATCCTTGCTGCGGTCGATGAAGCCCAGCGCGGTGATCAGGGTTTCCGTAGACAGGTTATCGATGGTCGTGTTGAGGCCGCCGAGCACATTCAGGTTGCCGTTGCCGAGAATGCCGGCTGGCGGCTGAATCCGGGTTTTGACATTAAAGGTGCCCTGGCTTTTCGGCGCCACCAGATTGACGTTCTGTGCCTGGATCACGCCGGCGCCGGAAACCGTGCCGTTGCTGCCGGTGGTGATGCCGATGCCGCCGTTGGAGGTGGTGACGATGTCGGCGTTGATGTTGATGTTCTCGCGGACGCTGTTGATCGAGATGCCGTCCTGCGCACGCGACACGCCGTCGCTGTGGCGAGATTCGACCCTGGCGCCCAGCGTGATGTTGCGGCCGCTGATCGAAACGCCGCCGATCACCGCGTCGGCCAGCGTGTTGACTGCGGTGCTCGAGGTTGAATTGACGGTGACGGTGGCGCCGATGTTGACGTTGCCGGTCGAGGTCAGTTCGTTGCCGTCGTTGTCCTTGGTTTTTGCATCGAGGCTGATCAGCGGACGGGTCTGGCCAGTGACAGTCAGTGCGCCTACGACGTTGACGCCGTTGCCAGCGTCGCCCTGGCCGAAGACGTCAATTACCGCGCGGCCGTTATTCGAAGTCGCGGCAATGTTGCCCACGGTGCTGGTGCAGATGTCGAAAGCTGCGCAATTGAAGACCAGGGCGCTGCGCGAACCCGAAGTGATGACCACCTCAGCGCTGTGCGGCGCGGCACCTGCGGCCGTCGCCGGCCCGTTGTCGGTGGCGAAGATCCCGGCGCCAAAATTCATCGTGACCGGTCCGTTGGTGCTGATCAGGTTGACGCCGGCATTGACGCCGCTGCTGGCGCCGCCGCCAATGGCGGTGATCGGGCTGGCAATGGAGACGCCGTTGCTGCCGTTCAGCGTCACATTGGCTGCAGCGACGTTGCCAGTACTGGTGGCGGTGATGGGTTTCGCGCTGGGCAGGGTGATCCCGCCGCCGGCGGTGATGTTGACCGTCGCCGCGCCGTTATTGGTGACATTGATCGACTGGTTGAGCGTGACGTTGTCGGCTTCCTTGAAACTGAACAAGGCGTCGTTGATGTTGATGGTGGCCGTGCCCAGCGTGTTGATGTTGTTGTTGGCGACGCCGAGGTTGACCGAGTTCGGGCTGCTGATGCCGAGCGTGTTAGCGGTGATGGCGCCGGCGGCGGTTTGCGAAATGCCGCCGCTGGGCACGTTGAGACTGACGTTGCCGCCGCCGGCGTTGATCGGCGCGGTCAGTGCCAGCGCGCCGTTGGTGGTCAGGTTGACGTTCTGGTTGCCGCTGAGGATGCCGTTGGCGTTGCCTGAGTAATACAGCGACGGTGTCAGGCTGGCCACATTCAGCGCGCCGGTGCTGTTCAGGCTGACCTGCGCGCTGCCGCTGTTCAGGAAAAAATTGAAAAAGTTGTTGGTGGCGGCAAAGTTTTGGACATTGTTGGTGCCGCCGGTAAAGTTGAATATCGAGTCACCGAAATAACTGAATAAAATCAGATTGTTGGCGGTGATGGTGCCGCCGGTCTGGGTAATGTCGGCGCCGTTGGTGGTGTAGATCACCACGGTGTTGGCGTTGATGGTCTGGTTGAACGTCGGCTGGTCGGTGCCAAAGCCGATCCAGGTTTCGCCGGCGAGGTTGGCGGTGTTCACCGTGGCGTTGACGATCACGCCCCCTGCAGTCGGGATACTGCCCAGGGTATTGAAATTGACGATATCGCCGGTCACGTTGGCGTTGAGCGCGATGTTGGTGCCGCCAGCAAGGGTTGTCAGCGTGATGTCACCGCCGGTTGTCGTTGCGCCGGAGCCTGGGGTGCTGCGAGTGTCGATGACGCTGTTGACCGTCAGGTTGCCGCTGTTTGCAATGATGGTGGCGTTGCCGCCGCGAGTGGTTAGCCCGGTGGCGCCGCCCGTCGTCCCGATGGTTACGGCATTGATGTCGGTAAACGCGACACTCATCAAGCCCGTGGTTGTACTGTTGGCGGTGGCGCCGGCGGCAAATGTGTTGACATCATTGTTGACCAAGCCGCTGTCCAGCGTAAACGTGCCAGAACCGAGCAAAGCGAGGCTGCCGGCGGTGATCGAACCGCTGGTCTGATTTACACCACCGCCATTGGCTGTGAGGATGACACCGCCACCTGTATTGACACTGCCGGCACCGGGCACGGTGCGGGTATCGATGTTCTGCAGCAGTGAAATCTGGTTGGCGCCGGCGGTGGTGCTGCCGCTGGTCAGCGAAACGGCTCCGCCGCGGGTTTGAATCCCTGACAGGCCGCCAGCCGAGGTTACTGTCAGCGCGTTGGCATCGGCGTAAGACAGTAAGCCGTTGATGTCGGCGGCAATGCCTGCAACGTCGCCGCCCAGCGCGTAAACACCGAAAGTGAGAGGCGTGTTGTCGCGGATGGCCAGCAGATTGCCAACCACCGCGCCGCCGGTGATGCCCGCGGCGGTCAGGTCGATGGTCGCGCCGGTGGCGGTGATGCTCTGGTTCAACGTGAGATTGCCGCCTGCGACCAGTGTCACGTTGTTGCCGCTGGTATCGATGCCGTTGGTGCCGGACAGGCTGCCGACTGTCAGCGCGCCGGCGTTGCGGTATTGAAGCTCGCCGTTGATCGCCGCGGCGATGGTGCCGACGTTATTGTCGGCGTTGTTGGCGATGAAGTTGCCAGTGCCAATGCCGCCGCGCTGCGTCAGAAGCAGACCGCCTGCCGCACCGCTGCCGCTGTTGATGTTGGCGACGACTTTCCCGGTCAGATTTACCGCGGCACTGGAGCTCAGGGTCAGCGTGCCGCTGCTGCCGGGATTGATCTCCTGGCCCAGCGTCATCACGCCGCTGGCGCTGAGGGTGACGTTGCTGTTGGTGGCGTGCGTGGTGATCAGGCCGCTGGTGCTCAGCGTGCCGATGGTATCGATGCTGATGCTGCCGACGTTGTCGTTGGTGCCGAGGCCGATGCCGCTGATGGTCAGGTTGCCGGTGTTGCCGAACTGTACATTGCCGCCACCGGACTCGAAAGCGGCGAAGTTGCTGACGGCATTGTTGGCAATGCTATTCAGCGTGGTGCCGCCCTTGGACTGGGTGACCAGAGCGGTACCGACGATGCCGCCGCTGCCGCCCTGGGTGATGACGCCGCTGGTGGCGGTGGTCGGATCGTTGCCGTCTGCAACCAGGGTGACCGAGGATGCCCCGGCGCTCAGCACGCTGTTGATGTTGATGCTGCTGTTGGTGTTGCGCAGTGTGATGCCGCCGGTGGCCTGGCTGGGATTCACGGTTTCGCCTGACACGGTGATCGCGCCGGTATGCGCGTTGTCACCGATGGTCAGTGTGTTGCTGGTGACAACGCGTTCCAGCGTGGCATCGGAAAAATTGAGTCCGGCGGTGGCAGTGCCGAGGTTGATGGCCTGTGCCGCTGTCGCGGAAGTCAGCGTTACCGAGCCGCTGCCGGCATTGATGTTCTGGCTGAATGCCATTTCGTCCGCGATCAGCGTGACCGCGGAGCCGCCGGTGGAAATGCCGACGGTGCCGCCGACAGTGTTCACGGTCAGCGTGTTGGCCGATGCCGCTGCGTTGCGGAAGGTTACCGAGCCGTTGGTACTCGCGGCAAGGTTGGTGACGTTGTTATTCTGGTTCAGGTTGAAATTGTTGGTGTTGGCCAGAGTGCCGAGCAAGCGCACGCCGCCGGTTCCGGATGTCGAAATCACCGAGCCGGAACTCTGGATCGCGCCGTTCTGCGTGACATCCAGGGTCAGCACGCCATTGCCGACAGTGATGTCGCCGCTGACGGTGATGGCGTCGCCGGTGGTGAGCGTGGCGTTGGAATTGGCGGTGGTGATGCCGCTGACCGTCACGCCGGGGATCGTGAAGGTGCCGTCAAGACCGACGTTGCCCACGGTCAGCGCATTGAGGTCGGTGTATTGCAGCGTGGAGGCACCGGTGAGGCTGGCGGCAAAGGTCTGCGTGTTGTTACCGGCATTGGTCAGCACCACGTTGCCGGCGGATTCGACACCGAGGCTGGTGACGGTGGACGCCGCGGTCTGGCTGATGCCGCCGCTGCCGGCGCGCAGGATCAGCGCGCTCCAGTTGCTGCCGTTGGTGAGCGCGCTGGCAATGGACAGGCTGCCGGTGCCATTGGCGGTGCCGACCCGCAAGGTACCGGTGGTGACCTGATTGAGTTCGGTCTGCGTCAGGTCGAAGGCGGCTGCGCCGCCGATGCTGGCATTGGTGCCGCTGTTGGGCTGCAGTGTGACCACACCCTTGTTGGTGCCGGTGGTGATGGCATTGTTGACGCTGAGGGCACCCGCAGTCAGCGTGATGCGGCCGAAGGTGGAGGGGTCGGGAATGGCGGTGATACCGACAATCCCGTCCACGGTGCCCACGGTCAGAGCATTGCCGCCGTTGTTGAAAGTGAAGGTCGAAATGCCACCGGCGCCGGCCACGGTATTACTTTTTGCGGCGGCAATCGTGCCGACATTGTTGCTGCTGCTGCCGAGGGCGATCGCATCGTCGGTGCTGCCCGAAGCGGCACGCGCCAGCAGGTTGGTGGCGGTGATGCCGCCGGTCGTCTGGGTGATCGCATCGGCGGCGTTCAGCACGACTTTGCTGGCGCTGATGTTGCCGGCGAGCAGGATGTTGGCGTCGGCGTTGAGCGCCTCGGTGGTTTTCAGGGTGGCGGTGCCGGCGCCGCTGGTGATGGAGCCGGTAGCGGCCACGCTCAGGTTGCCGTCTGCGGTGATGTTGAGGGCGTTGCCGCCGCTGTTCAGTGCACCGTTAACAGTGATGTTGTTGAGCGCGGAGATCGTGGTCAGGCCGCCGCTGATGTTGGCGAGATTAAAGGCCCCGGTGTTCGCGTTGACACTGGTGCCCCCAGTGGAGTCAGCGCTCAGCAGGCCCTGGGTGATGCTGACGCCGGCGGTCGCGCCGGTGATCGCGGAGCCGGTAACCATGAAAAATTGCGCGGCGCCGGGATCGCGGTTGGCGACGGTGGCGCCAGCATGATTGACAGTGGCGTTGAAATCACCACCGTTCATGGTGATGGTGATGGCGCCGGTGCTGAGGGTCGGCGTGGTGGTGTTGGGTGCGCTGGCCAAGATGATGTGACGTCCAGCTTGCAGCGTCAGGTCCTGATTGGCGGTGCCCGCGCCGCCAGCCACGTTGACATTGGTTTCCACCGTGATGTCGTTGTTGGCCTGCAGGATGAGATTCGCGCCGTTCATGGCGGCGATGACGTTGGCTGCGCTCAGGTCGGCGGTGGCCGTGGGGTTTTCACTAAAGATATCGTTGTTGGCAACTACGCCAGCACCGCCCGCGGTGATGCGGATATTCTTCGGATCCAGCAGTAGCGTGCCGGTAGCCCCCAGCGGCGCACGCAAATCCACAACACCGTTGAACGCCAGCGATTCCTTGCCTGAAACTTCGGCGAAGCCGCCGTTTCCGCCCAATGCCCCGCCGCGCGCGGAGATCGTGCCGTAGTAGCGCGTGACATCGTCAGCCCAGACGATGACCTTGCCGCCGTCGCCGCTTTGCGTGGCATCGGCGCGGATGACGGTGTCGGCACCGACGTAACTGCGCTGCGCATTTTGTATTGCAGCGTTTTTGCCCTGATAGTCGCCGCCGACCAGCACGTTGCCGCCGCCGGTGGCGCCCGAGGCATCGATGTTCGCGTTGCCGGTGAGGCCGGCGTACTGGCCGAGGATCTGCACCGTGCCGCCCTTGCCGGCGCTGCCGCTGGCATCAACCGCGCCGGAAACCTGTGTGGTGCCGGTGGATTGAATGGTGGCGCTGCCGCCGCGTACGCCGCTGACATTGAGGCTGCCGCTGGAGCTGACATCGCCGCCGTCGCCGACCAGATAGATGGCGCCGTCTTTGGTGACGGTGCCGCTGGCGCGAATCACGCCGCTGTTGTTGACCACGCTGCCAGCGAGATCGCGCGCCACGGCGGCGGTCATCACTACGCGGCCGCCGTCGGCGTTAAGTTCGCCGCTGTTGGCGACACCGGCCAGTGCGGCCACGGTTTTTTCGTTGACCGCGAGATTGATCAGGCTGTCGCCCTGCAAGTCGAGGGTTACCTTTGAACCAGCGGCGAGCGCGACGGTGCCGAGCCGCGCTTCAACGATGCCGCGGTTGGCGGCGTAATCGCCGGCCAGAACCACATAGCCGCCTTCGCGGGCGCGGATCAGGCCTTCGTTGATCACCGAAGCGGTGGCGGGCGAGTTCGGATCGCGGGTGAAGGCATAACGCCCGGCGAGGAAATCATCATTGCGGATGTTGAGTGTGGAGGCGACGAGGCCTGCGACATCCAGGCTCGCGGTCGGGCTGAAATAAATGCCGTGCGGGTTGACCAGGAACACCTGGCCGTTGGCGGACAGGCTGCCGAAAATCGACGAGGGGTCGTTGCCGACCACGCGGTTGAGCACCACCGAGCTGGCGCCGGGCTGCACGAACTGCACGCTGTTGCCCTGGCCGATCGAAAAGCCCTGCCAGTTGATGATCGCCTTGTTGCTGCTCTGGGTGATGACCTGCTGCGTGGCGCTGGTGTTCTGGATGCTGGCGGTGCCGCTGACCACATTGCCGCCGCTGGGGAGTTGCTGGGCTTGTGCGGCTACGGGGCCGGTGAGCAGCAGGGCGCAGAAACCGATGGCTGCCAATGCAGCCGGCAAGGGTGCGGGCCGCAAATGTGGGTGGGCATGACGCAGAAGCGGGTGTGATTTTCGGGCAGTGGTCACGAATTCTTCCGGTTCAGATCCGTCGCCTGTGAATGATGCCGAGTATAGCAGTGCATGCATACCCGGCGCCTATCAAAAAATACAATAAAATCAATAACTTATATGCAATTCAGCTTAAAAGCTGGCGCTTACCGTAAACCACGCGCGGCCGCGCTTGCCGTCGACCGCAACACGGTCGCTCAGCGGGTGGGCGTATTCGACACTGGCACGCAGGTTTTTATGCGGAAACACGCTGCTGCCGATCCCCGTGCTGCGGATACTGTCAAAGCGGGTGAAGCCCTTGGCCTTGACCGAGCCTTCGTCATAAAACACGTTGAACATGCCCGCGGTGTTGCCGAGCACAAACTGGCGGCGCAATTCAATGGTGGCCAGCCAGCCGTTGTCGCCACGCAGCGTGGACTGGCGGTAGCCGCGCACGCTGCCGGGACCGCCGAGCGAGAATTTTTCGGTGTCGGCGAGGGCGTCGCTGGAAAACACCCAATGGGTGCGCAGGTAATAATCCCAGTTCTTCGATGCGGCGCGCAGGTGGTTGATGTCGAAATCGAGTTTGGCGGCCTGCGCATCCTGAAGCGTGCCAAAGGGATTTTTTTTGCCGTTGCCGGCAAACGCCAGCGTGGCATTGCTGAACGCCGAATCTTCATGCACCCAGTTGCCGGTTACGCTGAGGTTGAGCAGGTCAATGCGGGTGTCGGAGGTTTCTACGCCCAGCGTGCGCTGTTTGGCTTCGGTGCGGCGCATGCCGATGCCGAAAATGATATTGCGCGCGCGGCTGCGCAGGTAGGGCCAGGTCAGTAAAAACTCCGCGTTGCTGACTTCGCCGGAAATACCCAGTGCGGCAAACGGTCCGGCAATGTCGTAATTCACCCGCGAATAAGTGCCACCGAGCCGCATGCCGTTGCTGGCAATGGGCAGGCTGTAGCCGATGCGGCCGAACGACAGCAGATCGTGCTCGGTCCTGATGGCGCGGACGTTCAACTGGTCGCCGATGCGCAGCGGGTTGTTGAAATCGATGCCGGCGTCGATGCGCAACTGGCCGGTTTCCTTGATTCCCTGGTTGTCAAAGGTGACGGCGCCGGCAACCGTGGTTTCCTCGGCGCGGATCACCATGTCGGTGGTGCCGTATTCAGCGCCCGGCGCCAGTGTTGCGCGCGCCGCCAGCCCCGGCAGATCATTCATCAGCAGCAGGCTGCGTTCGAGGCGGTCAATGGTGATGATTTCATTTTGCGACAGCTCGCTGATGCGGGACGCAATCAGTTGCTCGGGGTAACGGTTGTTGCCGACGATGCTGACGGTCGAGATGCGGCCTTCGATGACTTCGATGCGCACGATGCCGTTCTCGACTTTTTGCGCGGGAATGATGGCGCGCGAGATCGGGTACCCGGTTTCGCGGTAGAGCCGGGTGACAGTGTCGGCGGCGCGGTTCAGGTCATACAGGTTCAACTCGAGGTCGATGAAGCGCTCGGTCAGCTGCTTCAACTGCGGCTGGGTGTAGACGGTGTTGCCGACAAAGGTGAAGGCGTTGACGGTAAAGCGGGGTGCTGCGGGGTCATGCACGGCGTTCGGGCGGGAGGCCGGGAAAATCACTTCGGCCGGGGTTTGCGGCAACACCGGTTTGACACCAGGCAGGGTGTCGAGCACCGCCCCCGGTGTGATGGACTGACCCCAGGCCGGAAATGCCGCACAGCAGGCCGCGAGCAGCGGCGCTGCGCGCAACACGCGGAACAGGCGGGGGAGTGCGTGTTGCAGCGACAACTGGGTTTCCGTTTCTTTCAGCGCGACCTGCAGTCTGTGACCCGGGAACGATTTTCCGCGGGCCGGATCCGTTCAGTGAGCGATCATGATTTTTCTGAGAGCTTCGGCTTCCATGTGCGCACGGCGGCTTGCGCCTCTTCGCGTTGTTCCGGCGTCAGCCTGCGGTCCGCAGCATCGCGGTTGCTGGCGGCATCGGGATTGCCGCGTGCCGCCGCGAGGCTGAACCAGACATAGGCCTGCGCCATGCTCGCCGGCACGCCGCGGCCGCTGCCGTATAGCACGCCGAGATTGTTCTGCGCTTGCGCATGGCCCTGGTCGGCGGCGCTGCGATACCAGTTGAGTGCCACTGCCATGTCGGCCGGCACGCCCAGGCCTTTTTCGTAGAGCACGCCGAGGTTGTTCTGCGCCTGCTGCTGTCCGCGCTCCGCGGCGCGGCGGTACCACTGCGCCGCTTCGGTGTAATTCTGCTGCACGCCAAAGCCGCGCTCGTAGAGCACGCCGATGTTGTTCATCGCGTTGGTGCTGTTTTGCGCCGCGGCGCGACGGTACCATTGCATCGCCTGGGCGTAATCCTGCGGCACGCCGCGGCCGCCGAAGTAAAGCACGCCGAGATTGTTCTGGGCATTGGCATTGCCGCGTTGCGCGGCACGGGCATACCAGCTGGCGGCTTCCTTGGCGTCGGGTTTGACGCCCAGCCCCTTCTCATACATGACGCCGACGTTGTTCTGCGCCTGCGCGTGGCCCTGGTCGGCGGCGCGACGGTACCAGTTGACGGACTCGACGAAATTGCGTTCGACGCCCTGGCCTTTTTCGTGGAGCACGCCCATGTTGTTCTGGGCATCGGCATTGCCTTTGGCAGCGAGCGGCTGCCACTCCTTGAAAGCAGTGGCGTAATCGCCCTTGCGGTACGCGGCCAGACCCTCTGCCAGATTGGCCTGCGCGGGCAGGCAAAAAGACAGGAACAACCCCCCTGCCAGCAACGCGGCGGCTATTTGTTTCATGCCGTTCCCGATGGTTGTGTGAATGCCGGCAATTTTAGCCCATCCCGGCGTCCTGTTGAGTAAAACCACGGCGGATTCCGCAGGTAAAATGGCGGGCCGCAAAACGGCAGTTTTTCATTATTAAGGCTGCGGGTTGTATGGTAGGGTGGTATGCATTCCACGCATGCCATTCGCATCCCGGCAGTTGCCGGCATGAGGTTGCCGGTGGTTCAAGGCGTGGCCTCATGTAAGAAAAGCGGCAAGAAAAGCGACAAGAAAAACGGCAAGGAAAACGGGCATGAACGAAGAATTCAGGGAAAAATTTCCGTTATGGGCGACCGCTCTCGGCCCGGACAATGTCGCCAGCCTGCTGGCGGCGACAACAAAGCTGGAATTGCCGGCAAACCGGGTGATCATCCGTGACCGCATGCCGGTCGATTCGCTGTACCTGATCCTCGACGGCGAGGTGTCGATCACGGTCGAGGAAAACGGCAAATCCATCAAACTCGGTGTGATCGGGCCGGGCCAGGTGCTGGGCGAGGTGTCGGTGCTGAGCGGCGAGGAGCAGGCCAGTTCGACGGTGACCTCGCTGACGCCGGTGAAAATGCTGCGTTTGCGCCACCAGGCCTTCGAGGACCTGATTGCATCCAATTACGCGATTGCCAGTGTATTGCTGGAGCATTTTGTCAGCATGCTGGCTGATCGCCTGCTCGCGTCAGTGAAATCGTTTTCCGATTTGAAGGAAGGAAAGTCGCAGGCTCCCCAGTTCAATCCTGCCGAGACGCTGCCACCCAGCGGCAAGAACTGGATCAAATCCTTTTTTGGCCGCGTACCCGGAACCTGATGAGCACTAATCATGGATATCAAACAATTTTTGCGAACACTGCCCGCGTTTGAAAATTTCAAAATGACGGACATTGATGTGCTTGCCGAAAAAATGATGGTTTCCCGTCATCCGGCGGGGCATGTTTTTATTACCCAGGGTGAGCAGGGCGAGGCGCTTTATCTGCTGGTGGAAGGCGCGATCCAGAGTGTTCATGTCGACGAAGCTACCGACGCGAATCAGGAGGCCCTGGATCTGCACGCTGGCGAGATGTTTGGACTTTTGTCCCTGGTCGAAAACATGCCCGCCGGCTGGGGGGCGATGGCCAAGGAGCCGGTCACCGTGGCTGAACTGTCGTGGCCGGATTTCAGGGATTTGTTCCGGACAGCGCCGCCGATTGCCCACCATCTCCAGTACATGGTTGCTGTGCAACTCGCCCGAGATCTGCAGTCGCGCAACAAGCAATTGCGCGAACTGATGAAGAGGTCGCCCGTAAGCACCCCGGCCTGATTTACCGCCCTGATTCATAATCCTGATACCCCGCCCCGTCCGGAGCGTTCTGCAACAAGCCTATAATTATGAACACCGTTCCGGTTGGGCGCCCTGCTTGAGGTGCCGCAGGTCGGATCAACTCTGATGTGATTGTTTGAAGGATGGAATGCAAATGCAATTTGACAAGGAACTGGATGCGCGCGGACTGAATTGTCCGTTGCCGATACTGCGCACCAAAAAAGCACTCACCGACATGACCACGGGTCAGGTGCTGAAGATCATGGCCACCGACGCCGGTTCAGTGAAGGATTTCCAGGCTTTTTCGCGACAGACGGGGAATGACCTGCTGTCCTCCGAGACCGTGGAAAAAGAATTCATTTTTTTCATGAAAAAGAAATAAGGCGTGTCGCGCCGCAGCACTGAAAACGGTTTTCACCCCGGTCGCCGGATCTGGTTGCGTGGCGCGACGGCGGCGGCTATTGCCAGCGGCATGTTGCATCTGCGCTCTGCGCTGGCCGCGGGCACGCTGCCGCCGGGTGTGGCGCAGATCAAGGGTGATGTGCGCATCAACGGCAAACCCGCTGAACGCGGACAGCGGGTTGCACTGGGCGATGTGATCGTCACCGGCAGGAACGGCGAACTGGTGTTTGTCGCTGAGCGCGATGCCTTCCTGGTGCGCGGTGACAGCCGGATCGAATTCGGCTCGGCGGCGGCGCGCGGCGCGGTCACCGTGCTGCGCGTGCTGACCGGCGCACTGCTGTCGGTATTTGAATCGGGTGCGCGGCGCGAAATCCGCACGACTACCGCCACCATCGGCATCCGCGGCACCGGCATTTACGTGGAGACCGCTGCGCGGCGTACATACGCCTGCACCTGTTACGGCGAAGCGGTGCTGACACCCGTCGATGATCCCGCCGCGGCGGAAACCGTGCGCACCAGGCGCCACGACCAGCCGCGTTATATCTACGGCAAGGGCATGACGAATATGATGGAGGCGGCGCCGGTGATCAATCACACCGATGCCGAGCTGCAGATGCTCGAAACTCTGGTCGGCAGGAAAGTGCCTTTCGAGCCCGGTAATTATTGATTGCGATGTATTAAGCGTTGCGGCAGCGGATGTGATGCTGCAATTCTGAGACCGTCATCGCGTCAGGTGCGGTCCGGCGAACGGAAGATCACGGCGACCACACGCAGCACGCCGCGCCACAATTTCGGCAGCAACCACAACGCGACCAGCACAAACAGAGCCAGCAATCCGAGAAACAGCAGCGGGTATTGCAGCGCCATCCACAAGGCACCCAGCGACACCGCGTCTTCGGTAAACGATGCGGTCCAGTTGCTGAAGGGTTCGGGCGAGGTATTGATCAGTGCGCGGCTGCCCGCTTTGGTGAAATGTGCGCCGGCAGCCACCGTGCCGCCGAGCAGTCCCGCGGCCAGGCTCAGTCCCGGATCACCACCGGCGACGGCAGCGGCGGCGAGCAGCGCGCCGCCGGGTATGCGGATGAAGGTGTGAACCGCATCCCACAAGGTATCAACCCCGGGAATTTTGTCGGCGAAAAATTCTGTCACAAACAGCAGGCCGGAAATGGCGAGTACCCACGGATGCGCGAGGATATCAAGCGATCCAGGCAGCAGATAAATGCCGGTGCGATGCAGCAGCCCGAGAAAAAACAACACGGCATAAAAACGCAGACCGCTGGTCCAGCCCAGTCCGGTAATCAAAGCCAGTGTCAGTGGGTCCATATCGTAACCATTTGTTTTTATTGAATTATTTTTAGGTGCTGATAAATCGGGCGGAGGTGCGCGCGTAACGCCGGCATGCGCCGCCATAGCACCAGCGCAACGAAGGTGCAGATGACGCCGCCGATCGCCAGTGTTGCCGGTGCGCCGATGACGGAGGCCAGCGCGCCGCCGGCGAGACTGCCCAGCGGATACATGCCGAGGAAAGCCATCGAAAAAATGCCCATGATGCGTCCGCGCATGCGGTCGTCAACGATGGTCTGGATCATGGTGCTGACCGACATGCCGTTGACGACGATGCCGAAGCCGGTGACCGCCAGCGCAGCGAGTGACAGCGGCAGCCACGGCGATAAGGCAAACACCAGCACGCCGAGCCCTGCGCACAACGAAGCCGCGGTGACCCAGCGCGTCAGTCCGCGCACGTCGCGACGTGAGGCCAGCGCCAGCATGCCAACCACGCCACCGGCGCCTGCGGCACCCATCAGAAAGCCGAGCATGTCGGGGCCGCCGCCGTACACCTCGGCAGCGAAAATCGGCATCAGCGTCTGATACGGCGTGACCATGAAGCTGATGGTGGCGACCATCGGCAGCAGCCAGCGGATCGGCACCATGTTCCAGGCATAACGCGCGCCTTCGGCAAGTTGCTGCCACGGTGATGCTGCATTGACGATGCCGATGCGCGGCGCCAGGGTCATCGCCAGCACGGTGCCGACGATGACGACTTTGCTGAGCGCATTCGCAACAAAACAGAAGGCTTCGGTGGACACGGCGAGCAGCAGGCCGGCAATGGCCGGGCCGATCATGCGGCCGATGCTCTGCATCAGCGCATTCATCGCAATCGCGCTCGGAAGGTCTTCGCGTGCGGTGACCATTTCGGTGGTGAAGGCGAGCCGGATCGGTGTGTCGATGGCGTTGATGATGCCGAGGAACAGTGCCATAACGATGATGTGCCAGACCTCGACTGCGCCGGCGTAGGTGAGCACAGCCAGCACAACCGGTGGCACTGCGGACAGCACCTGCGTCAGCAGCAGCAGTTTGTATTTGTCGAAGCGGTCTGCCCACATGCCGGCAAAGGGCGCGAAGACCAGGATCGCAATCTGTCCCGAGAATCCGGTCACGCCAAGCAGCCATGCCGATCCGGTCAGCCGGTAGACCAGCCAGGCCATGGCGATCTGCTGTATCCAGTTGCCGATGATCGACAGTGACTGGCCGACGAAAAACAGCCGGTAGTTGCGGTAGCGCAGCGCACGCAGCGTGTGCCGGATGGTCATGGTGCGCGACGCCGCCGCAGGCGGATGATCAGCCGAGCCTGGTGAGCTGCGCGCGCATCTGTTCCAGCGTCGCCGCGAACCGCGCGAGGCGTTCCTTTTCCTGGGCAACCACCAGCGGCGGCGCCTTGGCGACGAAACTTTCGTTGGCGAGCTTGGCCTGTGCTTTTGTGGTTTCGGTTTCCAGTCTGGCGATTTCCTTGGCCAGACGTTCGCGTTCGGCGGCGACGTCGATTTCCACTTTCAGCATCAGCTTGAAGTCGCCGACGATGGACACCGGTGCGTCCTCATCCGGGAGGGAGTTGACTACCAGTACTTCTGAAAGACGAGCCAGGTACATCAAATAGGGCGTGATGGCGCGCAGCTCTGCAGCATTGCCCTGGGCCAGCAAAGGCAGTTTCAGCCCCGGTGCCACATTCATTTCCCCGCGCAAGGTGCGACAGGCCGACACCAGCTGTTTCAGCAGAACGATATGGTGTTCCGCGGCCTCATCAATCTTGGCGGCTTCGGGCTGCGGGTATTTTTGCAGCATGATGCTGGCGCCGCTTTTGCCGGCGAGGGGTGCGATTTTCTGCCACAGTTTCTCGGTGATGAAGGGAATCACCGGGTGTGCCAGGCACAGGATGGTTTCGAGGACACGCACCAGGGTGCGGCGCGTGCCGCGGTTTTGTGCGTCGCTGCCGGTGGCCAGTTGTACTTTGGCGAGTTCAAGGTACCAGTCGCAATATTCGTCCCATACCAGCTCGTAAATCGTGCGCGCAAGATTGTCGAAGCGGTATTCGCGGTAGGCCTGCTGGGCTTCGGCTTCGGCGCGCTGCAGCCGGCTGATCAGCCAGCGGTCTGCGGTAGACAGTTCCACCGGCGCATTGGCATCGAGCCCGGTGTCCTTGCCTTCGCAGTTCATCAACACAAAGCGCGTGGCGTTCCACAGCTTGTTGCAGAAATTGCGGTAACCCTCACAGCGTTTCTGGTCGAACTTGATGTCGCGGCCGAGGCTGGCGAGGCTGGCGAAAGTGAAACGCAGCGCGTCAGTACCGTATGCAGGTATACCTTCAGGGAATTCAGCGCGGGTGCGTTTGGCGATGGACTCCGCCTGTTTCGGATTCATCAGGCCGGCTGTGCGTTTGGCGACCAGCGCGTCGATGCCGATGCCGTCGATCAGGTCCAGCGGGTCCAAAGTGTTGCCCTTGGACTTGGACATTTTCTGTCCTTCGGCGTCGCGCACCAGGCCATGCACATAGACATGGTGGAAGGGCACTTTCCCGGTCATGTACTTGGTGATCATCACCATGCGCGCGACCCAGAAGAAAATGATGTCAAAGCCGGTGACCAGCACCGACGAGGGCAGATACAGGTCCAGTGCCGGGTTCGATTTCGCCGGCCATTCCGGGGTCCAGTCGAGCGTGGAGAAACACCACAGCTGGGACGAGAACCAGGTGTCGAGTACGTCGGGATCCTGCTTGAGCGGCTTGCCGCCCGACTGGCGCAGCGCTTCGGCTTCATCGTGGGCGACATAGATGTTGCCCTCGTCGTCGTGCCAGGCTGGAACGCGATGGCCCCACCACAGCTGGCGCGAGATGCACCAGTCCTGGATGTTGTTCAACCAGTGGTTGTAGGTGTTGATCCACTGTTCGGGAAACAGTTTGACTTCGCCGGTGGCCACCGCATCTAACCCGAGTTTGGCCAGCGGTTCCATTTTGACGAACCACTGGCTGGTCAGCATCGGCTCGATGACCACGCCGGTGCGGTCGCCGCGCGGCACCACCATGCGATGCGGCTTTTCTGATTCGAGCAGACCCTGCGCCTGCAGATCGGCGACGATGCGTGCGCGTGCGGCGTAACGGTCGAGGCCGCGGTATTGCTCCGGTGCGTTGTCGTTGATCGCGGCGTCGAGCGTGAACATATTCAGTTGCGGCAGATTGTGCCGCAGCCCGACCTGGTAGTCGTTGAAATCGTGAGCCGGGGTGATTTTTACGCAGCCGGTGCCGAAAGCCTTGTCGACATAGTCATCGGCGATGACCGGGATGGTGCGCCCGGTCAGCGGCAGCACGACCTGGCGGCCGACCATTGCGCTGTAACGTTCGTCTTCCGGATGTACGGCAACGGCTGCGTCGCCGAGCAGGGTTTCCGGACGCGTGGTGGCGACGGTCAGATGGCCGCTGCCGTCGGCCAAAGGATAACGAATCTGCCACAGCTTGCCGTCTTCTTCCTCGGACTGCACCTCGAGGTCGGAAATCACCGTGTGCAGCACCGGATCCCAGTTCGACAGGCGCAGGCCGCGGTAGATCAGGCCGTCCTGATAGAGTTTGACGAAAGTATGGGTGACGAGTTTGGCCAGCGGCTCGTCCATGGTGAAGCGTTCGCGTTCCCAGTCGCAGGACGCACCGAGCCGGCGCATCTGCCGCGTGATCGTCGATCCGGACTGCTCTTTCCACTCCCAGACTTTTTTGATGAATGCGTCGCGACCGAGTTCGTTGCGTGACTGTCCCAGTTGCTCCAACTGGCGCGTGACCACCATTTCGGTGGCGATGCCGGCGTGGTCGGTGCCGGGTTGCCACAGCGTGTTGTCGCCGCTCATGCGGTGATAACGCGTCAGGCCATCCATGATGGTCTGATTGAAGGCATGGCCCATGTGCAGCACGCCAGTGACGTTCGGCGGCGGCAATTGTATGCAATAGGCCTTGTTGTTGGCCTGATCGAGGCCGGCCTTGAAGTAGCCGCTTTTTTCCCACAGCGGATACCAGTGCGACTCGATGGTCGCCGGTTCAAAACTTTTCGGGAGGTCCATGTGTGGTGTTGCCGGAGGTGACACTGCTGAATCGTCCGCGATTATAACGGAGGGTGAATGTTTCCCGGCCTGTTCACTCGCTGCGGGGGACTGCAGTTGTTTGAGCTGTGTCTGCAGCGTTTCCGCGACCGTTGTCCGCACCATTTCGGCGATGCTGGATTTGAGTTCGCCGGTGACCCGCGACAACGCCTGTTCCAGCGCAGCGCCAATTTCCGGCAGATAACGTTCCTCCACGACTTTCGCAATCTGGTCATTCAGGCCGCGTTTGACCCGGAGGTGGACCGCATGCTCGATGTTTTGCGCCTGCACCCGGGACACAACAGGGACGATGACTCCGTCTGAAGAGCGTGGTTGTTCCGGCGGCGGCTCCGCGCGAGGCAATACTTCACCTTCAATGACAATGTCGGTCAGGGTCGGGATGTCCGCGCCGGGATCGGCAGCGGCAGGCGCAGCATCAGGCCGGTGCCGCTTCAGCAGGGCATCGGCACGCTGCAGCACATCGTCGGCGCTGTCGTCTGGGGGAGAGGTATCGGCCATGAGTGCGCTGATGGTAACGGAGGGGCGGTGTTGCACTCAATCCGTGCCGCGGCCTCCCGCTTTTCCCGTCATTAAGTGGATGCGCCCGATAAATCGTGGGTGCGGATGGCGTAGCCGCGGTCGCGGTAGAACTTGTAACGGCTGCGGGCTTGTGCGCGGTCGGCATCATCGCTGCTGACGATTTCCGCCAAGCGCTGGTAGCGGCTGAAAAAAGCCGGCCATTCCGTGTGCAGGTTGATCAGCATTTCATCGTGCAGATGCGTCTCACCGCTGCTGTCGATCAGCACCGGCGTCACGGCAGCCAGTTTGGAGTCCGGCGCGCAGTGCGGCAGAAAGCCGGTGGCGGGCACGGTCCACAGCAGCTGGTCGAGGCGCTTGGCGGTGTTGTGATCCGGACAATAGAGGGTGACCCGCATACCATGCTTGCGTGCCTTGGCCGCCAGCCGGCAGGCGGTATGCAGCCGGTCGCCGGCCTGGGTATAAAAATCGATTTGGGTCATCGGCTGCGTCAGCGCGGCTCAGCGTTTTTTATCCGCACGGTTGATCAGGAATTGCGTCAGCAGCAGCACCGGGCGTCCGGTGGAACCTTTTTCGCGGCCGGATTTCCACGCGGTGCCGGCCACATCCAGATGCGCCCAGTGATATTTTTTGGTGAAGCGCGACAGGAAACAGGCCGCAGTCACCGCGCCGGCGGGGCGTCCGCCGATGTTGGCGAAATCGGCGAAGTTGCTGTGCAGCTGTTCCTGATACTCGTCATGCAGCGGCAGGTGCCAGGCGCCGTCACCGGCAACTTCCCCGGCGGCCAGCACTTCACGCGCCAGCGGGTCGTTGTTGGCGAACAAGCCGCTGACCACGTGGCCCAGCGCGATGACGCAGGCGCCGGTGAGCGTAGCGATGTCGATGACCGCGGCGGGCTGGTAACGCTCGGCGTAAGTCAGGGCATCACAGAGGATCAGGCGGCCTTCGGCATCGGTATTGAGGATTTCCACGGTCAGGCCCGACATGCTGGTGACGATGTCGCCGGGTTTGGTGGCGCGTCCGCCGGGCATGTTTTCTGTGGCGGGAATGATGCCGACCATATTGATCGGCAATTTCATTTCGGCAATGGCCTTGATGGTGCCCAGCACGCTGCCGGCACCGCTCATGTCGAATTTCATTTCGTCCATTTCCGGCGCCGGCTTGATCGAAATCCCACCGGTGTCGAAGGTGACGCCCTTGCCGACCAGTACCACCGGTTTCTGGCTTTTCGGGCCATTGCTGTATTCGAGCACAATCAGTTTCGGCGGCTCACTGCTGCCGGCTGCCACCGACAGCAGGGTGTTCATGCCGAGCTTTTTCATGTCGGCGCGTTCGAGCACCTGGATTTTCAGGCGATAGTGTTTGGCGAGTTTGCGCGCCTCGTCCGCGAGGTAGGTCGGTGTGCAGACATTGCCCGGCAGGTTGCCGAGGTCGCGGGCGAGGTTCACGCCATGGGCGAGGGCGAGTCCGCGCGTGAGACCGCGTGCGGCGCGTTTGACGTCACCCGGGGTTTTTACCGAGAGCACGGCCTTGCTTAATGCCGGTGCGGGTTTTTCCGGCTTGCTTTTCATCCGCTCGAAACGATAGAGCGTGGTGCGCGCCGCACAGGCGGCCTGCATCGTCTTCCACTCGATGTCACGCCGGCCCACGGCCAGTTCAGCCAGATGTATTTCTGCGTCGGCCGCGCCGGTGTTGGCGAGGGTGCCGATGGCCGCGGTGACGCTGCGGCGGAACTGTTTGTCCCCGAATTCGGCTTGCGGGCCGAGTCCGACCAGCAGCACGCGTGCGCTGGCGATGCCGGGGACGTCGTGCAGCAACAAGGTGGTGCCGATGCGGCCTTCCATGTCGCCGCGCTGCAATACCCGCTTCAGGTAACCTTTGGTGCTGCGGTCGAGTGCCGTTGCGGCATCGCTGAGTGTTCTGCCGGCATAGATGCCGACCACGCTGCAGCCGCTGGCGTTGCGGCCCGGAACGAGGGGTTTTATGCTAAATTCCACGCGTCAACTCCTGTGTGCATTTCGAAATTTTTCTGAAGTGCGTTTGTCTGATGTGCGGTGGCCGCATCGAACATCGCGGATATCGGGCGACATGTGCGGCAAACACATAGGCAAACACTTGGGCAAATACATTTGCAAGCTGTCCAATACATGCAGCGGCGCACCAGCATCCAACATCGTTCATTGATTATCTGCGCGTTCTTTTTAAAAAGCAAAACGCCGGCATGATTTTCCGGTCTGCATTGCTGCGCGAACTTGCGACCTCGGCGGTCGCTATATTCCTGGTTCTGCTCGGTATCTCCATTACCACCCAGTTGGTACGTTTGCTTGGTCAGGCCGCCAGCGGTGCGATCACCTCCACGGGTGTCGTCGCCCTGCTTGGCTTTACGCTGGTCGGTTATCTGCCGATCCTGTTGTCGGTGACGCTGTTCATTGCGGTGCTGATGACGCTGACCCGCAGTTACCGGGACTCGGAAATGGTGGTTTGGTTTTCCTGCGGACTGGGCCTGACGCGCTGGATCCGGCCGGTGCTGACGTTCTCCCTGCCGCTGGTGCTTACAATCGCCTTGCTGTCGCTGCTGCTGTCGCCGTGGGCCGTGCAGAAAGCCGAGGATTTCCGCCGCCAGATGGACAGCCGCGACGAAGTGGCACAGGTGACGCCGGGCGTATTCCATGAGTCGCGCCGGGCCGACCGGGTGTATCTGGTCGAGGAGGTCGCCGGCAAGTCGAACCTGGTGGCCAATGTGTTTGTCAGCTCGACCCAGAACGGCAAGCTGGGCGTGATGGTCGCGCAGAGCGGTTTCCAGGAAACCGCTGAAAACGGCGATCGTTTCCTGGTGCTGCTCAACGGCCGCCGCTATGAGGGTGAGCCGGGTTCGCCCGAATACAAGATCTTCGAGTTCGGGCGTTACGCGATGCGCATTGAGACCGCGGAATCTGCGGAGCGCGCGCCTACAACCAAGACCATGTCGACCCTGGACCTGATGCGCGATCCCGCGCCGCGCAACCTGGGCGAGCTGTCCTGGCGCGTGGGCCTGCCCGCGAGTGCGCTGATCCTCTGCCTGCTTGCCATCCCGCTGTCATTTGTGAATCCCCGAGCCGGCCGTTCAATGAACATCGTGCTGGCGATCCTGGTGTACATGGTCTACAGCAACCTGCTGTCGATCATGCAGGCATCGATTGCACAGTCGCGGATTGATTTTTTCATCGGCATGTGGGGCGTTCATGCTGCCATGCTGCTGCTGCTGCTGCTGGGGATGTTTTACCGGCGGCTGTCGGTATTCTCGGTGTGGCGGTTGCTGCGATGAAGACGCTGCGCAGTTATGTGGCACGGGAAGTCGCGATGGCGACGTTGCTGGTGTTTGTTGCGTTGCTGCTGCTGTTCGCGTTTTTTGATCTGGTGGAACAGATGAAGGATCTGGGGCGCGGCGGTTACCAGCTGCGTCACATCCTGCTCCACGTGTTGTTGTCTGCGCCGAACCATGTCTATGAGTTGTTTCCGATTGCCGCATTGATCGGCACGCTGTTTGCGCTGGCGCAGTTTGTGGCGAGTTCCGAATACACGGTGATGCGTGCATCGGGCGTGTCCCTGGTACGCATGGTCGGGGCGCTGGCCACGGTGGGCGCGGCGTTCGGTGTATTGACTTTTACAGTCGGAGAATTTGTCGCGCCGCCCGCTGAGCAGTACGCGCAGCGGCTGCGCTCGCAGGCGATATCCGGCATCGTGGCGCAGGAGTTTCGCTCCGGCTTGTGGATCAAGGACGGCAACTCTTTTGTGAATGTACTTGAGGTCACGCCCTCCGGAGGGCTCAAAGGGGTGCGGATTTACGAGTTCGACACAAGCTACCGCTTGCGCAATCTACGGTTTGCAGTCGGCGCGGAATACCAGGGGGGCAACCACTGGCAATTGATGGGTGTAGCGCAAACCACTTTTGAAGGTTTGAAAACACGGGTGAGCAATATCGAAAGCATGGACTGGCAGTCAGTACTGGAGCCAGCCCTGCTTACCGTGCTGCTGGTCAAGCCTGAAAAAATGTCGGCTTGGAGCCTGTATTCGTATTCACAGCATCTGAAGGAAAACCGGCAGAAGGCGCTGCGCTATGAAATCGCCTTGTGGATCAAACTGCTGTACCCGGTTGCAGTGCTGGTGATGATGGTGCTGGCACTGCCGTTTGCCTATTTCCAGAACCGTCAGGGTGGTGTCGGCGCGAAGCTGTTCGCCGGCATCATGCTGGGACTGGCATTTCATTTCCTCAATCGCCTGTTCGGGCACCTGGGCTTGCTCTATGACTGGCCGCCGTTCACCAGCGCCGTGTTGCCGACGATGCTGTTTCTCAGCATCGCGCTGGGCATGATGTGGTGGCAGGAGCGGCGCTGAGGGTTGTCGCCGTTTTGGCAGGAGCGGCGTGAATTCCCGCCGCCGTTCTGCTTATGCAGCAGCGGCGAAGAATCCCCGCCGCCGTCAAGCTTATCCGGTGACAACCAGCCGGGTTCCGGCCAGCCGGTCGTGCAGAAACTGGCGGTCGCGGTCGACGAAAGCCCAGATCACCGATATGCCGAACAGCAGATAACCGGCCGTCGCGAGGAGGGCGCGCAGCAACGCCCGCGGCACAGCGATGTGCATACCGTCCACGGTTTCCAGTCGCATGTGCCAGGTTTTCATCGGCAGTGTCTGACCGCTGTGATGCCACTGCCAGGAAAAATAAGCCGCACATGCGCCGATACCAATCACCTGGGTGAACAGCCGCGTGTACGCGGGATGGGTGATTTGCGCCAGTGCTGCAGCTGTGCCGCCGGCGAGCAGTGCGACGGCGATCAGCAGCAAAATCTCGTAGACGAGACTGAGCAGGCGCCTGCCGATGCCCGGCGTCTCGGCGCGTGCCGTCACTGCCGTTGGGCTGAGGGTGCCGTAGCTGGGCCGGCGCCCGGCGTGATGAGGTCACCGACCGGTGGATCAAACTGGGTTTCGGGCTGGGCCAGGGAGTTCTTGTAGTCCCGGTATTGTTTCGACATCGCCTGGCGCTGTTCCGGAGTCAGTTTTTTCAGTTCCCGGTAACGATCCCGGGCGGTCTGGCGTTGCGCTGGCGTCAGCGCGGCCCAGTCCTTCATCCGTTTTTGCAGCCGCTGCTGATCAGCGGGTTTCATTTTCGGATAACGGTCGGCGATGGCCACCCATTTCTTGCGCTGCACGGAATCCATTTCGATCCATTCCGCGGCAAGTGGCGCGAGTACCTGTTGCTGGGCCGGCGCAAGTTCCGACCAGGTTGGCCGTACAGGTTTAGTACTTTGTTTTCCAGGCTGTGCGGCGACGGCGGGAAGCGCGAGGCATAGCCAGAGGATCAGCGCGATTGCCGTTTTAGCCATGAATCGAAGCCCTTGTCGAGGTAGGCATCGATCGGCAGATCGTCGGTCAGCAAGCGGACGTCAAGATCAGCCAATTCATTGCTTTGCCAGCTACCGGACTGCCAGTAACCGATGCCTGTCAGGCCGATAATCAGCAAGGCGATGGGCAGTGCGTAGCGCAGGCCCGCTGCCGGTCGTTCGCCGTTTTGTGAATTCCCTGCTCCCGCCCATGCCAGTTTCCAGCCCGGCGCGACGCGATAACCGGCAAGCGCCTTCTCACGTGCAGAAGCCAATTTTGCTAAGGTGTCGCCGCCCATGTCGCGAGTGCTCGCGTTGAGCACCCTGGCGATTTTTTGTGCAATCTCGTGTTCTTGGGCATTCATAGCTCAATTCCCTGTTTTCTGAGCAATATTGCTAAAGCATGTGTGGCCCGGGAGCAGTGCGTTTTTACACTACCCTCCGAGCACCCCATGGCTTTGGCGGCTTCAGCGACATCCAGTTCCTCCCAGTAACGCAACATGAACGCCTGTCGTTGACGCAGTGGCAGGGTTGCCACGGCTTTCTCAATAAAATCAAGAACTTGTTTTTGTTCCAGCTGCTCCGCAGGGCGGTTGGCGACTTTTGAGGTGTTGTCGACCTCCAAAGTGTCCAATGGATCATAGTCTTCGTCGGCGTCGCTGCCAAACAGTGTGCTGAGCGGGGTGAGCCAGGCCGAGCGCACTTTCTGGCGGCGAAAAAAATCGCGGATGGCGTTTTGCAGGATTCGCTGGAATAGCATCGGAAACTCGGTGACCGGGCGGTCCGAGTATTTCTCCGAGAGTTTGAACATGGCGTCCTGCACGATATCCAGCGCAAGATGTTCATCGCGCACGGAAAATACCGCCTGCTTGAACGCCCTGCGCTCGACCCCGGCCAGGAAGTCCGCGAGTTCCTTGTATGTGGCCAGCTGCTTGCCCTTTTTTATGTGCCGACGCTAATCGCGGCGGGGCGGGGCTCGGAAGTCCCTGAATCCGCGGCATCTTAGCAAAACACCGGATTGAGGCAAGGGAAGTTTATTGCGCTGTGCAAACGCTTGTATGCTGCTGTTTACAGGGATATTTTGCTTGACCAGAAAGGCTCGTCGCGGTAATGTTTCGGGTTCCTCCTCACCTTAAACCCGCGTTGGGCGTTCCAACTTGAGCGGGCTCAAAATCATGCAATTGTCGGGTGCAGAGATCGTTGTGCGCTGCCTGCAGGAAGAAGGCATAGACCATATCTTCGGCTATCCGGGCGGCGCCGTGTTGTTCCTGTATGACGAGTTGTTCAAGCAGGACAAGGTTAAACATGTGCTGGTTCGCCACGAGCAGGCCGCAGTGCATGCGGCCGATGCTTACGCGCGTTCAACCCACAAGGTCGGCGTCGCGCTGGTGACCTCCGGTCCCGGTGTGACCAACGCGATCACCGGCATTGCCACCGCGTACATGGATTCCATCCCGATGGTGATTCTGACCGGGCAGGTGCCCACGCACGCCATCGGCGAAGATGCCTTCCAGGAATGCGATACCGTCGGCATCACGCGACCCTGCGTCAAACACAACTTCCTCGTCAAGGACGTCAAGGACATTGCGCTGACGATCAAGAAGGCCTTTTACATTGCTTCGACCGGACGACCGGGGCCGGTGGTGGTGGATATCCCCAAGGACATCACCGCCCACAAGACCGAGTTCGAATATCCGAAGTCGATCACGATGCGTTCGTACAATCCCGTGGTCAAAGGGCACGCCGGGCAGATCAAGAAAGCGGTGAAGCTGCTGCTCGAAGCCAAGCGCCCGATGATTTACGCCGGCGGCGGGGTTATCCTCGGCAATGCCTCGGCAGAACTGACCCAGCTGGTGAAGCTGATCGGATTTCCCTGCACCAACACGCTGATGGGGCTGGGCGGGTTCCCGGCCACCGACCGTCATTCCCTCGGCATGCTCGGCATGCACGGCACTTATGAAGCCAACATGGCCATGCAGCACTGCGATGTGCTGCTGGCAGTCGGCGCGCGTTTTGACGATCGCGTGATCGGCAATCCCAAACATTTCTTCGAGCAGCCGCGCCAGATCATACATATCGATATCGATCCGGCATCCATCTCCAAGCGCGTGAAAGTCGACGTGCCGGTGGTGGGCAATGTGGGCGAGGTGCTGAAGGAACTGATTCGCCAGCTTGAAGCGGCGCGCGGCGGTCCGGACAAAGAAGCGTTGAAAGCGTGGTGGACGCAGATCGAGCAGTGGCGCGGACGCGACTGCCTTAAATACGACCGTACCAGCGCGATCATCAAGCCGCAGTTCGTGATCGAAAAGTTATACCAGGTGACCAAGGGTGATGCGTTCATCACCTCGGACGTTGGCCAGCACCAGATGTGGGCGGCGCAGTTCTACAAATTTGACAAGCCACGCCGCTGGATCAATTCCGGCGGCCTGGGCACGATGGGTGTCGGCCTGCCATACGCGATGGGCGTGCAGATGGCGCATCCCAAGGCGACAGTGGCCTGTGTGACCGGTGAGGCGTCGATCCAGATGTGCATCCAGGAGTTGTCGACCTGCAAGCAATATCGGCTGCCGATCAAACTGGTAAACCTGAACAACCGTTACATGGGCATGGTGCGGCAGTGGCAGGAGTTTTTCCACGGCAACCGCTACTCCGAGTCGTACATGGATGCGCTGCCGGATTTCGTCAAGCTGGCCGAAGCCTATGGCCACGTGGGCATGCGCATCGACAAACCTGCTGATGTCGAGCCGGCGCTGAAGGAAGCGTTTGCCCGCAAGAAAGATCTGGTGTTCCTCGACTTCATCACCGACCAGACCGAAAACGTGTTCCCGATGGTGCCGGGCGGCAAAGGCCTGTCGGAAATGATCCTGGTTTGATGCCATGAGACACATCATTTCGGTTTTGCTGGAAAACGAAGCGGGTGCACTGTCCCGGGTCGCCGGGCTGTTTTCGGCGCGCGGCTACAACATCGAGTCGCTGACCGTGGCGCCCACCGAGGATGCAACGCTGTCGCGGATGACCATCGTCACCTCCGGGTCGGACGACATCATCGAGCAGATCAACAAGCAGTTGAACAAGCTGGTGGATGTGGTCAAGGTCGTTGACCTTTCCGAAGGCGATCACATTGAGCGCGAACTGATGCTGGTCAAGGTGCGCGCGGTAGGCAAGGATCGCGAAGAGATGAAGCGCATGGCGGATATTTTCCGCGGGCGCATCATTGATGTCACCGACAAGGATTTCACCATAGAGCTGACTGGGCCGGGTTCTAAGCTGGATGCATTCCTGAAAGCCATCGACCAGACGGCGATTCTGGAAACCGTCCGCACCGGTGCTTCCGGCATCGGCCGCGGCGACCGCATTTTAAAAGTTTGAGGGGCGGGCAGGGCGCATGCCCATGTCCGCGCATGATTGCCATTCACGTTTCAAACAGAGGAAGACATGAAGATTTTTTACGACAAAGACGCTGACCTTTCGCTGATCAAGCGCAAGCAAGTCGCCATCATCGGCTACGGTTCGCAGGGCCATGCCCACGCCAACAACCTGAAAGATTCCGGAGCCAAGGTCACCGTGGGGCTGCGCAAGGACGGCGCCTCCTGGAGCAAGGCCAAAAAAGCCGGCATCGCAGTGAAGGAAGTCGCTGATGCAGTCAAAGGTGCCGACCTGGTGATGATCCTGCTGCCGGATGAACTCCATGCTGATGTCTACCGCAGCGAGATCGAGCCCAACATCAAGAAGGGCGCGACGCTGGCGTTTGCCCACGGCTTCAACATTCATTTCAACCAGGTTGAGCCGCGTGCCGACCTCGACGTGATCATGATTGCGCCGAAAGGTCCTGGCCATCTGGTTCGTTCGACCTACACCCAGGGTGGCGGTGTGCCGGCGCTGATCGCGGTTTACCAGAACCCGAGCAAGAAGGCGCGTGACATCGCGCTATCGTATGCGGCAGCGATTGGCGCTGCCCGTGCCGGTGTCATCGAAACCTCGTTCCGCGAAGAATGCGAGACCGATCTGTTCGGTGAGCAGGTCGTTCTTTGCGGCGGCGTGTCGGCGCTGATCCAGGCCGGTTTCGAAACGCTGGTGGATGCCGGTTATGCGCCGGAAATGGCCTACTTCGAATGCCTGCACGAAGTGAAACTGATCGTCGACCTGATCTACGAGGGCGGCATTGCCAACATGCGTTACTCGGTGTCGAACACCGCCGAGTATGGCGATTTCACGCGCGGCCCGCGCATCGTCACCGACGAAACCCGTGCTGAAATGCGCAAGATCCTGACCGAAATCCAGACCGGCCAGTTTGCCAAGGAATTCATCCTCGAGAACAAGGCCGGCGCCCCCACGCTGAAGGCATTGCGCCGTATCGGCCAGGCGCACCAAGTGGAGATTGTCGGCGCCAAGCTGCGCGACATGATGCCCTGGATCAAGAAAAATCGCCTGGTTGACCAGTCGAAAAACTAGCGAACAGGTGAAAGGCGGTTTGTGCCGGGGAATTCGCCTCCAAAGGCGAACCCTGCGTAAACCGCCTTTCGCCATTTGCCGATGAACCATTATCCCCATCCGATCATTGCCCGTGAGGGCTGGCCGTTCATTGCCATTGCGCTGGTCGTGACGGTCGGCATCCACGCCTGGGCAGGTTTCGGCTGGGCAGCATTTCCGTGGTTTATCGTCATCTTCATGGTGCAGTTTTTCCGCGATCCGCCGCGGAGAATTCCCGGTGAAGCCGGTGCGGTGCTTTCGCCCGCCGACGGACGCATCGTGTTGGTCGAAAAGGCGCGCGACCCCTATCTCGAGCGTGATGCGCTGAAGATCAGCGTGTTCATGAATGTATTCAACGCCCATTCCAACCGCAGTCCCGTGGATGGCGTGGTGGAGAAGACCTGGTATTTCCCGGGCAAGTTTTTCAACGCCGATCTGGACAAGGCTTCCATGGAAAACGAACGTGCGGTGATTTATCTGCGCACACCGGACGGCCAGGACGTGACCTGCGTGCAGGTTGCCGGGCTGATTGCACGGCGCATTCTTTGTTATGCCAAGGAAGGCCGGCAACTCGCCCGCGGTGAGCGTTTCGGATTCATCCGTTTCGGTTCGCGGGTGGATGTTTACCTGCCGCTGACGGCAACACCACGGGTCACCGTCGGCGACAAGGTCTACGCCACTGAAACCGTGCTCGCGGCGTTGCCCTGACGCCCGGCGTACCGCGGTTACCGTACGGACACGCCATCCCGTTCTATGGTTTAAGATGGTCCATCATGACCGAACGCAAAGATCACAAGCTGTTCATTAAATCCCGCTTTGCGCGGCGCGGGATCTATTGGCTGCCCAACATGTTCACACTCGCCGCCCTGTTCGCCGGGTTTTACGCGGTGGTGCAGGCGGTCAGCGGCCATTTCGAGCAGGCGGCGATTGCCATATTCGTCGCGCTGGTGCTGGACGGTCTTGACGGTCGCGTGGCGCGACTAACGCATACTCAAAGCGCATTCGGCGCCGAACTCGACAGTCTGTCCGACATGGTGTCCTTCGGCGTGGCGCCGGCACTGGTGGTTTATGTATGGGCGCTGAAGGATTTTGCCGCGATGAAAACCGTACCGCTGCTCGGGCCATGGTTGTCCACCAAGCTGGGCTGGATCGCAGCCTTTGTTTATTGCGCCTGCGCCGCGCTGCGGCTGGCGCGTTTCAATACCAACATCGATGTCGTCGACAAACGGTTTTTCCAGGGACTGCCCAGCCCCGCGGCGGCGGCACTGGTCGCCGGCCTGGTACTGGCGATGTCGGAATACCAGGTCAAGGGTGCCGACGTGAAATGGCTGGCTTGGTGTCTGACCCTGGTCGCCGGCCTGACCATGGTCAGCAACCTGCGTTTCTACAGCGGTAAGGACATCAATCTGCGCAAGAGCGTGCCGTTTTCCGCGGTGGTCGCCATCGCGCTGGGTTTTGTCATGCTGATTGCGTTTGCGAACACATTACCCGAGATGTTGTTCACGCTGTTCGGGCTGTATGGCCTGTCGGGGTATGCGCTGTGGGTCTATGACCGCTTCCGCCGCAAAACCCTGCCACCTGCGGTGCCCGACTAGCCGGCTTGCACGGCTGGAAAAAAGCCGATATATTTCAGTCGTATGGAACGTTTAACGCAGACCCAAGAGTCCCAGAAGCTTTTGAACAAAAAGCTCTCTAACGCCGCGCTTGTGCTGGCCGGTCTGCTGCTGCGCGGCCGCGCGCGCTAACCCCCCCCTCTCATTTATAGTGCTTTCAGTCCGGCCCGGAACACGGTGCCGGGAATCCCGATTGCGGGCGCGCAATGATTGCGCCCGGCGTAAAGATTGAGGTTTGAATCATGGCCAAAGAAAAATTGATCATATTTGATACGACGATGCGTGATGGCGAACAGAGCCCCGGAGCGTCGATGAGCAAGGACGACAAACTCCGTATCGCACGGCAGCTGGAGCGCATGCGCGTGGATATCATTGAAGCCGGATTCCCTGCCGCCAGCGATGGCGATTTCGAGTCAGTGCAGGCCGTTGCCCGCGCGATCAAGGACAGCACCATCTGCGGGCTGGCGCGTGCCAATGAACGCGATGTCCGCCGCTGCGGCGAGGCGGTCAAGGTGGCTGCGCAGCCGCGCATACATACCTTCATCGCGACGTCGCCGATCCACATGGAAAAGAAGTTGCGCATGGAGCCTTCGCAGGTCATCGACCAGGCGGTGCGCGCGATCAAGTGGGCGCGGGAATATACCGATAACGTGGAGTTCTCTCCGGAAGACGCCGGCCGCTCGGATCTTGATTTTCTGTGCCGCATTCTCGAACAGGTGATCAAGGCCGGTGCGAAAACCATCAACGTGCCGGACACAGTGGGTTATACCCTGCCTGATCAGTTTGGGCGACTCATCAAAAACCTGCGCGAGCGGATTCCAAATGCTGATCAGGTGATCTGGTCAGTGCACTGCCACAACGATCTCGGCCTAGCTGTTGCCAATTCGCTGGCTGCGGTGCAAAACGGCGCGCGCCAGGTGGAATGCACCATCAACGGCCTCGGTGAGCGCGCCGGCAACGCGGCACTGGAAGAAATCGTCATGGCGGTGCGCACCCGCCAGGATCTTTTTTCCTGCGACACCAATATCGATACCACGCAAATCGTGCCGGCATCAAAGCTCGTCTCCGGCATCACTGGCTATCCGGTGCAGCCGAACAAGGCCATCGTCGGCGCCAACGCGTTTGCGCATGAATCTGGCATTCACCAGGACGGCGTGCTCAAACACCGCGAGACCTACGAAATCATGAGCGCGGAATCGGTGGGCTGGACCACCAACCGGCTGACGCTGGGCAAACTGTCCGGGCGCAATGCCTTCAAGACGCGCCTGCACGAAATCGGTGTTGATCTGGAATCGGAAGAGGCGCTTAACGCCGCATTCAAGCGCTTCAAGGAACTCGCCGACAAGAAACGCGAGATTTTCGACGAGGATCTGCATGCACTGATTACCGAAGAAAACCTCGAGCATGTCGAGAACGAGCGTTACAACCTGGTTTCGCTGACTGCACATTCCGAGACCGGCGAGCAGCCCTATGCGCGCATTGTCATCTCCGACGAGGGCAAGGAGCTGCCGTCGGAGGCGCAGGGCAGCGGACCGGTGGACGCCGCGTTCAAGGCCATTGAGGCGCTGGTTGTTAGTGAAGCCGAATTGCTGCTGTATTCGGTCAATGCCATCACCACCGGCACCGATGCCCAGGGCGAGGTGACCGTGCGGCTGTCGAAGGACGGACGCATCGTCAACGGACAGGGCGCGGATACCGATATCGTGGTGGCTTCCGCCAAGGCCTACATCAATGCCGTGAACAAACTCTGCGCCAAAGCGGGGCTGAATCCGCAACTCTGATCATAGTGCGCGGGTAAGCGAACAGCGGGCATGCTGAAATGGCTGGTCACGCTGCTCGTTGTCCTGTTTGCGCTGGGCCTGTTGCGGCCGGTGCTGGCCAAATTGGGTCTGGGCCGGCTGCCCGGTGATCTGGAAGTTCAGCACCGCGGACGGAAGTTTTATGTTCCGCTGGCGACCAGCATCATTTTTTCGCTGGTGATTGCACTGTTGATGTGGGTGACCTGACGGCCCGACTGGCGCGGACCCAGGCAATCGCCGTGCCGAAGAACACCACCGACAGCACGATTTCTGCAAGCGCAAGCCTCGCGCTTACCCCGCCGTCCGACCAGGCACGCACCACGCCTTCTGTGAAGTAGGCAAGGATCAGCATGGTCGACGCGCGATAGGTGTAGACCCGGCCGCGCGTGATGCCCGGTGTAATCCACAGCAGCGGCAGTACTTTCAGCGCCAGCCATGAGCCGCCCGGCCGCAGCGGGGCCAGCCACAGTTCCCAGGCAATGCACAGCAGCAGCAACGTGTAGAGGCAGGCGATGGCGGTGATGCGCCAGCCGCGCACGGCCTGTTGCCCCGTCATTTAGATAACTGCAATGCAGTTTCAGCCAGTCGCCTACCCAGCAGCAGGCAGAGCTTTTTCTCTTCAGCAGAGACTGGAAGATCGCCGGCGGCGCCGGCATGGTGGCTGGCGCCATACGGCGTGCCGCCGGTTTTGGTGGTCAGCAGTTCCGGCGCCGAGTAGGGCAGACCGACGATCAGCATGCCGTGATGCAGCAGCGGCAGCATCATTGAAATCAGCGTGGTTTCCTGGCCACCGTGCAGGCTGGCGGTCGAGGTGAACACCGCGGCGGGTTTGCCCGCCAGCGTGCCCTTGAGCCACAGGCCCGAGGTCGAGTCCCAGAAATATTTCATCGGTGCCGCCATGTTGCCGAAGCGTGTGGGTGAACCCAGCGCGAGTCCCGCGCATTCTTCGAGGTCGCGCAGCTCGGCGTAGGGCGCGCCGGCGTCAGGTACCGATGGTTCCGTTGCTTCGCTGACGGTCGATACGCGTGGCACCGTGCGCAACCGCGCTGCGGCACCCGCCTGCTCGATGCCGCGGGCGATCAACTGCGCCATTTCGCGCGTTGCGCCGTGGTGGCTGTAATAAAGGACGAGAATTTCGATCATCGGTGGCTGTCCGTTCAGCGCCTGGTTGCGGTGGTGGACGGCGAAGTGTAATGCCAGGTGCCGTGCCATGCGTGCAAAACGATATTCGGGTATTCCGCTTTACCAAGGCTGCCGTTGTAACGGCCAAGTGCGCGGAACAGGTTGCCATTTTCAATGTCGAGATAGTGGCGCAGGATGGTGCAGCCGTAACGCAGGTTGGTGCGCAGGTGAAACAGGTTGTGGTCGGTGGTGCCGATCAGCTTGGCCCAGAACGGCATCACCTGCATATAGCCACGCGCACCGACACTGGACACCGCATATTTACGAAATGCACTTTCGACCTGAATCAGGCCCAGCACCAGCTGCGGATCGAGCCCCGCACGTTTGGCCTCATAGTGCACCGTGACCAGAAGTTCTTCGCGCGCCACGCGGTCGGGGATTCTTTTCGCCAGTCGTGATGACATGGCGGCGAGCCAGGCACGGGCTTCGTGTTCATCATCGAAGGCGAGGAAGGGCACGGCCTGATCGGCGATGGCGCGGCTCAGCGAAGCCTGCACGCTTGCGGACAGGGGTTCGTATTGCTGTCTGCCGCCATGGCCGGCCAGCGGTGTCAGCAGCAAGACGACACCGCAGAGTGCAATTGCGGCTTCCCGGGCTATCCCCCACATACCATTGATTTTATTGATGTTTTTGCTTCATTCAAAGGCAGGTTGCGAGGCTCGGCATCGCGCCGGCCTTTGTATTCGATCTGGCCTTCCTTCAGGCCACGGTCGCCGATGACCACGCGGTGCGGAACGCCGATGAGTTCCATGTCGGCAAACATTGCACCGGGACGTTCGTCGCGATTGTCGAGCAGCACATCGATGCCTTCGGCTTGCAGTTCGGCGTACAACTGGTCGGCGGCGGCTTTGACCGCAGCACTTTTGTGATAACCGATGGGCACGATGGCGACATCAAACGGCGCAATGGCACGCGGGAACATGATGCCACGTTCGTCATGATTCTGTTCGATCGCCGCGGCAACGATGCGCGTGACACCGATACCGTAGCAACCCATTTCCATGATCTGGGTTTTGCCGGACTCGTCGAGGAAGCCCAGTTTAAGGGCCTCAGAATATTTAGTGCGCAACTGGAAAATGTGCCCGACTTCAATGCCGCGGCAGAGCTCCAGCGTACCCTTGCCGTCGGGCGACGGATCGCCGGTGACGACATTGCGAATGTCGGCGACAGCGGGTTCGGCGAAATCGCGGCCGATGTTGGCGCCGGTGTAATGATGATCGTTGGCATTGGCGCCGATCACAAAATCCGCCATGGCCATCACGGCGCGATCAGCGATCACGGTTCCCTTGAAACCCGCCGGGCCCAGAGAACCGGGATCGGCGCCGAATGCGGCACGGATGGATTCAACCGAGGAAAACGTCACCGGCTGTTTGAGTTGCGCCAGCTTGCCGGCCTTGATCATATTCAGTTCGTGATCGCCGCGCACCAGCAGCAGCACCGGTTTGCTGTCGGCGCCGTCGACCACCACAGCCTTGACGGTATGTTGCGCCGGGACTTTGAGGAAGGCGCACAGTTCGGCGATGGTTTTGACGCCGGGCGTATGCACTTTCTTCAATGGCAGTGTTGGCGCCGGGCGCGTCGCGGCCGGCGCCACGGCTTCAGCCAGTTCGACATTCGCTGCGTAATCGGATTGCGGGCAGTAGGTGATGGCGTCTTCGCCGGAGTCGGCGAGCACATGGAATTCGTGCGAGCCGGTGCCGCCGATCGAGCCGGTGTCGGCGGCGACTGCGCGGAACTTCAGTCCCAGCCGCGTGAAAATGCGACTGTAGGTGTCGTGCATGTTGCGGTATTCACGCAGCAGATCGTCGTAATTGACGTGGAAGGAATAGGCATCTTTCATGATGAACTCGCGCCCGCGCATGACGCCGAAACGCGGCCGGATCTCGTCGCGGAACTTGGTCTGGATCTGATAGAAATTCAGCGGCAGCTGGCGATAGCTCTTCACTTCGCGGCGCACCACGTCGCTGACCACTTCTTCGTGTGTCGGGCCGAAACAGAAATCGCGCTGGTGGCGGTCCTTGATGCGCAGCAGTTCGGGTCCGTACTGTTCCCAGCGCGTCGATTCATGCCACAGCTCGGCGGGCTGTACCGCGGGCATCAATAGTTCAATGGCGCCGCCGCGGTTCATTTCCTCGCGGATGATGTTCTCGACCTTGCGCAGCACGCGCAGCCCCAGCGGCATCCAGGTGTACACGCCACTGGTCAGGCGTTTGATCAGGCCGCCGCGCAGCATGAGCTGGTGGCTGATGACTTCCGCTTCGGAAGGCGCTTCCTTCAGCGTTGAAATGAAAAACTGCGAGACGCGCATGCCTGTTCCCGATCGGATAAAACCCTTATTCTACCGAACCTTACGATGAATCTTATGAAACTCCGCTGCGAACAAGTATGAAATTCCTGCCCAAATGGCGTTTGCGCAAACCGTCTGAAGACACCAAAACCGTCTATGTCAGCGAGAAGTTCGGCGTGCGTTCGCTGCATATCGGCAGTGATACGGTGCAAAGCGCCATGCGCCTTGCGCGGCCGAACGATCTGGAGTTGTCCTACACGCGGTCGATGATGGCCTGCCTGTTGTTCCAGGCGGCACCGCGCAATGTGCTGATGATCGGCCTCGGAGGCGGTTCGGTGGCCAAATATGTGTACCACCAGCTGCCGCAGACAAAGCTGCGGGTGCTGGAGCTTGATCCGCAGGTGGTGGCGATCGCCCGGCAATGTTTCCTGGTGCCGGAGGACGACGCACGATTCCAGGTCATTGTTGGTGACGGCGCTGAATACATGGACCGTCGCGAGGTGCGGGCTGACTTGATCATGGTCGATGGTTATGACGCGGAATCCCATGTCGAGGAACTGGCAACGCGTGAGTTTTACGGCCATTGCCGCGAACGGCTGGCGCATGGTGGCGTGCTGGTGGTGAACCTGTGGGGCGGCGACCGCCAGTTCAACGAAGTCCTCAAACGCATCGAGGGCGTGTTTTCCGATGGCACGTTATGCCTGCCGGCGCGCAAACCGGGCAATGTAATTGCCTTTGGCTTTCGCGATCCGCCGGGCCCGCTGGTCTGGACGGATCTGGAGCGCCGGGCCGCGGAGCTGGAGCTGCGCCATGGAATGGAGTTTCCGCTGTTTGTTGCCGGGCTGCGCACCATGAATCGCAGCGATGTCACCCATCTTTACCCCTGAAATCTGTCTGCAATGCGGGCTATCAATGCCCGGGGATTTGTGAAAAAATCAATTCCATATGGTTAACAGATTCGGGGATGCCCATGATCGACAGAGATGGCTATCGCCCCAACGTTGGGATCGTTTTGTGCAATTGCAAAAACGAGGTGTTCTGGGGTAAGCGGGTACGCGAACATTCGTGGCAGTTCCCACAGGGCGGCATTAACGGCGGTGAACGCCCGGAAGCCGCGATGTATCGTGAATTGCACGAAGAAGTCGGTTTGAAACCCGAGCACGTGCAGGTGCTGGGACGCACCCGCGACTGGCTGCGTTACGAGGTGCCGGAGCGCTGGCTGCGGCGCGAGTGGCGTGGCAATTACCGCGGCCAGAAACAGATCTGGTTCCTGCTGCGGCTGGTGGGGCGCGATTGCGACGTTTGCCTGCGCGCGACGGAAAAACCCGAATTCGACGCCTGGCGCTGGCATGATTACTGGGCGCCGACTCAGGATGTCATCGAGTTCAAGCGCGGGGTCTACGAACAGGCGCTGAACGAACTGTCCCGCTATCTTGTGCGAAACACCGAGCCCAAGCCGCGTCGTCAGTCACGGACACGGGCGCCGCAACTGGCGGGCACCGAGTAGTTCGGCAGTCATTTTCCGTGTTGCATGCGGATTTATGGCGCGTAGTGCCGACGCACTCAGCGTTGCGTCGGTTGACTCGGCTTCCAGCTTGGATTTACACTCCATTTACAGATTAGATTTAGTCTAAATATCTGTGCTGCACGGTTTGCCGCTGGATGCGCTTTGTATTCGCAGTATTTATGTAAACTATTGTTTTTAAAGGAGTTTTATGCAGCTCAAAAATTCGAAGACTCACGGAAACCTGAAGGCCGCATTTGCCGGCGAATCGCAAGCCAACCGCCGCTACCTCTATTTCGCAGCCAAAGCCGATGTTGAAGGCCAAAACGATGTGGCCTCGGTGTTCCGTTCCACTGCTGAAGGCGAGACCGGACACGCCCATGGCCACCTCGAATACATGGAAGCCTGCGGCGACCCCGCAACCGATCTGCCGATCGGCCGCACCCGCGAGAACCTAAAGGCTGCCATTGCCGGCGAAACCCATGAGTACACCGATATGTACCCGGGCATGGCCAAAACCGCGCGTGACGAAGGTTTCGGCGAAATCGCCGACTGGTTCGAGACGCTGGCAAAAGCCGAGCGTTCGCACGCGAACCGCTTCCAGAAAGCCCTCGACGGACTGGCTGACTAAGCAGGCAAATAAGCAGGCATATACTTGTAGTTTGTGATGGAAAGAGGCGCGCGTGCGCCTTTTTCTTTTCTGATGCTGCAACGATTGAAAGTTCCATAAAAATGACACAAACATGCGCACCACAGCGGTCATGTTTTTGGAAAACTTTTTTGGAAAACGTTTTTAAAATATTAATAAACGGTACTGCACACCATGACTGTACGCGAAGGTAGTCTTGAGGCCCCCACCAGGCACCCGCTGGACTGGCAGTCGGCAGATTTTTACGACGAAGGCAAACTCAACCACGAGCTTGAGCGCGTGTTCGATATCTGCCACGGTTGCCGCCGCTGCGTGAATCTGTGCACGGCCTTTCCCAAACTGTTCGATCTGGTCGATGAAAGCCCGACGCTGGAAGTCGACGGCATTCCCAAAAAAGATTACTGGGAAGTCATCGACCGTTGTTACCTGTGTGACATGTGTTACATGACCAAGTGTCCGTACGTGCCGCCGCACGAATGGAATGTGGATTTCCCACACCTGATGCTGCGCGCCAAGGCGGTCAAATTCCAGAAGGGCGAAGTGTCATTCCGCGACAAGCTGTTGTCGAGCACTGACGCGCTGGGCAAGCTGGCCTCGATTCCGGTGGTAGTGCAGATGGTCAACGCGGCGAACAAGGCCGCTCCGGTGCGCAAGGTCATGGACAGCGTGCTGGGCATCCACCAGGACCGCGTGCTGCCCGAGTACGACAGTGCCAAATTCCGCTCAACGGCGAAGCCCGATGCCTCGTTTCCGGTCAAGGATGGCAAAACCGCACCTGGCAAGGTTGCAATTTTCTCGACCTGTTATGTGAATTACAACGAGCCCGGCATCGGCCACGATCTGCTGAAAATCCTCGCCCATAACGAGATTCCGGCGATCATCGTCGAAAAAGAAGCCTGCTGCGGCATGCCCAAGCTGGAGTTGGGCGACCTTGAAGCCGTGGCGCGGAACAAGGAATTGAATATCCCCGTTCTGGCTAAACTGGCGCGCGAGGGGTACGCCATTCTAACTGCCGTGCCGTCGTGCACGCTGATGTTCAAGCAGGAATTGCCGCTGATGTTCCCGGACGATGCCGATGTGCAGGCAGTGGGCGAGGCGATGTTCGACCCGTTCGAATACCTGGTGCTGCGGCACAAGGACGGAATGCTGAAAAAAGATTTCAGCCAGCCGCTGGGCAAGGTGTCGTATCACATCCCCTGTCACTTGCGGGTGCAGAACATGGGGCAGAAGACGCGCGAACTGCTGGAAATGATCCCCGATACCACCGTCACCACGGTGGAGCGCTGTGCCGGTCATGACGGCACCTGGGGCGTCAAAAGCGAGTTTTTCGAGCAGTCGATGAAAATCGGTCGTCCGGTGTTTCGCCTGATGAACGATGCCGCGCCGGATTACATCAGCTCCGACTGCGCCATTGCCGGTCGCCATATCCAGCAAGGCATTCGAGAAGGTCATATGAACAAAGCCGACGGCAGCAAAGCGCAGAAGCAGCATCCCATTACCTTGATACGTATCGCCTACGGACTCTGATCACCGCCATGCCCCACATAAACCAAGACAGTCTGATGCCGCTCGAGACCTACGCCAGGGTGCGGCCAGAATTCCGTGCCAAGGTGATTGCGCACAAGAAGGACCGCGCAATCCAACTGGGCGCAAATGTGACGCTGATTTTCGAGGATGAGCTGACCATCCGTTATCAGGTGCAGGAGATGCTGCGCGCTGAGAAGATTTTCGAGCAGGCCGGCATCGTCGATGAACTGGAAGCCTATAACCCGTTGATTCCCGACGGCAGCAACTGGAAGGCGACGATGATGATCGAATATCCCGATGAGAACGAGCGTCGTATCAAGCTCGGGCAACTGATCGGTGTTGAGGATCGTGTCTGGGTTCAGGTGCAGGGATGCGATCGTGTGCATGCGATCGCCGATGAGGATCTGGAGCGTGACAACGGACAGAAAACCTCCGCTGTTCATTTTCTCCGATTCGAGCTGGCCGCGACCATGATTACTGCATTGCGCGGTGGGGCGGCACTGGCGATGGGGGTGGATCATCCTAACTATTCCGCGACCGTCGCGCGGGTCGGGGATGCGATGCGCGCGTCGCTGCTTGCCGATCTCGCCTGATTCTCCACTCGCAGCCCACGCCGGCGCCGCAGGCGCTACAATCCACGGCGTGAGCACCATACGCATCAGATTTGCATGCTGGGCCGCTGCCGGATGGCTGGCCGCCGGCCCGGCGCTGGCGCAGTGGGACGGTTGGGATTACAACTACGACCGCGAAATCACGCCCTGGACCGAAATGCAGCAGCAGCTTCCGGCCTATCCTGCGGATGAAAATCTGCTTCGGCTGGACGTCGGCGCCGCCTCATCCCACCGCTTTTTCGTCGATGCAAAGTCAGTGTCGGCCGGCAGCGACGGCGTTGTGCGTTATACGCTGGTGATCAAGGCCGCCGGTGGCGCCAGCAATGTGTCCTTCGAGGGTATCCGCTGCGAATCCCGGGAGCAGAAGTATTACGCCATCGGTCGCAGTGACCGGACTTGGGCACGGGCGCGTAACCCGCGGTGGCAGCCCATTGAATTCCGCGAGATCAATGCACAACACGTCACGCTTTACCGTGAATACCTGTGTCGCGGAAAAATCATGATGGAGTCGGCCGATCAGATCGTGCAGTCCTTGCGTCGAGGCCCTCCGCGCATCCAGGGTACCGACTGAGCCAGCTAGAGCAGCACCAGATTGTCGCGGTGCATCAGTTCCGGCTCATCGACGTAACCCAGTTTGGCTTCGATCTGATTCGACGGCGTGCGCAGGATTTGGCTGGTTTCGGCACAACTGTAATTGATCAGTCCGCGGGCGATTTCCCGACCTGATTCATCCAGACAGCTCACCACCTCGCCGCGTTCAAATTCCCCCGTCGCGCCGCAGACGCCTACCGGCAGCAGGCTTTTGCCGTCCACTACCAGCGCCTTTACCGCACCCGCATCCAGTGTGACCCTGCCGCTTACCTGCAGATGGTCGGCCAGCCATTGTTTGCGCGCGGCGATCGTGGCCTGTTGCGCCAGCAGTTGGGTACCCAGGCGTTCACCGGCAGCGAGCCGCAACAGCACATCGGGTTCGCGTCCCCAGGCAATGACGGTATCCGCGCCGCTGCGCGCCGCACGTTTTGCGGCGAGAATTTTGGTCAGCATGCCGCCGCGCGCGATGGCGCTGCCCGTTGATCCGGCGATGGTTTCCAGATAGGGGTCACCGGCCACGCCGTCGGCGATGGGCTTGGCATCAGGATCTATGCGCGGGTCGGCGCTATACAGTCCCTTTTGATCCGTCAAAATCACCAAGGCGTCGGCTTCGATCAGATTGGCGACCAGCGCGGCCAGGGTGTCGTTGTCGCCGAAGCGGATTTCTTCAATGGCCACCGTGTCGTTTTCATTGATCACCGGGATCACGCCCAGGTCGAGCAGCGTGCGCAGCGTCGAGCGCGCATTGAGGTAGCGCTTGCGGTCGGCAAGATCTTCGTGGGTAAGTAGGATCTGCGACGTCAGCAGGCCATGGCTGCGGAAACAGGATTCATAGACCTGTACCATGCCCATCTGCCCGACGGCCGCCGCGGCCTGCAGTTTATGCAGCGCATGCGGCCTGCGCGCCCAGCCCAGGCGCTGCATGCCCTCGGCAATGGCGCCGCTGGAGACCAGCACGATCTGCCGCCCGTCGCTGTGCAGGCGCGCGATCTGTTCGGCCCAGCCGGTCAGCGCGCCATGATCCAGACCCTGTCCGGCATTGGTTACCAGCCCGCTGCCGACCTTGACCACCAGTCGCCGGGCTTTTTTGATGACGGATTCCATGGCTTGATGCGCGCTCATGCGGCGTCGGCTGCAGCGGCTTTCCGGTGCGTTGTCGTTTTGCGCGCGGCGCTGTCCTCGACATGTTCCATCACGGCAAAAGTCATCGCCCGGCATCCTTCCCCTGTCAGCGCGGAAATACTAAAGCTTTTGCGTTTGACGCCCAACTGTTTCAGCAGCGTCTTCACCAGTTTTTCGCGCTCGGCTTCGGGAATCAGGTCGAGCTTGTTGAACACCAGCCAGCGCGGTTTGCGATACAGGGCTTCGTCATATTTGCGCAGTTCGCGCACAAGCGCCTTGGCGTCGCGCACCACGTCGGCTGCGGGGTCGGGCGGCATCACGTCGATGATATGGAGCAGCAACCGCGTGCGCGTGAGATGGCGCAGGAACTGGTGGCCCAGTCCCGCGCCTTCGGCGGCGCCTTCGATCAGTCCCGGGATATCGGCGACCACGAAACTGCGGTTATCGTCGACGCGCACCACACCCAGATTGGGCTGCAGCGTCGTAAACGGATAATCGGCGACCTTCGGGCGGGCCGCGGAGATCGCGCGGATCAGCGTCGACTTCCCGGCATTGGGCAGGCCGAGCAGGCCGACGTCGGCCAGCACCTTCAGTTCGAGCTGGAGGTAACGCGAAACACCGGGCCCGCCGACGGTGAACTGCCGCGGCGCGCGGTTGGTGCTGGATTTGAAGTGCAGGTTGCCAAGGCCGCCGTTTCCGCCCTGGGCCAGCGTCACCTGCTCGCCGTCGTGCGCCAGATCAAACAGAATTTCGCCGGTCTCGGCATCGCTCACCACCGTACCCACGGGCATGCGCAGCACGATGTCCGCCGCCGCGCGACCGAAACAATCCGAGCCCATGCCTTTCTGGCCGTTTTTCGCGCGGTGGATGCGGGCGTATCGATAGTCGATCAGCGTATTGATATTGCGGTCGGCCACGGCAAAAATGCTGCCACCGCGGCCGCCGTCACCACCATCAGGCCCGCCGCGCGGCACGAATTTTTCGCGACGGAAACTGGCGACGCCGTCTCCGCCCTTGCCGGCGTGTACTTCTATTCGTGCTTCATCGATGAATTTCATGGGATTCCCCAAATAAAAAAGCCCTGTCGTTCAACAGGGCCTTTTCAGCACTACAAACCAATGATCAGGCGGGAACGACGCTCACGGTCTGACGTTGCTGCGGCCCTTTATGCGCGAACTGCACGTGACCATCGACCTTGGCGAACAGCGTATGGTCACGGCCGATGCCGACGTTTTCGCCGGGATGCATGCGAGTGCCGCGCTGACGAACGATGATGCTGCCGGCGGGGATCAACTCGCCGCCGAAGCATTTGACGCCGAGACGCTTGGCTTGTGAATCGCGACCGTTACGGGAACTGCCGCCTGCTTTTTTATGTGCCATGGTGTGTGCTCCTTAGCCCGCGATGCCGGTGATTTCGAGTTCGGTGAAATTCTGCCGATGGCCCTGGGTTTTGCGATAGTGCTTGCGCCGGCGCATTTTGAAGATGATTACCTTCTCGCCGCGGCCTTGTGACAGCACCTTGGCTTTGACCGCTGCGCCCGACAGCAACGGGGTGCCGAGCTTGACGCTGCCATCTTCGGCAATCATCAGGACCTGGTCGAGGGTCACTTCCGCCCCGACTTCGGCCGTCAGTTGCTCAACTTTGATTTTGGTGCCAGCGCTCACGCGATACTGTTTGCCGCCGGTCTTGACTACCGCATACATGGAAAACCTCTCAGCTCGGACTACGGAAAGCCCGCGATTATACAAGCCGACCGGGAATGAGTCAAAACTTCCGGCTAACCAGTCATTGATGAATAGTCGAGCAAAATCAATGAATTACGGATGATCGCCGGATTGAGTCAGTGGTCGGCACCATGCCCGTGGCTCCTCGATGTTGTTATCATCCCGGTTTTTGCCCGTCCCGTGTTTCTCGAAAACCTCAACAAACTGCTCGCCGCTGACATGCAATCCGTGGATCAGGTGATCCGCGAACGCCTGCATTCAGAAGTGGTGTTGATCCGTCAGGTGGCCGAATACATCATCGGCGGCGGCGGCAAACGGTTGCGCCCGGCTTTGGTGCTGCTGTCCGCGGGGGCGCTGGATTATCGTGGTAGTGCCCACCACACGCTGGCTGCCGTCGTCGAGTTCATCCATACCGCGACGCTGCTCCATGACGATGTCGTTGATGAATCTGCCCTGCGCCGCGGACGGCCGACAGCCAACACCCTGTTCGGTAATGCAGCGTCGGTGCTGGTCGGCGATTTTGTCTATTCCCGCGCCTTCCAGATGATGGTGAACGTCGACGACATGCGCGTGCTGCGGGTGCTCGCCGATGCCACCAACGTCATTGCCGAGGGCGAGGTGCTGCAGTTGATGAACTGCCGCAACGCCGATATCGACGAGGCCAGTTACCTGCAGGTCATCCGCTACAAAACCGCCAAGTTGTTTGAAGCGGCGAGCCGGCTGGGCGCGTTGCTGGCAGGGGCGACGCCGGCGGTGGAGGAGGCGATGGCAGCCTATGGCAGCCATCTTGGTACGGCATTCCAGCTGATTGACGATGTGCTGGATTACTCGGGGGACGCCGGCGTCATCGGCAAAAACGTGGGTGACGACCTGGCCGAAGGCAAGCCGACGCTGCCATTGATCCGCGTCATCCACCACGGCCGCCCGGAAGAGGCGGCGCTGGTGCGCGGCGCGCTGGTTTCCGGCGGCCTGAATGATCTGGATCGCGTGCTGGCGGCGATCCGCCGCTCGGGTGCGCTGGATTACACGCGCCGGCAGGCGGAGGCGGAGGTGCGTGCAGCCTGCTCGGCGCTGGATTCGATCCCGTCCACGCAGTACCGGGATTTTTTGCTACAATTGGCACAGTTCGCCGTAACGCGGACGCATTGACCGAAGGGCACGCGCAACGTGCCCTTATTGTTTGTATGTAGTTCGTTTGTGCAATTCGGGGTGTAGCTCAGCCTGGTAGAGTACTGCGTTCGGGACGCAGGAGTCGGAGGTTCGAATCCTCTCACCCCGACCACGATTTTCTGGATGCCGTCCGTTCTGACCGAGCGGCACGGTTTTGCCAATTCCGCAATTCCGGAGCTGCAGCGATGGCCCGCCTAGCCTATGGCGACGAGAACAGCAGTCCGGCCGTACGGGCGCTGGCAAATCAGATCCGCAAGGAGCGCGACGGGCGCATGCTCAATCTTTACAGCATGCTGCTGAATGCGCCGCCGGTCGCCGAAGGCTGGCTCGCGCTGTTTACAGCGATTCGCCAGCAATGCACGCTGCGCGGCGATTACCGCGAACTGGTCATATTGCGCGTGGCGCTGCTGAACGGTGCGTCCTACGAATACCAGGTACATGTCCCGTTCGCTTTGCGCGAGGGGGTCACGCAGGCGCAGCTCGATACGCTTGACCGCTGGCAGGATTCCGCCGTGCTGACCCCGGCGCAGCGTGCGGTACTGGCTTACACCGACTCCATGACCCGGGATATCCATGTGCCAGACGCCGTTTTTGAGGGGTTGCGCGGCCATTTCAACCAGCGTGAAATCGTCGAGCTGACGGCGACCATCGGAGGCTACAATCTGGTGTCGCGTTTCCTGGAGGCACTGGCCGTTGATCCGGAGTCGGCGCACGGCTGACGTGTGCTTTGCGCAGCGGCTCGTTCCGTGCTGCCATACCGGGTTGTCCGGCAGTTGAAGCATCAATGTCCAAGAAGTAATGTCCAAGAAATAATGTCCAAGATTCTGCTTATCGCAATTGTTGTTGCGGTGGCGTTCTGGCTGCTGCGCAACCATCGCCGGCGCGCCGATCGTCATGCGCAGCGGCCCCCGGATCCGCAGGCAGAGGACATGGTGGATTGCGCGCATTGCGGCGTGCATCTGCCGCGAGGTGAGGGCATCGTGTCCGGAGCCCTCTACTTCTGCTCCGCAGAACACGAGCGGGAATTTCGCGCAAAACACTGAGTTCGTCAGATGATCACCACTCAACAACCGATGCAGCCGGAGTTCCGCGATGCCGAAGGTGTGCGCCGGATACCGGACACCTATTGGCGCTCATTGCAGTTGTTCAACGGTTACCGCACGGCTGCCGCGCTGCTGCTGCTGTTGGCGGGCGGCTTCTGGGGCGGCACCCTGCAGTTCGGTTCGCGGGACATGCGGTTGTTCCTGATCGGCGCTGCGAGTTATGCCGCATTTGCACTGGCGATGTTTGTGGTCATCCGCACGCGTGAGCGGTTTACCTGGCAACTGGCGATCCAGGTTGGCGGCGACATCGGCTTTGTTGTGCTGCTGATGTATGCCAGCGGCGGGTTGTCGAGCGGACTTGGACTGCTGCTGCTGACTTCACTGGCGGCTGCAGGATTGGTCAGCCGTGGCCAGCTGACGCTGTTTTTTGCCGCGATCGCGACTATCTTGGTGCTGCTGGAGCATACCTATGAGGTGCTGCGGTTCTCCGAGAGCGGCGCGCAGTATGCCCAAGCCGGACTGTTGTCCATCGCTTATTTCGCGACTGCCTGGCTGGCGCACACCTTGGCGACGCGTTCGCTGGCGAGCGAACAACTGGCGGCGCAGCGCGAAATCGATCTGGCCAACATGGCGCAGGTCAACCAGCTGGTAATCCAGGACATGGAGCACGGCGTGATCGTTGTCGACGGCGAGGGCATCGTGCGCCAGGTCAATACCGCGGCGGAGCGCATGATCGGTGGCCTGCGCGGGGGCGGCGTGGTGGCGCTGAAGGATCGTGCGCCCGCCCTGCATGCGCGTGTCGAAACCTGGCTGCACGATCAGCAGGGCCGTGAAACTCCGGACGCATTCGAACTCGGTTCGCACCTGCGCGCAAGGCTGGTGCCGGTCGCGGCGCGGCGCGGCGCCGGTGCGGTCATTTTTCTGGAAGACCTGGCGCGCATCCAGGCCGAGGCCCGGCAACTGAAGCTTGCCGCACTCGGGCGGCTGACCGCGAACATTGCCCACGAAATCCGCAACCCGCTGGGGGCCATCAGCCATGCTGCGGAACTGCTGCAGGAAGAGCCCGAGGTTTCTGCGGGGGCACAACGGCTGACGACCATCATCCGTGACAATACCCGCCGGCTCGATCGCATGATCAACGACGTGCAGACGCTGAACCGCGGGGAGCGCGCCGTGCGGGCGCGCTTCCATCTGGCGACTTACCTGCGCGCTTTCACCGAGCAGTTTGTGGCTACTGAAAAACTGGCGGCGAACGTGATTGAGCTGCACCTGGAGACGGACCCCCACATCATGTTCGACCGCGACCACCTGAATCAGGTGTTGTGGAATCTGTGCCAGAACGCGCTGCGTCATTCCCATCGCAATCCCGGCAGCATCAGTCTCGTGGTGGGCCGGGCCAGTCGCGGCAATGCGGTAAGATTGGAAGTCGTTGATGATGGCCCCGGGTTGCCGCCGGAGTCGCGCAGTAAACTGTTCGAGCCGTTTTTCACCACATCGCCGGGCGGTACCGGACTGGGCCTTTATCTGGCGCGGGAAATCTGTGAAGCGAACGGCGCCATGCTTGAATACGTGGATTCAGTCAGGGGTGCGCGATTCTCGGTAACCTGCGCTGCGGGGTGAGTGGATAAAGATCGGGAGTAATGAGCGTGGGTAAAGGGCGGGGTTAAAGGGGGGTATTGGGTGGCAACGGGTCAGGTGCTGGTTGTCGATGACGAAGCGGACATCCGCGAATTGCTCGGCATCACACTGCTGCGCATGGGCCTGGAGCCGCATTGCGCGGCGAGTGTGTCAGAAGCTTTGGCACTGCTCGGGAGCAATTCGTTCGAACTGTGTCTGACCGACATGCGGCTGGCCGACGGCGACGGCCTGTCGATCGTTGAACACATCACCAGGAATCATCCCAGTCTGCCGGTTGCCGTAATCACCGCGCATGGCAGCGCGGAGAATGCGGTCGCAGCACTAAAGGCCGGGGCATTTGATTACCTCGGCAAACCGGTGTCGCTGGATCAGTTGCGGGCCCTGGTGCGTTCTGCGCTGAAATTGCCGCGCCCGGGCGGTGAACGCCAGGACACGGATGCCGCGCAACCCGGATCCGGTCCATCCCTGATCGGCGATTCGCCGTTGATGATGCAGGCGCGGCAAATGATCGAGAAGCTGGCGCGCAGCCAGGCGCCGGTGCAGATCCGCGGCGAGTCGGGTTCCGGCAAGGAACTGGCCGCCCGCCGGATACACTCGAACGGCGCGCGCCGCGACAGCCCTTTCGTGGCGGTCAATTGCGGCGCGATCCCGGAGAACCTGATGGAGTCCGAATTTTTCGGGCACAAAAAGGGCGCGTTCACCGGGGCGCTGGCAGATCACGACGGTTTTTTTCAGGCGGCCGATGGCGGCACACTGTTTCTCGACGAAGTCGGCGATCTGCCGCTGTCGATGCAGGTCAAGCTGTTGCGCGCCATCCAGGAAAAACGCGTGCGCAGGGTCGGCTCGACCAGCGAGGAGCCGGTGGATGTGCGCATCATCAGCGCAACGCATCGCCACCTGGCGGAGGAAGTGAAAAGCGGCGCTTTCCGGCAGGATCTGTATTACCGCCTCAACGTGATTGAATTGCGCATGCCGGCATTGCGCGAATTGCGCGATGACATTCCGCAGCTCGCCGCAACGATTTTGTCGCGCCACGCTGGCGAGGGACGGGTGCCACGGTTGTCGATGCAGGCAGAAGCCGCCCTGCAGGCTTATCACTTTCCTGGCAACGTCCGCGAACTGGAAAACATCCTGGAGCGTGCAGTGGCGCTGGTCAGCGGCGACGAAATTGCAGTGGATGATCTGCAGTTGTCCGATGAGCGTGCTGCCGAACAGGAGGGTGATGTCGAGGGGCTGCCGCTGCCCGAGAGACTCGAGGCGATCGAACGCAAGGCCATACTCGATGCTCTCGAACGCGCCCGCTACAACCAGACTGCGGCGGCCAAGCTGCTGGGCATTTCCTTCCGTGCCTTGCGTTACCGGATCCAGCGCCTGGGCATCAAACAGGAACTGGATGCCAGGTCCTGAGGGACGGTCATGAATATCGACGTCGCGGGACTAGTGGATGAGGCGCTCTTTATAGCTTCGCCCAATTGTGATGAGCGGCCGCCCGATACCGTCATCGAATTGCTGGTCATCCACAACATCAGTCTGCCCCCGGGTGTGTTCGACGGCCCGGCAGTCACCGATTTGTTCCTGAACCGGCTGGATCCGGCGGCGCATCCGTATTTCGCCACCATCGCCGGGCTCCAGGTTTCCGCGCATTTTTTTATCCGCCGCGACGGCGCCCTGCTGCAATTCGTGCCTTGCGCGCTGCGGGCGTGGCATGCCGGGCAGTCGTTGTGGTGCGGGCGCGAGCGCTGCAATGATTATTCGATCGGCATCGAACTCGAAGGCACGGATGACCTGGCGTTCAGCGCCGCTCAGTATGACCGGCTGGGGGCGCTTGCCCGCGCTCTTCATGCGCGATATACGATCACCGCCAGCGTCGGGCATTCCGACATTGCACCGGGCCGCAAGACCGATCCTGGACCGTATTTCGACTGGCCGCGGTATCGGGCGAGCCTGCTGCAGCCGGAAAATAAATAACAACCCCGCGCTGCTGAACGACATCCGGGCACGTTTTCACCGAATCCCCTGAATTGCGTCGCCTGACGCACCACGACCTGCCCGCCCCGGTGTATTGCTGCTCAATTTATGTGCAATAAATCCGGCGCTTGGCGCTGTTTCCTGCTGTTTCTCAATAACTTTTAAAAAAACCGTCAAAACCTATTGCGGATTCAAAACACGGCCACTAGAATTGGTCGAAATTAATGAGCCAACCACAACATATAGTGGTTGGCGGGCTGGGAGCGTTGGTGTTCCTGGGGGCTATAAAACCTAAAAAAATCAAGGAGTAACGATATGCAAGTCGCCGTAGAATCCACCCAATCCCGTGCTGTTGCGCCAATCTCCGCTGCCGAAGAGGCAGCGCGTGAGGCCTTGTACGCCCAGTACAAGATCATTCGCCGCAATGGCTCGGTGGTGGGTTTTGAGCCGGCGAAAATCGCCATTGCGCTGACCAAGGCCTTCATTGCCGTCAACGGCGGCCAGGGCGCGGCTTCGGCACGGGTGCGCGAACAGGTCGTGGCGCTGACCGACAGCGTGGTGGGCGCGCTGATGCGGCGCCAGCCTTCGGGCGGCACTTTCCATATCGAAGACATCCAGGATCAGGTGGAACTCGCGCTGATGCGCATGGGCGAACACCACGTGGCCCGGGGTTACGTGCTCTATCGTGAAGAGCGCACCCGGGAACGCGCACGCCAGCGCGAAGCGCAGCCCGCGGCGACGGCTCAGCGTGAGTCCGTGGTCAACGTGACCGAAGGTGGCGTGAAGCGGCCGCTCGACCTGCCGCGCATCACCGCGCTGGTGGAAAGCGCTTGCGCCGGCCTCGGCCATGAAGTGAGCACGCAACCGATCCTCGACGCGATGTACCGCGACCTCTACGAAGGCGTGCCTATCGAAGAAGTGCGCAAATCGCTGGTGCTGGCCGCGCGCGGCCTGATCGAGCAGGATCCCGGCTACAGTTATGTCACCGCCCGGCTGCTGCTGCATACGCTGCGCCTGGAAACTCTTGGTGAGGAAGTGACGCAGGAGCAGATGGCCACGCGTTACGCGGCCTACCTGCCGGAATTCATCAAAAAGGGCGTCGCAGCCGAACTGCTGGACGAGCGTCTGGGTCATTACGATATGACCGCGCTGGGCAAGGCGCTCGACGCGAAGCGCGACCTCAAGTTCACCTATCTCGGCCTGCAGATTCTGTATGACCGCTACTTCCTGCACATCGAAGGTCAGCGCATCGAGCTGCCCCAGGTGTTTTTCATGCGCGTGGCGATGGGGCTGGCGCTGAACGAGCCCGAAAGCCAGCGCGAAGCGCGCGCGATCGAGTTCTACAACGGGCTGTCGAGTTTCGATCTGATGAGCTCGACCCCGACGCTGTTCAACTCCGGTACGCGCCGCTCGCAGCTCGCCAGCTGCTACCTGACCACGGTTTCCGACGACCTCGACGGCATTTACGAGGCGATCAAGGAAAACGCGATGCTGCAGAAGTACGCCGGCGGCATCGGCAACGACTGGACGCCGGTGCGTGCGCTGGGCGCCTACATCAAGGGCACCAACGGCAAATCGCAGGGCGTCGTGCCGTTCCTGAAAGTCGTCAACGATACGGCCGTTGCAGTGAATCAGGGCGGCAAGCGCAAAGGTGCGGTGTGCTCGTATCTCGAGACCTGGCATCTCGACATCGAGGAATTTCTCGAGCTGCGCAAGAACACCGGCGACGATCGCCGTCGCACCCATGACATGAACACGGCCAACTGGGTGCCGGATCTGTTCATGAAGCGAGTGATGGAGGGCGGCGAATGGACGCTGTTCTCGCCGTCCGATGTGCCGGACCTGCACGAGAAATTTGGCAAGGCTTTCGAGAAGGCCTATGTCGAATACGAGGCGATGTGCACCCGCGGTGAGATGAAGCTCTACAAGAAGGTTCCTGCCAACCAGCTCTGGCGCAAGATGCTGACCATGCTGTTCGAGACCGGGCACCCGTGGATCACGTTCAAGGATCCCTGCAACCTGCGCTCGCCGCAGAGCCACGTCGGCGTCGTGCACAGCTCCAACCTGTGCACCGAAATCACGCTGAACACCGGTCCCGACGAAATCGCCGTGTGCAATCTGGCATCGGTGAACATGCCGGCACATCTGGATCTGTCCACCGGTCTCCTCGACATGGAGAAGCTGAAACGTACGGTCGGCACCGGGATGCGCATGCTCGACAACGTGATCGATCTCAATTTCTACAATGTCAACAAGGCGCGCAATTCCAACTTCAAGCACCGTCCGGTGGGCCTCGGCATCATGGGCTTCCAGGATTGTCTGCACATGCTGCGCATTCCCTATGGTTCGCCGGCTGCCGTGGATTTCGCCGACCAATCGATGGAGCAGGTGACCTACACCGCATACTCGGCTTCATCCGACCTGGCGGAAGAGCGTGGCCCGTATTCGACGTTCAAGGGCTCGCTGTGGGATCGCGGCATCATGCCGCTGGATTCGCTGAAGGTGCTGGCGGAAGAGCGCGGGGGTTATGTCGAGTGCGACATGTCGACCAAGCTGGACTGGGCCAGCCTCCGGAGCCGCATTCAGCGCGTCGGCATCCGCAATTCGAACTGCATTGCCATTGCGCCGACGGCGACCATAGCCAACATCACCGGCCTGTCGCAGTGCATCGAGCCGACCTACCAGAACCTCTATGTGAAATCCAACCTGTCGGGCGAATTCACGGTGGTCAATGAGTTCCTGGTGCGCGATCTGAAAAAGCTCAACCTGTGGGACGAGGTGATGATCGCCGACCTGAAATATTTCGACGGCTCGCTGTCCAAAATCGACCGGGTGCCGCCGGATGTGCGCAGCCTCTACGCCACCGCCTTCGAGATGGATGCAAGCTGGCTGGTGGAATGCGCGGCGCGGCGGCAGAAATGGATCGACCAGTCGCAGTCGCTGAACATCTACATGGCGGGTGCTTCGGGCAAGAAACTGGATGACACTTACAAACTGGCCTGGGTGCGCGGCCTGAAAACGACGTACTACCTGCGCACGCTGGGCGCGACTTCCACCGAGAAGTCGACATCCAAGGCGGGCCAGTTGAACGCCGTGTCGTCGGATGGCGGCGTGAACGGGGAGGAGCAGCCCAAGGTGTGTTCGATCCTCGATCCTGAATGTGAGTCATGTCAGTAGTCGACAATTAGGCGCGCGAAATCCAGGGCTAAGCAGTTGGGGAAGTAGGCGGGCGAAAGCCAATCAGGGAATGCAGTTAATCAGTAATCGACACATTGAAAGGCAGTTGCTGGATCAGGGTTTGCTGCACGGCGCGACAGCGGTTTCACCGATAACAACCATCAAGAACCCGCTGTCTGTGCTGGAAGGTATCCACCCACAACGCTAATAAAGGAGACTGAAGATGTTGCAATTTGAAGAATCCGGTGCAGCCGGACTGGCAAGGCAGCCTGTGATGGCCGACCGTGCGCCGTCGCAAGCCCCGGTTGAAGAAGAACTGCGGCGCGTCAATGTTGCCGACAAACGCATCATCAACGGCCAGACCGACGTCAACCAGTTGGTGCCGTTCAAATACAAATGGGCCTGGGACAAGTATCTGTCGGCCTGCGCCAACCACTGGATGCCGCAGGAAATCCAGATGAGCCGCGACATCGAGCTGTGGAAAAATCCCAACGGCCTGACCGAAGATGAGCGCCGCATCGTCAAGCGCAACCTCGGATTTTTCGTCACCGCCGATTCGCTGGCGGCCAACAACATCGTGCTCGGCACCTACCGCCACATCACCGCGCCCGAATGCCGCCAGTATCTGCTGCGCCAGGCGTTTGAAGAAGCGATCCACACCCACGCCTACCAGTACATTGTGGAAAGCCTGGGCCTCAATGAAAGCGAAATCTTCAATGCCTACCACGAGGTTTCGTCGATCCGCGACAAGGACGAATTCCTGATCCCGTTCATCGATGTGCTGACCGATCCCATGTTCAAGACCGGCACCCCGGAAAACGACCAGAAGCTGCTGAAAAGCCTGATCGTGTTTGCGTGCCTGATGGAAGGCCTGTTCTTCTATGTCGGTTTCGCGCAGATTCTCGCGCTGGGCCGGCAGAACAAGATGACCGGCGCCGCCGAGCAGTACCAGTACATCCTGCGCGACGAATCCATGCATTGCAATTTCGGTATCGACCTGATCAACACGATCAAGATGGAGAACCCGCATCTGTGGACCAGCGAGTTCCGCGAGGAACTGAAGGAACTGTTCCACAAGGGTGTCGAGCTCGAATACAAATATGCCGAGGACACCATGCCGCGCGGCGTGCTCGGCCTCAACGCCGCAATGTTCAAGGAATACCTGCGCTTCATCGCCAACCGCCGCGCCCAGCAGATCGGGCTGGAAGTGCTGTTCGAGGGCGTGACCAACCCGTTCCCGTGGATGGCGGAAATGATCGACCTGAAAAAAGAACGCAACTTCTTTGAGACCCGCGTCATCGAGTATCAAACCGGTGGCGCGCTCAGTTGGGATTGATGGACGGGATTAAAAGCGGGGATTGATGGCTTTTTCAGACGAGCATGGGCACGAAAAGCGGATACGTAAAACGGACACCAAACATGCGATTGAGAACAGGGACCCCGGAGCAATGCGGGGTTCCGTGCTGAAGCAGCAAGACACCTGGTGGCGCATTGCCCTGCGATTAAAACCGCAGGGTGGCGCCGCCGGATTGTTTCCGGGTTGCAATGTTCACCATCATGGAGGGTCGAAACCTTGGCACTCAGTCTGAAGTTCCGGCGTTACCGCAGCCGCAGGACCCACCTGCACACGGTTACTGAACTGCGCGCGGAGGACAACTGCACGCTCTGGCTGCGTTTCGATGACGGGCTGGAAGGCCATGTTTATCTGGGCGACCTGGTGGAAGACGTGGCGATGGAGGTCTTGTCCGATGCCGCGTTGTTCCGCCGCGTTGCTTTTGATCCGGTATCAAATGTGTTGACCTGGAGCGGCGGCATCAGGATCGATCCGGACATGTTGTACCGCAATCTGGCGACCCAGGCTGGCGCCGCTTTGCACTAGCACCAGGTCAGGACGACAGGATCAAGGACGGGAATGTGCGGGGAAGGGCGTGCGTCCTGGCTCAAAGGGCGCACACTATGGATCGACACTGAAGGAGGCTCGCATGGCAAAAGCAAAAAAGAAGGCTGCAAAGAAAAAAACAAACAAAAAGGCCGGGAAAAAAGTCGTCAAGAAAAAGAAGGTCGTGAAAAAGGTCGCGCGCAAGGCCGCTGCTAAAAAAGGCGCCAGCCGCAAAACGGGCAAAAAAAAGCCGGCCCGAAAGCCGGCTAAGAAAAAAGCAGTCAAGAAAAAAGCAGTCAAGAAAAATCCTGCTATCAAAAAGCAGGCGGCTGCCAAAAAGCCCGCATCCCAGGTAATTCCAGGACCGGCTCCGGTAGCGCCCCGTCCAATTGCGATTCCAGGCGCCTGGCCGTTTCCGATGGGAAACAAGCCCTGACATCTGTGCCGTGCGGCGGAATCGGTCTTGTGAGAAGTCCGATGCCCGTCGCGGAGGGTGGTTCGCAACCGCGGACAGCAGGGGGCTAAAGATACCCAATCCATCCGGGCGGGGCAAGGCGCGGGCAGCCCATTGCATCGGGTAAACCAATGAAAATATATTTAAAATCAATGGGTTGGGCCATCAAAAAAAAATCCCCGACGGCTCCTGGATCCGGAATTCGGGGGTATTTCCAGGCTGTCCGAAACCGTGGTTTTTCGCGATTTTCAGGGTGTTCGCCGGAATGACGCCTAAATTCCGGCAGGGGTACGGGGAAATAGCGACGTACACATTCATCGCGGGCGTGCAACAGCGGTACGCTGCTAAACCTCGCTTGCCTTGATGACGTGTTTGTAATCCACACCCAGTGAATTGAAGTGCGCCTCACCGCACCGGATTTTCATCCATTCCGTGCCGCGCAGTTTGAGTTCATCCATGGTGCCTTTGGTTTCCCGTACCAGATAAATCTTCGCGTCGTGTTCCCTGACGATGGCCCAGTCCGGGTTGTAGGTGCCGACCGGTGTTTCAACTTTGAACCACGATGGCAGTTTGATGAAGAGTTTGATGTCTTCCCGCGTGGCCATGGATTCGGCGAACTGCCGCTCCACTTCTGATTCGTAAGGAACAACGTCGTAGATAGAGTTATCGACCTCAATCATGCCAGCGAGGTAACCGGTAATTTCTTTCTCTTCGAACAGCATCATTTCGTATTCGCGGCCGGCAATGCGCTCGTACTTGATACCGGCGATCATCAGTTCGCGCAGTTCGGTTTCGATGGCGAGCAATGCCTGGTCGAGGAATTGCTGCGGATTATGTTTCACATCGCCCAGCCGGCCTGACTGGATCAGGATTTCTGCCAGCGTTGCACGCGTCAGTTCGGTCTTGCCCTGCAGGTAACCCAGCAAATCGGGAATTTTCCAGACCTGGTAACCGGCCTGTGCCTGGGTCACGCTCAGCAGCGCGGTGTCCAGGCCCAGCTCGCCCACGCGCAGCTCGGCCTTCTGCACCCGGATGGCCGAGGGCTTGATCGCGCCCATGCCAGCAAGGCGTTTTGCCGCGGCGTCGATCAAAATATTACTTTTATAATCAACGGCATACCGCGTCCTGTATTTGATGCGTTGCCACAAGGCTTGGAAATCCGGATTGAGCTTCCAGCCCGGCCGCAGCTTGGCAGTGCGCTGTTTTTTCTTGTTGGCGATACGGCCTTCGAACTTTACGCCGCACTCGTCCTCAATCTCCGTCTGCAACTGGCGCGCGAATTCCTCATAACTCTCATTGGCGATCACCGTCAGCCGGTTGATCGCAGGGTCGAAACAGCGTTCTCCGGTTTCCAGCACCGGCAGGCGCAGCCCGCGGCCGATTTCCTGGCGTTTTTTGATTTCCGATTTCGTTTCATTGAGCGTACAGATCTGGAACACATTGGGGTTGTCCCACCCTTCGCGCAGCGCCGAGTGACTGAATATGAAACGCAGCGGTTCCTCCGGGGACAGCAAGCGCTCCTTGTCACGCATGATCAGCTCGTAGGCTTCATCGTCGGCGGAAGTGACCCCGCTGGTATCTTTGGGCACACCCTTCGCCTGCGCGAAATACCCGTTGTGCACTTTGTCCACCGGTAGCGGCTCCAGTTCCGGGTATTTGACCGATAGTTCCTCGTAAGCCTCGGTAAACCAGCGGCGGATTTTGCCGTCGGCCGCGGCGTAATGGGCCACGCGGTCGATAAAAAACAAGGACAGCACTTTCAGCCGTTGTCCCGTCGGAAGTACTTTGCGGATGCGTTTTTCCTTCTCGAAATGCTCGCGCACCGTTTCGCGGATCTGCACCCGCATCACGTCATCGGTGCGTCCGCCGTGGGTCTGTCCGGCCTCCAGCGTGAGTCCATTGGCGAAGCTGATGCGCTGATTGCCGGCATCGATTTCATCGACGATATAGCCCCTGTAGCCCTCGCGCCCGCCGGACATGTCGTACAGGTCTGCGCCGCCCTTGCTGACCGCGATGGTCTTGCGCTGCGGCGCTCCTTTGGCGTTAACGTCGATGGCCAGCTTTGCGGTGATCTTCTTCGCCGTGGCCTTGACCGACTCGACATGGATATAGGGCTGATTGAAGTCCGGGTCGTCGAGGACAGAATCGACCTCGATGCGTTTGACCAGCTTCAGGTCGTAGGCCTGCACCGGATTGAGCCGGTAGAGCAGATGGTACAGATTGCGGTGCGTCGCCGAGTAGCGCAGCGTGCAGAGTGGACTGAGACTGGCGATGGCTTCCTGCGCCGGTGCGCTTTCCATGTTCTGCGGCTCGTCCATGATCACGATCGGCCGCGCAGCCTGGATGAATTCAATGGGCTTGCGTCCCGACAGCCGGTCGTTGTCGCGGTGGATCACGTTGTTCGACGGTTTGTTGAAGGCGTCGATGTTGATCACCAGCACCTGCAGCGTGGTCGCTGCCGCGAACTGGCGCAGTTTCGATACCTGCCGCGAATCGTAAACCCAGGCATCGACAGGCACATTGCCGTAAAGCGTGTCGAAATGTTCCCGCGTCAGCCGCAGGCTGGCCATCACGCCTTCGCGGATCGCCACGCTGGGCACGACGATGATGAATTTGCAGAAGCCGTGGCGCTGGTGCAGTTCGTGCATGGTGCGCAGGTAGACATAGGTCTTGCCGGTGCCGGTTTCCATTTCGACGGAGAAATGCCGGTCGGCGAGCGCAGGGCTTTCCTCGATACCGTTGCGCTGCTGTACCCGCCGCGTGTTGGCGAGCAGCGCATCATCATTCAGCGTCAACTGGTTGCCGCTGCCCAGTTCATTGAACAGGCCGCCGGCGTCGGGCGTGCTGTCGAGGCGGATTTCAAAAGCGCCGGCGGCCAGCGGCTGGCCCTCGAACACGTCGAGCACCGCGTTGATGGCATCGAGCTGGTATTGCTGGCCGCCGTCGAACTGGATTTTCATGCGCGGTGCTGCGCTCAGACGGTGCGGAAGGTGATGCCGTGCGACTTGGCTTCGAGCACGATGCTGGTTTTCAGCGCGTCGTCACCCTTGAATGCGGCGTCCAGGCACAGCATCTGCTGCGGCTGCAGTGCGATCATCGCGCGCAGCACCTCACGCGAGACCAATTTATTCAATAAAATCAATAGTTTATTGTCATCGACCGACCACGCACTGGCCCCGGCCACAGAAACCGGCGCGATGTGGCACGACAGCGGCAGGCCGCTTTTCAGGATCAGCTCATAGAGCATGTCCTGCTCGCTGCGCGCCTGTCCGCTGTTGTCGGCATAGAGCTGCAACTGCTCGGCGAGTTTTGCCGGATCGTCGGGTGTTTTTTCGGCGTTCCAGATTCGGAAATTGCTGGACGACAGCTTTAAGGCGCGGAAGCCGCGATCAGATTTATTGTTCCCGCCTTCTTTGTCGAGTTTGGCGATGACCCGGCGCACGCGTTCTCGGGTGATATGGGCGATGGTTGGAAACTCTGGACGATCTGTTTTTTCGGGGATCTGTACCAGAATGAATTTCCGGTTTCCTTGGTCTTTTTGATTTAAGTCGATAACCGCATGTGCCAGTGATCCAGAGCCGGCAAAAAAATCCAACACCAGAGCGTCGTTTTCACCATTCAGCCCAACATTGATGAGACTTTTAAGCAATACACTGGGTTTCGGGAACGGAAACACCTGAGCATCACCAAATAATTCAATGATTTCATTCGTGCCGTGTTGAGTAAAAACGTTGTCAATAATGGAGAACGCTTTACTTCCTCTGATTTGCCCACTTTCATCTTTTAGATATTGTTTTGTGTGAACGGTCCATTTTCCATCTCTATCTTTCAGGAATGCCAATTCGCTTTTTTTGAGAGCTTCGGCAACACGATCCTTACTCCACAGCCATTGTCTTTTTGGCAGAATTTCTTTGCCGTCTGGGCCATTTATTGGGAAGACTAAATTTTTCCTTTCGCCCATGCTTTTCGTTGCTTCTAGGGGGTGGGTTCTGAATGGCCCTCGTTTTTCGTGGTTCTCGTCTTTGTCTTTGTAATACCGGTCTATCGATTCTTGGGTTGTTGGAATAACTATTTCACTAATCCCCGCGATGTTTCTTGCGTAAACCAGTATGTATTCGTGAACTGATACAAGATACTTTTCTTTTGCACCGCCACCATAGCGCTTTTTCCAAATGATGCTATCGATGAAATTTTCTTCGCCAAACACCTCATTCATCAGCATCCGCAGGTTATGCACCTCGTTGTCGTCGATGCTGACAAAAATCACGCCGTCCTCGCGCATCAGGTTGCGCGCCAGAAACAGCCGCGGATACATCATGCTCAGCCAGTCGGAGTGATAACGGCCGCTGGTTTCGGTGTTGGTGCTTTGTTTGCTTCCATCCTCGCCGACCTGTCCTGAATAGCGCAGGTAGTCGTCCAGCCCCTGCCGGTAGTTGTCGGGATAGATGAAATCGTTGCCGGTGTTGTACGGCGGGTCGATGTAGATCATCTTGACCTTGCCGTGGTACGGCTTCTGCAGCAGCTTGAGGACTTCGAGGTTGTCGCCCTCGATGATCAGGTTTTCAGTGCGGTCCCAGTTGACGCTGTCCTCGGGCATCGGCAGCAGGGTGCCGACCGAAGGCGCCCGCACATTGCGGAAGGCATCAGCCTTGCCTGCCCAGGTCAGGCCGTAGCGTTCCTGTCCGGCCTCGATCTGGTCGCCCAGCGCCACCTTGAGCTTGTCGAAATCCACCCGGCCTTCGCTGAACATCTGCGGCGCCGCCGCGCGCAATTGTTCCAGCAGATCCGCAACGGGATCCGGGGACGCGAGCGGCAGCTGGGTGTCCTCCGACGACATGGGGTGTTTGTGTTGTGCGGACGGACGAGCCGTCCTTGTGCCGGCGCCCCTCCGGCGCCCAAACGCCGATGTTACTTTTGGTTACTGTAAACAGAAACCAGTAGTAACCATGCGCAATGGTACGTTTCCCGCCATGGCAAACAACGATGGCCGTGAGGCGTTCAGCAAAAGGTTGCGTCAGGCCCTGCAGCAGGGCGGCGTGGCGCTGCACAGCCCGACGCGTCTGGCGGAAGCATTCAACGACCGTTATCAGGGCACACCGATTACCCAGCAGACGGTGCGCAAGTGGCTGAATGGGATATCCATTCCGCGGCATGACAAGATTCTTGTGCTGGCCGCATGGCTGGGCGTGCCCGCCGACATGCTGGAATATGGAAAGGGTGGCGCGTCAGCGCCGGCGATGCAGCAGGCTTCACCGGCCTATCGCAGCAGCCTGTCCGATGAAGAACTGCTGAAGCGTTACCGCAAGCTGAGTCACAGCCAGCAGCGGGCGGTGGCGGAGATCATTTCCGGGCTGACCGGCAAGGACCGGCGGCGTTAAGCGCCGCAAAATCCCTGGTGTTGTAGCCCGGATGAGCGAAGCGTAATCCGGGGGAGGGGCGCAATCAGCGCGATGCACGGTTTCCGGCCGCTACGCGGCCCCGGATTACGGCCTTCGGCCTTTATCCGGGCTACAAAACCTATTTAGTGGTGCTTTTCCAGATTTCGCGGCAATGTTGTAGCCCGGATGAACGGAGCGTTATCCGGGGGAGGAGGATGATCGCCAATGAATGGCGGCACCCGGCCGCTTTGCGGCCCCGGGTTCCACCCGGGCTACAAAAACTGTGCGGCCCCGGATAAGGCTACGCTCACCCGGGCTACGAAAACTATTTGACCGGCGCCTTGCCGGTTGCGATATCCATGATCAGGCGTGTTGCAAGGTAGAGCCGCGGCTCTATGGACGGGATCAGCACGTATTCTGCATTGGTCGAGTGCGCGCCAAAACCGCGCAGGCCGAAGCCTTCAACCACCGGCGCTTTGGTGGACAGCGCGGCGAAAGCGGCATCGGTTCCGCCTCCGGTGGGGCGGTCGCGCAGGTTGAGTTTGTGGCCGATCTCGGCATAGATCCCCACCGCATGCGTGCCCAGGGCGCGCGAGGCGTCGGTGGCCTGCAGCGGCGGGCGGCGGCGCTCGAAATCCAGCGTGACTTCGGTGTCCGGCAGCAGCTTGTTCTTGATGCGTTCGCGCAATGAGTGTTCGATGCCGTCGAGATCGGCCACGCGATCGACACGAATGTCCGCCTGCGCCTCTGCACCCGGGGGAATCATGTTGCGCACGACGCCGGCACGGGCCAGGGTCCAGTTCACATGCGTGCCGACCTTGGGGTTGGACAGATCGCGTGCCTGCAGCACCTGGTGCGCCATTTCATACAGCGCGTTCACGCCCAGATGCGGGCCAGAGCCGGCGTGCGAGGCACGGCCGCGGACCTTGATGGTTGCGGCGCCAATGCCGCTGGTGGCCAGCCGGATCTGGTCGGCCTGCGGGCCGCCGCCGCCTTCGAATGACAGCACGGCGTCGTGTTCGCCGGCCGTTTTCTCGATCAGAAAACGGGAGCCGGGCGAGCTTATTTCCTCGTCGCCGTTGATCAGCACCGTCAGCGTGCCGTATTCGCGGAAATTCAGCGTACGCAGCATCGCAAGCGTGTGCAGGATGATGGCGATCCCCTGTTTGTCGTCGGCGATGCCCAGTCCGTAGGCGCGATCACCTTCGATCTTGAACGGCTGCCCGGCCAGCATGCCGCGCGGGTATACCGTATCCATGTGCGCGATCAGCAGGATTTTCCGGGTGCCGGTGCCGCTGAAGGTCGCGCGCACCATCCTGCCGACTTTCTCCGGGGTATCGAACATCTTGTAGATTTCAGGCCCCGCTTCGACCAGTTCCGTTTTCCCGCCCAGCGCTTTCAGTCGGCCGGCGATCACGCTGGCGATTTTTTCCAGTCCTTCAAAGTCGGTGCTGCCGGATTCGATTTCGACGAGATCCTTCATCGTCTGCAGGACCGCGGGCTGCTCTTTTTTGGCCTGGGCCAGCACCGCGTCACTGGCGATGGCAGGCAGACCGGCATACAGCAGCAGCGTCAGCGGAATCCAGCAGGCAGTGGTTTTGATTGATGATTTCATGGCGTCTCCCGGTTTTGGATCAGGTGGCTTGAAATACCGTGTTGAATGCAGCGAGTGCCTGGTCGATTTCAATGATACCGATATGCCGGTGCGTCACGAAGCGCAGCGAGCGTGAATCGGCGGGGCTCACGGCAATGCCGGCCTGCGTCAGTGCCGTCGACCACTGCACGGCATTGCGTGAAGTGAATGATATGTCAATGCGCACGATATTGGTTTGAATCCCGGCGGGGTCGCAGAGCCGGGGGTCGATCGCGTGGAGCCCGGCTGCCAGCCGTTTTGCCATGGCGTGATCTTCCGCAAGGCGTTCGATCATGGTTTCCAGGCCGACGATGCCGGCGGCGGCGATCGAGCCGGCCTGGCGCATGTTGCCGCCGACCATGCGTCGGAACGGGCGCGCGCGTTCGATGAAGGCGCTGGATCCGCAGAGCACCGAGCCCACCGGGGCTGACAGCCCTTTCGATACGCAGAAACACACCGAGTCGGTGTGGCGCGCGATGTCTGACGCAGGCACGCCCAGCGCCACCGCGGCGTTGAACAGCCGCGCGCCGTCGGTGTGCACCGGTATGCCGTGCTGTTGCGCGAGTGCGTGCACCATTGTCATGTGCGCCAGAGACAGTACTGTGCCCCCCGCGCCGTTGTGCGTGGTTTCCATGCAGATCAATCCGGTGCCGAAATTGTTGCGCGTCATCGGTCGCACGGCTCCACGCAACTCTTCCATGTCCATGGCGCCGCGGGCGCCGGAAATGCCCTTGTAGAACACGCCGGCCACCGCGGCGAGTCCACCGAGTTCGGTATTCAACATGTGTGCGCCGCGTTCGAGCAGCACCTCTCCCGCACGCTGCGTGTGCGCGAGCACCGCGACCAGGTTGGTCATGGTGCCGCTGGGCATGTAGAGAGCGGCTTGCTTGCCGGTGCGCGCCGCGGCCAGCGCTTCGAGTTTGATCACGGTCGGATCGCCGTCGCGGGAATCGTCACCCTGGGTGGCGGTTTGCATCGCCGCGAGCATCGCGGCGGTTGGCTGGGTCACAGTGTCGGTGCGTAAATCAATCATGGTATTGGTCGGTATCGGTTCGTGGAACGGGCAATCATCGCATTTCTAATAACACTCTTCCTGCCCGGTGGGCTGCACCGGGCGCGCGACGAAACCAAAACGCACCGGCACTTCGCCGGTGCGTACTGGTCTCACGGGTATGCGGGATGTGTCGAGCGCCAGCTCCAGCGCGGCGTCGCTGCCGGCCTGCAGGGATTCAAGCGTTGCCGCCAGCGCGGCTTCGCCGAACAGTCCGGCAGTGCTGAAGCGTGGCACCAGCGTTTCGAGATCGGCGTCATGGATCAGGCCGATGCCGAGCTCCGTATCGAGCAGCAGTTGTCCCGTGTCATCGATATAGGCAGCATGGATGGCATTGACCGCGGCTCCGCTGTGCGAGGCCAGTGTGAGTACGGCACCCGGTGCAGAGGTGATCCGGTAAATATGCGGTGTGTAATCCAGCGCGACATAAACGCGCTGCGGCCCGTTCTGCAAAAACCAGCGGCCCTGATCATCACTGCTGTAGTTACGGCCGAAAAAAGCGGCAATGCCCGGATTGGCGACGCGCTCGCCCTTCAGCAGCCAGTGGCCGCGGCGGTCGAGTGACAGCCAGCCATACACTGAAGGAACGTCAGACCACTTGGCCATGCCGCGCAGAACAATTTCATCCATGGCTTCAATTTATCACAGGGGCGGGCAGGCCTGATCCCTGCTCCGGCATTGATGCCGGTCTCAGCCAGACACGGACTTGGGCGCGTTCCTGGGGGCGTTATTAGTGACAGGCAACAGGCGTTCAAATTCCTTTTTGACCACGGCATAACATTCGCAGACGCGGTCTTCCAGCCCGGATCGCCCAATGACCGTGATGTGGCCGCGGCGGTACTGGATGAGACCGGCACGCTGCAATTCCCCGGCGGATTCGGTAATGCCTTCCCGTCGCACACCGAGCATGCGGGCAATCAGTTCCTGGGTCATGACCAGCACCTGCGACGGGGTGCGGTCTAGGGTCAACAGCAGCCAGCGGCAAAGCTGCTGCTCGACAGAGTGGTGCCGGGTGCAGGCGGCGGTTTGCATCATGTGCGTGATCAGCGCCTGGGTATAACGCAGCAACAAGATCTGCAGGGCCCCGGCACGGTCGAATTCCTGCTTCAGGGTGCGGCGGTCGAGGCGGTAGGCCTGCCCCATGGTATGCACTACGGCTGAACTCGACGTGGTGTTTCCCCCGGTGACCAGAGAAATGCCGACCATACCCTCATTCCCTACCCCAGCAGATTCGGCTGTGGCTCCGGATGCCGTGACGTAGTGCAGCGATACGATGGCCGTGGTGGGGAAATAGGCGTACTGCAATTGCTCGCCGGGGTCGTAGAGCATTTCGCCGAGCAGCATCGGCACCAGTTCCAGATGCGCGGACAGCCGGTCGAATTCAGCGGCAGGCAATGCGGCAAGAAGATAATTTTGACGCATATTATGTAACACTGAAACGCCTGCCGTCGGCATCAAGAGCTGTATTTTTGTGCGGTGATTTCCACGCCGATGCCGCGGTAACCGATGAAACGGCATTCCTGGTTGAACATGGGTTCCCCGCTCACCCGATACTTTTGTTGCGAGCCATCGACATTGACGCGGCTGAAGATGAAATCCAGAAAAGGTTGTCGTGCGGCAATGGTGGTCTGCAGCCATTCCCGCTCCGTTACATTCCAACCGGTTTCCGGGGGAGGGTTGCCATTTCCCGCGAGCGGGTTGACCCGGATGCCCAGCATTTCCAGCACGGGCCCTGATACCTTGGTGAAGGTTCCGTGCTCGTCCTGCTCCCAATACCAGTCTGAGGCCAGTTCGGTCAGGCTGCGATAGCGGGCTTCGCTTTCGCGCAGCTCGGCGGTGCGTTCGCGCACGGTCTCTTCGAGAACCTTGTTGTAATTGTTGAGTTTTTTGTAGAGCAGCCGGACTTCGAGCAAGTTATGGATGCGTGTCTTGACTTCGACCAGATCAAACGGCTTGCTGACGAAATCCTTGGCCCCCGCCTGCAGCGCGCGCAATTTGTGGCCGGGCTGGGCGGTAATCACCAGCACCGGAAGGTAAGCGTCCGTGTCGCTGGTCTTGAGGGCTTCGATCACCTGAAAGCCATCCATGCCAGGCATCTGCAAATCGAGCAGAATCAGGTCGTAACTGTTTTTGCGATGCAGCGCGCAGACTTCCTGCGGATTCGTGGTCGAGGCCACGCCGGTGTAGCCGGCTTCATGCAGCAATTCTTCGAGCAGGGTGACATTAACCTCCTGATCATCAACAATCAGCAGGCGGGCGTTGAGAATGTCAGATTCCGTAATCATTACGCTTGAGCCTTTTCAGCCCCGCGGACTGCTGCTGTTTGCGAAAACTCCAGTGCCACATCCAGCGCAGCCATGAAGTCGTTGACCTTGATCGGTTTGGTGAGATAGTTGAAAAATCCGGCTTCAAGGGCCCTTTCGATGTCACGCGGCACCGCATTGGCGCTGAGCGCGATGATGGGGATGTGCGCAGTGGCAGGATCCGCATGCAGGATTTTCATGGCACTGATGCCGCTGATGCCGGGCAGGTTGATGTCCATCAGAATCACCTCGGGAAGATAAGCGCGGGCAAACTCGATGCCGAGATTGCCGTCCGCCGCGCTCAGCAGACGCAGGTCCGGGCGGCGCGCAATGAGCTGCTCGACCAGTTCCAGATTGGCCGGATTGTCTTCCACATAAAGCAGAGTGCGCAGCGGCGCGTCATCCGGGACTGGTGATTGCGCCGGCGCTGCCGGCTCGTATTCCGGAATGGCAAGCTGTGATGCAGTCGTCAGACCCAATTCAATCCAGAACACGCTGCCCGTCCCCACGGTGCTATCTGCGCCGATGCTGCCTTTCATCAGTTCGACCAGGCGCTTGGTTACCACCAGGCCGATGCCCGTGCCTTCTTCCACGCTGGTTTCCTTGCCGAGACGATTGAACGGCTGGAAAAGCTGAACAAGTTGTTCCGGGGCCAATCCCGCACCGGTGTCCCGGACGCTGATGCGCACTGTGTTCGGCGGGCTCACCGCACACTCCACGGCCACCGAGCCATTCGGCTTGTTATATTTGATCGCGTTGAACAGCAGGTTGATCAGCACCTGCTTGACCCGGGTCCGGTCGGCTTTGACAAAGCAGGGGATGTCGAAGCGCGGAAAGGTCATGCCGATGCCGCGTTTCTGTGCCTGCGGCTCGATCATGGCCCGGCACTCGAGCATGACTTCGGCCAGCGAGACCGGCTCCTCCGACAGTGTGACCTTGCCCGACTCGATCAGCGCGAGATCGAGGATTTCATTGATCAGCTCCAGCAAGTACCAGCCGGCCTTGAGAATCTGATCAAGGTTGCGCTTCTGGGAGGGTGTCGGCACAGGTGCGCCGGACTCCATGAGCTGGGCGAAGCCGAGGATGGCATTGAGCGGCGTGCGCAATTCATGGCTCATGCCGGAGAGAAAATCCGATTTTGCGAGATTGGCTTTCTCTGCAATCGCCATGGCGTTGGTCAATTCCAGTTCCACCCGTTTGCGCACGGAATTGTCGGTGCCGATCAACAGGTAGCCGATGATGTTGCCATAGTCGTCGCGCAGCGCCGTGATCGAGATGATGGCCGGAAAGCGGCTGCCATCCTTGCAGATATAGGTCAGGTCATAGACGTCCTCAATCCCGCGCGACGCCTTGAAGGCCATGGCTTCGAAACCCGGTGCAATGGGTGTTGCGAGTTCGGCGCTCAAGGCTTCTGCGCGCGCCATCACTTCCTGCGGGTCATGAATGTCGCTGGGGCTGATCTTGTTGACGACTTCGGCGGCGGTGTAGCCCAGCATGTGTTCGGCGCCGACATTGAACAACTGGATGATGCCTTCCTCGTCGGTGGCGATGATCGAGAAATTGGCGCTGGTCAGGATCG
>JAKFUS010000033.1 GCA_021732605.1 Betaproteobacteria bacterium | reverse complement strand
CGCCGCCACCACCACCACCACCACCGGCACCACCACCGTCGGCGCCGCCGGTCAGTGGCGGTACATCATCGCCGGAATCGCGGCCGGATTTGCCGGAGCAGACGCTGATTGCCGCCATGGGCAAATCGATGGAACCGCCGGAAACCGAAAAAGACAATGACGGCTTCAGGGAAAGCGAAGGCGGCAGGAATAAAGACGTGCCGGTATGTAAGTAACACCGCTGCATTGATTGCAGAACCCTGGCTGCGGCTGGGGTTTGTTTTTTGCGCGTATGATTCCGGCATGAAAGTCGGACTGTTCGTCACCTGCCTCGTCGACCTCATGCGCCCGCGCATTGGCTTTGCTGCTCTCGAGTTACTGCAGGCCGCCGGCTGCGAAGTCATCGTGCCGGAAGCGCAGACCTGCTGCGGCCAGCCCGGTTACAACTCCGGTGATCGTGCTTCAGCGGTCGCGCTGGCGCGGAAAGTCGTACGCGAATTCGGCGATTGCGAATATGTGGTGGTGCCCTCCGGTTCCTGCGCCGGCATGATGCGCACCCACTATCCCGATCTGCTGAATGATGTGCCGGAAGCGGAGCGCGCCGCATTGCACGCGCTGGCGGCGCGCACCTACGAACTCACGGATTTTCTGGTGACTGTTGCGCACTACACACATCAGTTGACGGATAAGTCAAAAACATCAATTAAATCAATGACTTATCATGATTCCTGCGCTGGACTGCGCGAACTCGGCATCAAACAACAGCCGCGCACGCTGCTGGCACAGGTCACAGGTGTGGAACTGCGCGAGATGAATGAATGCGAACAGTGCTGCGGCTTCGGCGGCACCTTCGCCATCAAGTTCGGTGACATCTCCGCGCATATCGCTGAACGCAAATGCGAGAACATCACCGCCAGCGGTGCCGATGCCGTGGTGCTCGGCGATCTCGGCTGCATGCTCAACATCGAAGGCCGGCTGCGCCGGCGCGGCGATGCGAAGACGCAGGTGCTGCATGTGGCGGAAGTGCTGGCGGGGAAGACAGCCACTTAAAGACCGTAGTCCGTAAGTTCGTAGCCCGTAAGGAGCGCAGCGAATTACGGGTGGAATGATTCCCGTATTCCACTTTGTTCCATACGGGCTACGCTTGCTGCGGGTCTTGGTGGCTACTTCGCTTTCGGCATCCAGCGGTAAGCTTTCGCACAGGCGCCGCCCATCAGCATCGCGCGTTCGCTGTCACTTAATCGATCCGTCAGCCGGAACGGCTCAACCGCCTGTTCGTAATTGACCACTGCAAAAGCCCGCGTCCAGTCTGTCCCCCACAGGCAACGCTCGAATCCCCAGGCATCGAACACGCGCGCCAGCGGATCCCAGATGTCGGGGAAGGGGTAGGGTTTCTGCGACAGCGTGCAGGCGCCACTGACCTTGATCACCAGGTTCGGGCGCTTCGCCAGTGCCAGCACCTTGGGCAGGTCAGCCCAGGGTTCCGCTGCCCGCGCCGACGGCTCCTGCGGCTGCAGGATGCCCAGATGGTCGATGATGAATCGTGTCTCGGGATGGCGGTCGATCAGCGTGGTGCCGGCATCGATATTGCCCCAGCACAGGATGTTCACCGGCAAGTCATGGCGCACGGCTGCGCGCAGGATGCGGTCCAGCTTCGGATCATTGGGGTCGCGCCCACCGTCTTTTTTCAGGATCACGCGGATGCCCACTGTGCCCGGCGTTTTTTTCCAGTCGGCGATGACATCCTCGACATCGGGGCGGTCCGGATCCACCGGTTTGACCAAGGCAAAGCGGCCAGGATGCGCCTTCTGTACTTCCACCGCATAACTCGCGTCATAGCCATACATCGAAAACGAGGAAATAAAAATCGCGCCGTCGATGCCCAGCCTTTCGAATTCGGCAACCATCTCGTCGCCGGTCGCGCTGGCCGGCCAGTTGGGCTTGGTCAGCCAGGGGCGTTTCGGGGTGTTGGCTTCGTAGGCGTGGACTTGGGAATCGATGATCATTCTCGGGAAATCCGGTGGTATTCGTTTATTAAATAATATTTTATTGTGCTATTGGGATGCTAACTGTTGCGCCGATGGTGATCCAGCCGCTTGCTACTAAGAGAGCTATGGCGGCAGTTAAAACGTGAAGCATTAGAAGCGCATTTGGAGCCCATATTTCTCGTGATGTGAAGGATCTATAAACATTCGGATTTTCGCCTCGGCCCAATGCTTCCCATTCGGCTGCATAAATGGCTGTAGTCAAATATCGTTCGATGGCGTTTATTACTTGGAATTTACCTCGATTGAGCTGCCCAAACGACATGATTAGACTCCTCCACGCTGCGCATAGAATGCTGCCCGCTACTGCCAATACAGCGATTGCTAGCCCACTACTGAGTTTATCTCCGCCTGAGTTTTGAACGATAAGTCCGGATGCGGTGAGCAGCGCGCCATTCATCGTTAAAAAGAACGTGTTTACTGCTTGTCTTCGACTAACGAGGCCCTCTGAGCTTTGGACCATGATCTTGTATAAATCGAGAGCTTGGCGAGTTTGTTCCTCGCCCTTTGGAGGTCCGGACGGAAAGAGGATTTCCGTAAATAACTCGTTAGCTGTTCCTTTGCTCCCCATTTCATCAGCGGCTCGCCGGACGGCGATGGCAAATATCCGATCCTCATTTCGAACTTCGCTGGGCAGGTCTTTGTATGCTACGAGGGATTCATGTTTGTTATCGCGCATTGACATCCACGCTGACCATGCGTCGTGGATATCACTTTGCGTTACGGAGGAACCTTTGGCTCGAAGGAGAACAGCATATAACCGAAGCAATGCGTCGGCATCTCCATCCGGCATTCTATCGGTTGGGATGTGCGCCCTGATTCTGGCGGCAATGTTGTCGAGATACATGGCCGATCAGACCCAAGTGTTCAGCCACTTTACTATTTGCACGAAGTTCCATCGAATTACATTGTTGCTTGGTAGACCCGACGGGATGGTATGGGTATTTTCTTTGTTGATTTGGATGCCAAAGATGTAATGATTTTGGCGAATTGTTTCTGCGATCTCCCAGAGTACGGCTTCCGATTTATGGGTGGTCGATCCTACAAGGACAATCGTTCCCTTTGTCAAGGCAATGCGCTTCGCACATTCTGTCTTCCACTTTGAGTCGAATGGATCCTTGACTGAGTAGTCGTAGAAATCAACGTCGTTATTGTCGTCTTTCGATTGTTGAACGAGGAAATCGCGCGCCCATTTGTCCTCCATTTCGAAGCTAATAAATGCCCGTGGCTTTGCCATCTTATTCCCCCATCATCCGATTGGTTTTAAAGTCGAGTATTTTTTGGAGCATACGATCTAACAAGCGTTAACATTTAAACATGCAGCCTATCAAAAAGGCCCGTCGACAAAAGGGCAATTTTTGCAGAGGTAGGCTACTAGAGCGTATTAAGTTATCAGCAACAGATGCCGGCCTCTTTCTATGTGCCACTTCTTGAGTAAAATCAAACGGTTAAATCGATGGCGACTCTGCGCGTCGCGCTCAAACAGCAAGCTACTTGATGTGCAATGGCGGGCGGTACAACACGTTTTTCGGCCAGCACTTCGGCTATCCATGCAGCCGTCACCGCAGCATCCCGCCCATCCGGCAACTCCGGATTTTCTTCCGCAGTGCCGCGCCATACTTCAGCCGTTTTCCCGTCCAGCCACTCAATCACCGGTTCCCGCCGCGGATGCGCCACGGCTTCACCTTCCGCGCCGCGCAGCAGCAGCGCGTGTGATTCGTAAGACGTAAAAAACGTCCGCATGCGATCCAGATATTCGGGGTGGGTCACGCTGACCAGTCGTATGGCCTGTGTGGCGAACGGTTGCAGCATCTTGACCAACGTATGACCGGAACTGCGCAGGCCGATGTCGCGGCGCAGTTTCAGCACGCGGGCCAGTTGCGGGGCCAGCGTGTCGATGCTGAGGACGGCGAGTTTGCGTTCGGCGAGTTGTTGTTCGGCTTCCGCGATGGAGTTTGCAGGTGTTATGCCCATGGCCCGGAACACTTCTATTGTCGTCACGCGGCCCGGATCGTCGGGTACGCCGTGCACCAGCACCGGCACGCCTTCGCGCGCGACCAGCGAGGCGAGCAGGGGCGTCAGGTTCGGCAGTTGTCGTGCGCCGTTGTAGGCGGGGATCACCAGCGGCACAGTGCCGACGGGTGCTTTCAGGTGCGGGTAGGAGGCTTCGCAGGCATCGAGGAATCCGGCGAGTTCGTCCATCGATTCGCCCTTGATGCGCATCGCGATCAGGACTGCGCCGAGTTGCAGCGGGGGGATTTTGTCATCGAGGATTGCCGTGAACAGTGCGCGTGCGTCGTCGCGGTTCAGGTCGCCGGCGGCGTTTTTGCCGCGGCCGATGTCCTTGATGATGCGGATGATTGAGGCATGGTCCATGCGGCAATGATGACATGGTGCGGGGCTGGAAGTGTGCCCTTCGACAAGCGCAGAGCCTGCCCCGGACTTGATCCGGGGGCGAACAGGGAGGGAGGACTTTCCCTGCAGAGGGCTCCGGGGTTGCGGGACCGGGGGGATGTATCTACAATGTAGATACCAATGAGGATGCCTTTGGCAGGAGGTGCGGCAATGGATGCAACAATACGCAAGTGGGGCAACAGCCCGGCGGTACGTTTGACGACTTCAACAATGAAGGCGGCAGCCTTTGATCTTGAGCAAAAAGTCGTGATCAAGGCCAGCAAGGGGCGGATTGTCATCGAGCCCGCCAAAAACAGCGGCTACACGCTGGAAGCCCTGGTGTCCGGCATCAACAACAGCAACCTTCATGAGTCGGTTGATTTTGGCAGACCCGTGGGCCGGGAGCAGTTGTAAGTGGCTGCGCGCAGTTACGTACCCGATACGGGTGATGTGGTCTGGCTGCAGTTTGATCCGCAGGCAGGCAGTGAGCAGGCTGGAACCCGTCCGGCGCTGGTGCTGAGCCCGGCGATCTACAACCGCAAAGTGGGTTTGATGGTCTGCTGTCCGATGACCACGCGCCGCAAGGGTTACCCCTTCGAGGTTCATGCAGAAGTCGGTGGCGTTGAGGGGGCGGTATTGGCCGATCAGGTCAAGTCGCTGGATTGGCGCTTGCGCAAGGCCCGCAGAAAAGGTGCCGTTGGTCCAGCGGTCATCGATGAAGTGCGTGCCAAAATCAAGGCTTTGCTGCAGATTCGCTGATCAGAGTCCGAGTTCGGACAGGCCGGGGTGGTCGTCAGGCCTGCGCCCCTGCGGCCAGAAGTATTTGCGCTCGGCGGCCTTCATCGGCAGATCGTTGATGCTGGCGTAGCGCCGGTGCATCAGACCGTTGGGTGCGAATTCCCAGTTCTCGTTGCCGTACGAGCGGTACCACTGGCCGGAATCGTCATGCCATTCATAGGCGAAACGCACGGCGATGTGATTGTCGGTAAAGGCCCACAATTCCTTGATCAGCCGGTATTCGAGTTCCTTCTGCCATTTGCGGGTGAGGAAGCCGACGACGGCCTCGCGACCCACCGGAAACTCGGCGCGGTTGCGCCAGATGGTGTCAGGCGTATAAGCCAGTGACACGGCGACCGGATCGCGGGAGTTCCAGCCGTCTTCGGCTTTGCGTACTTTCTGCATCGCCGTTTCACGGGTGAACGGCGGGAAGGGTGGACGGCTTTCGGGGGCGTTCATCAGGCTTCAACCTCGACGATGTTGTTGTTAATGCGGACTGAAAAGCTGGCCACTTTCATGGCTTCATCTTCGATGCACTGGCCGGTGGCGAGGATGAAATGCTGCTTGTAAACAGGAGAGGCCACCACCAGTTCGCCCTTGATGTCGCCGACGATGCCGCGCGACAACACATTTGCGTTTGAAAACGGGTCGTAATTGGATAATGCATAGACCCGATCATCGCTGACGCGAAACACTGCCACCTGGCCGTCGCCGATCAGTGCACAGACGCCGGAGTTGGGCACGATGTCGTCGAGCGGACAGACTGCTGTCCATTGTTTGAGGCTCATATCGGTATTGGGGCGCGCGGTCATACTAACGCGTCCTCCTCTACATCCTTCTCATCAGCGCGTGCGGGGCGAATCTGCCCACGTTCCGCAACAAACACGACGTTGCTGTCGGGCGCATCGCTGTTGACGAAATGACGGAAGCGTTTCAGCGATTCCGGGTCGTTGATGGCTTTTTTCCATTCGCACTCGTAGGTGTCGACCAGTTTCTGCATGTCGGCTTCAAGTTCGAAGGCTATGTCGAGCGAATCTTCGCAGACCACCTTTTTGACGTAGTCGATCCCGCCTTCGAGGTTGTCGAGCCAGGTCGAGGTGCGCTGCAGGCGGTCTCCTGTGCGGATGTAGAACATCAGGAAGCGGTCGATGTATTGCACCAGCGTGGCGTCGTCGATGCCGGTGGCCAGCAGGTCGGCGTGGCGCGGCTTGATGCCGCCGTTGCCGCAGACATAGAGGTTCCAGCCTTTTTCGGTGGCGATGATGCCGACATCCTTGCCCTGCGCTTCGGCACACTCCCGGGTGCAGCCCGACACGCCCATTTTCAGCTTGTGCGGCGAACGCAGGCCGCGGTAACGGTTCTCCAGATTGATTGCCATGCCTACCGAGTCCTGCACGCCGTAACGGCACCAGGTGCTGCCGACGCAGGATTTCACGGTGCGCAGCGCCTTGCCATAGGCGTGGCCGGACTCGAAGCCGGCATCGACCAGTTCACGCCAGATCAGCGGCAGTTGTTCAACGCGTGCGCCGAACAGGTCGATGCGCTGGCCGCCGGTGATCTTGGTGTAGAGCTGGTATTTTTTTGCCACTGCGCCGAGCACGATGAGTTTTTCCGGTGTGATTTCGCCGCCCGGCACACGCGGCACGATGGAGTAGCTGCCGTCCTTCTGCATGTTGGCGAGGAAGCGGTCGTTGGTGTCCTGCAGCGGCGCGTGTTTGGGCTTGAGGACGTATTCGTTCCAGCACGACGCGAGGATCGAGGCCACCGCCGGCTTGCAGATGTCGCAGCCGCGGCCCTGGCCGTGTTTGCTGAGGATGTCGTCGAAGGTTTTGAGCCCGCCGATGCGGGTCAGGTGGAACAGTTCCTGGCGGGAATGCGGAAAGTGTTCGCAGAGATGATTTTTGACTTCAACACCCTGCTTGCGCAGTTCGGCGTCGAGGATCTGCTTGACCATCGGCACGCAGCCGCCGCAGGTGCTGCCGGCCTTGGTTTCTTTTTTCAGCGCACCGATGGTGGTGCAGCCTGCCACCACTGCGTCGCAGATGCCGCCCTTGGTCACGCTGTTGCAGGAGCAGATCAACGCCGCCGCCGGCAGCATATCGACCCCTAGACCCTTGGCGCCGCCTTCGCGCGCCGGCAGGATCAGGTCTTCAGGGTGTTCGGGCAGCGGGATCGCATTCAGCATCATCTGCAGCAGGTCGTTGTACTCCGTCGCGTCGCCGACGAGAATCGCGCCCAGCAACTGCTTGCCGTCGGCCGAGACCGCCAGTTTTTTGTAGATGCCCTGCACCGGATCGGTATAAAGATAGTTGAGCGCGCCCGGCGTTTTGTCGAGTGCGTCGCCGAGCGAGGCGACATCGATGCCCATCAGTTTGAGCTTGGTGCTCATGTCGGCGCCGCCGAAGCGAATGGAGTCATCGCCTGCAACATGACGCGCGGCGATTTCAGCCATCTGGTAGCCGGGGGCGACCAGCCCGAAGATGCGGCCGTTCCACAGCGCGCATTCACCCACGGCGTAAATGTCGGGGTCCGAGGTGCGGCAGTATCCGTCGATGTTGATGCCGCCACGCTCGCCGACCGCGAGTTTAGTTGTGCGCGCCAGCGCGTCGTGGGGGCGGATGCCCGCCGAATACACAATGATGTCGGTGTCCAGCGCCGAGCCGTCGGCAAACACCATGCGGTGGGCGTGTGCTTCGCCGTTGACGATTTCCCTGGTGCTTTTTGCGGTATGTACGGTCACGCCGAGGGCTTCGATTTTTCGCTGCAGCAGTTTGCCGCCGGCCTCGTCGAGCTGCACCGCCATCAGCCGCGGCGCAAATTCGACGATATGGGTTTCAAGACCGAGATCCTTCAGGGCCTTGGCCGCTTCGAGGCCGAGCAGCCCACCGCCGACGACAGTGCCGATGCGCGATTTTTTGGCGGCGGCGCGAATGACTTCGAGGTCTTCGATCGAGCGATAAACATAACAGCCGCGCCGGTCATGTCCCGGTATCGGCGGCACGAAGGGATAGGAACCGGTGGCGAGCACCAGTTTGTCGTAATGCACTTCACTGTAACGGGCGGAGCGTACAGTTTTTTTGGCGCGGTCGATCGAAATCACCGGGTCGTTGAGCCGCAGCGTGATTGCCTTGTCCTGAAAAAAACGCTCCGGCACCACGCTCAAGTCCATCGCCGACTTGCCGGCGAAGAAGCTGGAGAGCTGCACACGGTCGTAGGCCGCGCGCGGTTCCTCGCAGAACACTGTGACGTCGATGGCATCACTGGAGAGGCGGCTGGTGAGCTGCTCCAGAAAGCGCTGGCCGACCATGCCGTTGCCGATGACGACGATTTTTTGTGTTTTCATGGGGAGGCTCAGGCGGCTCGTTGCTGGGAAGAGAGTGCGGTGACATTGGCCAGTCTGACGACATCGCCGATGATCAGCATGCCCGGACTGCCGAGGCCGGCTTCGCTAATGCGCAGTGACAAGGTGGAGAGTGTGCATACGACTGTCGCCTGCGTTTCAAGCGTGCCGTTCTGGATGGCGCAGGCGGGCATGTCGGCCGGATATCCCGCGGCCAGCATGCCTTTAACGATGGTATCGACACGCCGCATGCCCATGTAGATCACCAGCGTGGTGCCGCCGGCGCGCAGTCCGGCCCAGTCAGGCTCTGCGCCGTCGCGGGCGTGCCCGGTGATGAAGGTGACGCCATGGGCCAGTTCACGATGTGTGACGGGAATGCCGATCGCTGCCGGCACGGCGATGCCGGCGGTAATGCCGTTGACGACATCAAAAGGAATCTGCGCTTTGGCCAGCGCTTTCGCTTCTTCGCCGCCGCGACCGAAGACAAAGGGGTCGCCGCCTTTCAGGCGCACCACCACCGAACCGCGCCGTGCCAGGCGAATCATCAGTTTTTCGATGAAGGCCTGTGATGTCGAGCGGCAGCCGCCGCGTTTGCCGACTTGTACGATGTGTGCAGAAGGATTTGCCTGCGCCAGGATGCGCTGGTCCACCAGGTCATCGACCAGCACGACATCGGCGCTGGCCAGTACGCGTACGGCTTTGAGTGTCAGCAGTTCCGGGTCGCCGGGACCTGCGCCGACCAGCCAGACTTTTCCGGGAAGATTCTTTGATTTCATGGGCGTGATGTCCCTGGTCATGCGGCGCTGACCGCAGCCGCAGCGAGTTTGCGCAATTCGGGCAGGCAGGAGCCGCATTGCGTGCCACATAACAGTTGTTGCTGTGCCGAGCCGAGCCGGGCGGTGGCGTCGCCGGCGGCGCCCTGCAATGCGGCGACGATGGCGGTTTCGCCGACGCCGTGACAGCTGCAGATGATGCGGCCGCGCGATGTGGCGCCGGAAGGTGCCTTGGCGCTGGGCGCCAGCAGCAGTGAACCGAGCGCGGCGGCGGGCAGGCCCTGGGCATGGAATTCGCGCAGCCAGGATTCACTGCTGCCGTCGCCGGACAGGCAGACCGCAACCACACGTTCGCCATCGACGCGAACGCAGCGGGTATTGCCGCGGGTCGGGTCGGCATAACGCAGCACATCCTCGCTGTCGAGTTCGAACAGCGCATGGATGGCTGCAAGGACATCGGCCGCCGGTGCGCTGCTTGCAGCAGCGCGCAGCAGCACGCCGCCGGCATCCGGGGTCAGCGCGCAGGAAGCGAATTCAAATTCCGGCAGCCATGCCTGCACGCGGGCGAGTTGCGCCAGTGCATCACCGTCGCGCGGCGTGCCGAAGGCGATCAGCCGCCATGGCAATAAAGCTTTGCTGACCTTGATCGCGCAGTGTTTAAGTTCGGGCTGGAACGATTTGGGATCGATGACCGGCAGGGTCAGTGCATTGATGCCGGCGCCCGACAGATAACGGCTGCCCCAGTGCATGGGCAGGAACACCTGGCCGGGTGCAACGCCGGGATTGGCGGCGGCGATCACGTTCAAGGCGCCGCGCCGTGATTCGAGGCGCACGATATCTCCGGCAACCAGTCCGCGCCGCACGAGGTCCGCCGGATTCAGCGTGGCGGCCGGTTCCGGCGCGTGGCCCCACAGCCGCGCGACGCGGCCGCTGCGCGTCATGCCGTGCCACTGGTCGCGCAGGCGGCCGGTGTTGAGCCGGAACGGGAACCGTGCATCGATGTTTTCGGCGACCGGCTTGTACGGCACTGCGGCGAAACGCGCCCGCCCGCCGCTGATCGGGAATACACCGTTCTCATAAAGGCGTTTTTTGCCTTCCCGTGCGCCGATGGCGTAAGGCCACTGCTGCGGACCCTTGGCATCCAGCGTGGCATAACCGAGGCCGGTGATGTCGGTGTTGCGGCCGCGGGTCATTTCGCGGTACTCGTTGAAAATTTGCCGCGGATTGTCGAAGGCAAACCGCGCCGAGGCACGGCCATGCAGTTTGCGTTCGAGCAGCATCGCGAAATCGCAGACGATGCGCCAGTCAGGCAGTGCTTCGCCGGGTGCGTCCACGGCGGCGCGCACGCGTGAAATGCGCCGCTCGGAATTGGTCACTGTGCCTTCTTTTTCACCCCAGCCCGCGGCCGGCAGCAACACGTCGGCGTAGGGCGCGGTTTCGGTGTCGGCATAGGTTTCCTGCAGCACCACCAGTTCGGCGGTCATCAGCGCAGCGCGCACGGCGTTCTGCCCGGGGAGCGATTGCGCGGGGTTGGTGCAGGCAATCCACACCGCCTTGATCTCGCCGCGTGCGATGGCGGCAAACATTTCGACCGCGGTTTTTCCGGGATGCGACGGAATCGACGGCACATCCCACAGCTTCGCGACTTCGGCGCGGTCAGCGCCATCATTGATGTCGCGGTGGCCGATCAGCAGGTTGGCCATGGCGCCGGTTTCGCGGCCGCCCATGGCATTGGGCTGGCCGGTCAGCGAGAACGGTCCTGCGCCGGGGCGGCCGATGTGGCCGGTGGCGAGGTGCAGATTGATCAGCGCGGCGTTTTTGTCGGCGCCGGACGCGGACTGGTTGAGCCCCATGCAGTACAGCGACAGCGCAGCGCGGGCGGTGCCGAACCAGCGCGCAGCGGTCAGCAGTTCTTCGGTGGTGATGCCGCACACTTCAGCGGCGAAGCCCGGGGAGTATTCGCGTACCAGCGTTTTCAGTGCGTCATAACCCTGGGTATGCGCTTCGATGTACGCGGTATTGGTCAGGTTTTCCCAGAGCAGGGCGTTCAGCATGCCGTGGAACAGCACGACATCGGTGCCGGGCTGGATGGCGAGGTGCAGGTCGGCGATTTCCGCAGTCGCGGTGCGACGCGGGTCGATGACGATGATTTTCAAATCAGGGTTTTTGGTCTTCGCGTCTTCGATGCGGCGGAACAGCACCGGATGCGCCCAGGCCGCATTCGAGCCAGCGATCACGATGCAGTCGGCGTGGTCGATGTCCTCGTAACAGGTCGGCGGGGCATCGGCGCCCAGCGTCGCCTTGTAACCGGCAACAGCGGAGGACATGCACAGCCGCGAATTGGAATCGACGTTGTTGGTGCCGACCAGCGCGCGCGCCAGTTTGTTGAACGCGTAATAGTCTTCGGTCAGCAACTGGCCCGAGATATAGAACGCCACCGAATCCGGGCCGTACTTTTTGATGGTGTCGGCAAACTTTTCTGCGACATGGTCCAGCGCGGCATCCCAGGATACGCGGGCACGCGGCGCGTTGCGGTTCAGTCGCAGTTCGGGAAACAGCGCGCGGCCGTGGCCGCCGACGGTTTCATGCAGGGTCTGGCCCTTGCTGCACAACTTGCCGAAGTTGGCGGGATGTTTCGGGTCACCGCGCACACCGGTGATACGGCCGTCGCGGCGGTCGATGATAACGCCACAGCCGACGCCGCAATAACAACAGGTGGAGTGAACTTCAGACATGGTTATCGTGAGCGCCCGACGAAATGACTTTCGCCGCGGTAAAAATTTCCCTCACCCTCGGTCCCTCTCCCGGAGGGAGAGGGATGAAAAGCCCTTCTCCCTTCGGGAGAAGGGTTGGGATGAGGGAGGATCCTTGATTTTTTTGCGTTCTCAGCATCTCGTCTCACCGAACATCAGCTGGTCGCGGATACCGCCGACCTTGCTGCCTTCTGTCAGCAACCTGAAGTAATACGCGCCGTCGACGGTGTCGCCGTAGAGCACGCTGCCGATCAGCTTGTCGTCTTTGATCACCAGTTTTTTGTAGACGCCGCGCACCGGATCCGACAGCGTGATGTCTTCGCTGCCCTCGCTGCCCTGGAAATCCCCGGCGCTGAACAGTTCGATGCCGGTGACCTTGAGTTTGGTCGAGATCATCGAGCCGGTGTAACGGCCGATGCCATGGCCCGCGAGGTGGTTGGCGCAGACCTTGGCCATGTCGAACAGCGGAGCGACCAGGCCGTAGGCGATGCCGCGGTGGTTGGCGCATTCACCGACGGCGTAGATGCGCGGATCGTAGGTTTGCATCGTGTCGCTGACGACGATGCCCCCGGGTTTGGCAAATGAGCAGTAGAGGCCGGCCTTTTCCGCGAGTTCGATATTGGGACGGATGCCGATGGCGACCACCACCAGTTCTGCGGCGACGCTGCTGCCATCCTTGAAGCGTACGGCGGCAACGCGGCCGCTCATTTTTCCGACTGTGCCGGCAACGAGTTCGGCAGTCTGCGTGGCAAGGCGGAACTGGAGGCCCTTTTTTTCCAGTGTAGCTTGCAGCAGTTTGGAGGCAGTGCGGTCGAGCTGGCGTTCCATCAGCCAATCAGCGAGATGCACTACGGTGACGTCCATGCCGCGCAGCTTCAGACCGTTGGCGGCTTCGAGGCCGAGCAGGCCGCCGCCGATGACCAGCGCTTTTTTGTACTGTCCGGTGGCGGCAATCATGCCTTCGGTGTCGGCAATGTCGCGATAAGTCAGCACGCCAGGCAGTGTCATGCCGGGAATCGGCAGCAGGATGGGATTCGATCCAGTGGCCAGCAGCAGGCGGTCGTATTTTGCGCTGGTGCCGTCTTCGGTATGAACGACGCGTTTGATACGGTCGATGGCGGTGATTTTTTTGCCGAGGTGCAACTGGATGTTGTGTTGTGCGTACCAGTCAAGATCGTTGAGCACGATCTCATTGAGCGTTTGTTCGCCGGCGAGCACCGGTGACAGCATGATGCGGTTGTAATTCGGGTGCGGCTCGGCACCAAATACCGTGATGTCATAAAGATCAGGGGCGAGTTTCAGCAACTCCTCCAGGGCGCGTATGCCGGCCATGCCATTGCCGACGCACACTAGTTTTAACTTATTGTTTTTATTCATATTTTACTGATTCAGCGGGTCGCATCACGTTCGCCTGTTACGCTGCTTTCAACTGCTTTTGATACAGGAATTCGAGCACCGCCTTGCGCGCCGCCAGGTATTGCGGATTGCTCGCCATCGCCAGACGTTCGCGCGGACGCGGCAGGTCGACGTGAAGAATTTCACCGATGGTCGCGGCCGGACCGTTGGTCATCATCACCACGCGGTCGGCGAGCAGTACGGCTTCGTCGACGTCATGGGTGACCATCACCACGGTGCTGCCGGTGGCGGTGACAATGCGCATCAGCTCGTCCTGCAGCCGCGCGCGGGTCAGCGCGTCGAGCGCGCCGAAGGGTTCGTCCATCAGCAGGACCTTGGGTTCCATCGCCAGTGCGCGGGCGATGCCGACGCGCTGTTTCATGCCGCCGGAGATTTCATGCGGGCGTTTTTCCGCGGCGGTGGCGAGGCCGACCAGTTCCAGTGCGCGCTGCGTGCGTTCTCGGAGCTGCGCCTTGGATTCGGTCTCGGCGAACACGCGTTCGACGGCAAGGTGGATGTTGTCGAAGCAGGTCAGCCAGGGCAGCAGCGAGTGGTTCTGGAACACCACACCGCGGTCGGGGCCGGGGCCGACGATCTGGCGTTCCGACAAAAACAGGTAGCCGGTGGTCGGTGTGGTCAGCCCTGCGATCAGGTTGAGCAGCGTTGATTTGCCGCAGCCGGAGTGACCGATCAGCGTGACGAATTCACCTTTCTGGATGGTCAGGTTGATGTCGCGCAGCGCAGTGAAAGCGCCGTTGCGGGTTTCGAAAATCATGCCGGCCTGTTCGATGTTCAGATAACGGTCCATGTTTGTCTCCTTGTTCTTGTCGTCAGCGCTGTGTTAGTCGTACTGCCAGCGTTTGGCCAGCAGCAGCAGGCTGTACTCCAGCAGCAGGCCGATGACGCCGATGACAAAAATCGCAATGATGATGTTTTCGACTTTCAGGTTGTTCCATTCGTCCCATACCCAGAAGCCGATGCCGACGCCGCCGGTAAGCATTTCCGCGGCGACGATGACCAGCCAGGCGATGCCGATCGACAGCCGCACACCGGTCAGCATGTACGGCAGCACGGCGGGGAACAGGATCTTGCTGAATACCTTCCATTCCGACAGTTTCAGAACGCGTGCGACGTTGAGGTAATCCTGCGGGATGCGCTGTACGCCGACGGCGGTGTTGATCACCATCGGCCAGATGCTGGAAATAAATATCGTCCAGATTGCCGCGGGATCTGCGCCCTTGAACACCAGCAGCCCGATCGGCAGCCAGGCCAGTGGCGACACCGGGCGCAGCAGGCTGATCACCGGTTCGAACATATTGCGCAGGAACAGGAAGCGCCCGATCATGAATCCGAGCGGGATGCCGACCAGCGCGGCAAGGCCGAAGCCGATGCCGACGCGCGACAGTGAACCGCCGATTTTCCAGGCAATGCCCTGATCATTGGGGCCGTTTTTGTAGAACGGATCGCTGAACACCACTTTCGCTGCTTCCCAGGTTTTGGCCGGGCCGGGGATCGTGCCCATTTGTGCAATGGCGGCCCAGATGGTCAGGAACACCACCAACCCGAGCAAGGGCGCCGCCACGCGTGCGGCGATTTCGCCGCGCCGCCGTACTGCGATACGCAGGTTGGCCGCTGCTTGCTCGGTCGCGGCATTGCGTGTTGGCGCTGCCGTGTGGGCAACCACTGTCGCTATGGCGCGACCCGCGGGTGCGGGTTCGGCGGTGACGGGGATGGTGGGGCTGGGTGCAGGGATCATGGTCGGGCTCCTTTACTTTCAGACTGCCGTATTGACCGGGAAGCCGAGGGCGTATTTTTTCGGATCCTTGCCGTCCCAGACCACGCCATCGATCAGCTTCGATGTGCGCATGGCGTCCTTCGGCACGCTGATCTTCAACTGTGATGCGGCCTGTTTGTAGAGTTCGATCCGATTGATCTGTTTGGCCACCGCGAGGTAATCCGGATCTGTTTTGAGCAGGCCCCAGCGGCGATGCTGGGTCAGGAACCACATGCCGTCGGACAGGTACGGGAAGTTCACTGCACCGTCGTTGAAGAATTTCATGTGATTGGGATCGTCCCAGGTCTTGCCCATGCCATTCTGGTAACGGCCAAGGATGCGCTGGTTGATGACGTCTACGGAGGTGTTGACGTAGGCGGTGTTGGCGACGGTTTCCGCCATTTTCAGTCGATTCGACAGCGAAGCGTCGATCCAGCGGCTGGCTTCGAGCACCGCCATGATCATTGCGCGCGCGGTGTTCGGATATTTCTGCACAAATTCGCCAGTGGTGCCCAGCACTTTTTCCGGATGGTCTTTCCAGATGTCCTGGGTGGTGACCGCAGTGACGCCGATGCCGTCGGCGATCGCCCGGTGATTCCAGGGCTCACCGACGCAGAAGCCATCCATGTTGCCGACGCGCATGTTGGCGACCATCTGCGGTGGCGGTACGGTGATGTTTTTGACATCTTTAAAGGGATTGATGCCGGCAGCAGCCAACCAGTAATAGAGCCACATGGCGTGGGTGCCGGTGGGGAAGGTCTGGGCAAAGGTGTGGTCGCGTTTGTCTTTTTTGATCACGCTGGCGAGTGAGGCGCCATCGGTGGCGCCGGCGTCCGCCAGTTTTTTCGACAGTGTGATGGCCTGGCCGTTGTTGTTCAGCGTCATCAGCATGGCCATGTCTTTTTTCGGGCCGCTGACGCCCAGATGCACGCCATAGATCAGGCCGTAGAGCACATGTGCCGCATCGATATCGCCGTTGATCAGCTTGTCGCGTACGCTGGCCCAGGACGCTTCCTTGGTCGGCGTGATCTTGATGCCGTATTTTTTGTCGAAACCCAGCACCGAGGCCATCACCACTGACGCGCAGTCAGTCAGCGGAATGAAGCCGATTTTGACTTCGGTTTTTTCCGGGGCATCCGAGCCCGCGGCCCAGGCGCCGGTGCGCACCGCTTCGGGAACCAGACTCATCAGGGCTGCCGCGCCGGCTTGTTTGAGGAACGTGCGGCGTTGCACTTTGCGGGTCGGTTTTTCATTCATTCAAGCTCTCCATACGGGTTTCAGTCCGGCAATAAAAAAAGGCGGTGAAGCCGCGCGCATGCTGCGCACCTGCTCCAACGCCTTTGTTGTGAAACCGACCGTCGTTGGCCGGATACTGCCAACCATTAACGCAATCGCCATGCCATGCCGGGCTGGCCGTGCGTTAATTCATATAAGTATTTGATTTAAATTAATAAATTTTATGATAATGCATTTGAGGGCAATGCTTGGGATACGCTCTATTGCGGTGCACAAAATTGCTTTGCGCACCATCCAGGCACAGCGGTGGCGCGTATTTCGCTGAATCAGCCGAGCAGTTTGGCGAAGGTAATGACCTGTTCGGCCACGGTGCCCAGCGGTGTGCTGCGATCCATCGCCAGCTTGCGCAGCAGACCGAAAGCCTCTTCTTCGGAGATTTTCTTTTCCTTCATGAGGATGCCCTTGGCGCGCTCGACCAGTTTGCGCTCCGAGAGTTTGCTGCGGGTCTGCGCGAGTTCAGTCTGGACTGACTGGAAGGCTTCAAAATGCGCTACCGCAGTTTCGATGATGGGTTCGATGCGTTCAGCAGCGAGGCCATCGACGATGTAGGCAGTGACGCCAGCACGCACCGCCTCGCGGATGGATTCGCGCTTGGCATCCTGGGTGAACATCACAATGGGCCGCGGGCAGCTTTCGGTGATCATGCACAGATGCTCCAGCGTGTCGCGGCTGGGGGATTCGGTGTCGATGATGATGGCGTCCGGGGACTGGCGCTGGACTGCGTCATAGAGCTGCCGCGAATCCGAGACTTCAGCGACAATTTCGTGGCCCAGCCGCTCCAGGGTCATGCGCAGAAACAGGGAGCGTTCCGGGGACTCGTCAAAGAGCATGATTTTCATGCCCGTATTTATGCAAAATGCGTACCAGAAAGGGGCTCCGGGGCACCCTATATACTAGTGGCCATGCAGATTACCTCCATGCATTTCAAGGCGCGGGCCGGGGCCAAGCTGGCCGACGTCCGTTTGCAGGGTGCCTTGAAGAAATTGCAGGGCAATTTTGTCAAAGGCCGGGCGGACCGCGTGGCCGAACTGGACAATTTTCAGGATATTCGTGATGCCGCGGCGGCGATCCGCGACCGCGCGCTGGCGAACCTGGACGTCTGGCTGGACACCTTTGAACGCAATGCCACGGCCCGCGGCACGGTGGTGCACTGGGCGGAAACCCACGACGACGTCAACCGCATCGTCAAAGAAATCGCCGCGCAGCACGGTGTGCGCAAGGTCATTAAGTCAAAGTCGATGGTGACCGAGGAATGCGCGCTGAACGATGCCCTGATCGGTGCCGGGCTGGAGGTCATCGAGACCGATCTCGGCGAATACATCCTGCAACTGGCCAAAGAACCGCCATCGCACATTGTGGCACCCGTGGTGCACAAGACGCGCGAAGAAGTGTCGGATCTGTTCGCGGAAAAACACAATGCCCCGCGGCTGACCGACATCCCGGCGCTGTGCCGCGAGGCGCGGGAAAAACTGCGGCCGCATTTTCTGTCGGCGGACATGGGTGTTTCCGGCGCCAATTTCATCATTGCCGAAACCGGCTCGACGCTGATCGTCACCAATGAAGGCAACGGGCGCATGGTGACGACATTGCCGCGCGTGCATGTGGCGATCACCGGTATCGAAAAAGTGGTGCCGACGCTGGAGGATGTCACCACGCTGCTGCGCCTGCTGCCGCGTCACGGCACAGGGCAGAGCATCACCAATTACATTTCAGTGACCACTGGCCCGCGCCGCGCTGGTGACCTCGATGGGCCGGAGCATTTCCACGTAATCCTCGTTGATGCAGGACGTACCAAACTGATCGGCGGCGACCTGCAGGAGATGCTGCGCTGTATCCGTTGCGGCGCCTGCATGAACCATTGTCCGGTGTATCAGAGTGTCGGGGGCCATGCTTACGGATGGGTCTATCCGGGGCCGATGGGTGCGATTCTGACCCCGACCTACATCGGCCTGGAAAATGCACCCGACCTGCCCAATGCATCGACCTTGTGCGGTCAGTGCAGCGTCGCCTGTCCGGTTAAAATTCCACTGCCTGATTTGCTGCGCAAACTGCGCGAGCGCCAGTTCGAGCAGGGACTGAAGCCCTGGCATGAGGTCGCTGCGCTGCGCGCCTGGGGCTGGCTGGCACAACATCCATCCGTGTACGGGCTGATGACCAGAATCAAGGTGCGCGCGCTGAAAGCGATGGCGAATCGGGAGGGTATGATTCGCAGCCTGCCGTTCGGGGGGGGATGGACCGATCGGCGCGATTTTCCGGCGCCCGCCGGCAAGACATTTCGTGAGATGTATAAAGCAAAAAACAAGAATTAAGGATTTCGGAGAGCTTCATGAACAAACCAGCAGACATCAATACCCTTGCCGCCATTCCTTTGTGGATCGATGGCAAGGCACAACAAGCCACTTCGATCCGCAGTGTGGGCGTGACCAATCCTGCAACCGGCAAGGTTGTCCGCCAGGTGCCGCTGGCGAATGCGCGTGATGTTGATACCGCGGTCGCCTCTGCGCAGCGCGCCTTCCCGGCCTGGCGCGATACGCCGCCGCTGCGTCGCGCGCGCATCGTGATGAAATTCCGCGAGCTCCTCGTTGCCCATCACGAAGAGCTGGCGCGGCTGGTGACCGAAGAGCACGGCAAGACCTTGCCTGACGCGATGGGCTCAGTACAGCGCGGCATCGAGGTTGTCGAATTCGCAATGGGCATTCCGCACCTGCTGAAGGGCGAGATGAGTGAGGATGTCGGCACCGGCGTCGATACCCATTCGCTGCGCCAGCCCTTGGGTGTGTGCACGGGAATCACGCCCTTCAATTTTCCGGTGATGGTGCCGTTGTGGATGTTCCCGGTGGCGATCGCCTGCGGCAATACCTTCGTGCTGAAGCCCTCGGAAAAAGTGCCATCGGCGTCGATGCGCATGGCGGAATTGTTTACTGAGGCTGGGCTGCCCGACGGCGTGCTCAATGTGGTGCACGGCGACAAGGAAGCGGTCGATGCGCTGTTGCATCACCCGGACGTGAAAGCGGTGTCCTTCGTCGGTTCGACGCCGATTGCAAAATACATCTACGAAACCTGCGCCAAAGAAGGCAAGCGGGTGCAGGCACTGGGTGGTGCGAAAAACCATGCCGTGGTGCTGGCCGATGCCGACCTTGAATTCGCCGCCGACGGACTGATCGGCGCCGCCTATGGTTCGGCGGGTGAGCGCTGCATGGCGATTTCTGCGGTGGTGGCGGTCGAGGAAATTGCCGACCAGCTGGTGGCCAAGCTGAAAGCGGCGGCGGGCAAACTCAAGATCGGCGCAGGACAACAGAAAGACGCCGACATGGGGCCGGTGATCAGCCGCGTGCACCGCGACAAGATTGCAGGCTATGTGGATCAGGGCGTGGCGGCTGGCGCGAAACTGGTGCTTGATGGCCGTGGCGTCAAGGTCGCGGGCCATGAAGAAGGTTTTTTTATCGGCGCTTCGCTGTTCGATCATGTCAAACCCGATATGACCATCTACAAGGACGAAATTTTCGGGCCGGTGCTGGTGGTGCTGCGCGTGAAATCGCTGGACGAGGCGATCAAGCTGATCAATGCCAATCCTTACGCCAACGGCACGGCGGTGTTCACCCGTTCCGGCGGTGCTGCGCGCCGTTTCGAACGCGAGATCGAGGTCGGCATGGTCGGCGTCAATGTGCCGATCCCGGTGCCGATTGCCTATTACTCCTTCGGCGGCTGGCGCAATTCACTGTTCGGCGACCAGCATGTGCACGGCCCCGAGGGCGTGCGCTTCTACACCCGCGGCAAGGTGGTCACCACACGCTGGCCGGATGACAAGGCGGTGTCCGGCGGTTTCAACATGCCGACGCTGGGATGATTTTAGGAGTGAGGAGTGAGTTCAGGATGGAGGATTGGGGATTGAGGATTGAGGGAAAACAGGGGATATGCCGCGCTGTGCCCATTCCGGCAGCTTTTCCTCAATCCTCAATCCTCGCTCCTCAATCCTAGAGAAATGTCTGCTCGCGCCAACATCCTTGCCCGCATCCGTACTGCCCAGGGCAGGGCGGTCACGGGGCATTCTGAAGAGCGGGAAGCGGTTGCTCAATACATCGCGGCGCATCCGCAGGGGCCGCGGCCGCAGGTGGATGCTGATATCGAAGCGCGCTTTCGCGACCGTGCGCTGAATCTGTCAACGACCATTGATACAGTAACAACGGTTGCGGACATTCCCGCAGCCGTGGCGCGCTACCTGCGCGACCTGAATCTGGTGTCGACCGCGGTGTGTTGGCCGGAGTTTGCGGGGCTGGACTGGGCAGCGCAGGGATTGCGGGTTGAAGTGCGTTCTGCTGGTGGTGACGATCTGGTCGGCATCACCGGCGCTTTTTGCGCGATTGCTGAAACCGGAACGCTGATGATGTGTTCCGGACCCGATACGCCGCCCGCGACCAGCCTGTTGCCGGAAACCCATATTGCAGTGGTTTCGCGCAACCGCATCGTGACCGGCATGGAAGACGGCTGGGCCTTGCTGCGTCGCGAAAGGGACGCCTTGCCGCGGGCCGTCAATTTCATTTCCGGACCTTCGCGCACGGCGGATATTGAGCAAACCGTTACGCTGGGCGCACACGGACCGTACCGGGTGCACTTGCTGCTGCTGCCCTGAACGGATTGATTGGACTGGGATTTCAGTCAGTATTCAGTAAGAGTTGCCGCGATAGAATCGACCCGCTATCAGGCTCACCGGAAGGCTTGATTTCGGCAGCTTCGGGCGCTAGGATGACCATCAAACAATATCGCCTTGCACATGGCGAAATCCGAGTATCTGCGTAGTTCACGGTTATACAAAAAGAAATACAAATGAGTGCTTCGTAGCTGATTCCCTAATGTTGTAACGGGTGCGTGTAAATGAATTTAATCAATAACGCGCTTGCAGGCACCCGTTGCGGTTTCGTGTTGTCATCGTGATCTGGAGGAGCAAAATGATTAAGAAACAAGATGTTAAGCAAAAAGAAGCCAGCCCCACCCGGCGTAAATTCCTGACCGGTGCAGCTGCCGCCACCACGGGCGCCGCCATTGCCGGGTTCCCGATGATCGCGAAGGCGCAGGCTGGCCCGATCAGCATGCGCTGGCAGAGTACCTGGCCGGCCAAGGATATTTTCCACGAATACGCGCTCGATTTTGCCAAGAAGGTCAATGACATGACCGGCGGCGATCTGAAAATCGAAGTGCTGCCTGCCGGCGCGGTAGTGCCGGCATTCGGCTTGCTCGACGCGGTGTCCAAGGGCACGCTCGATGGCGGCCACGGCGTGCTGGTCTACCACTACGGCAAACAGAATGCGCTGGCGCTGTGGGGTTCCGGTCCGGCGTACGGCATGGACGCCAACATGCTGCTGTCCTGGCACAAATACGGCGGCGGCAAGGAATTGCTGACCAAGCTGTATGCCTCGATCGGCGCCAACGTGGTGTCGTTCCCGTATGCGCCGATGCCGACCCAGCCGCTGGGCTGGTTCAAAAAGCCGATCACCAAGGCTGAAGATTTCAAAGGCCTGAAATTCCGCACAGTGGGCATTTCGATTGATGTGTTCACGGCACTGGGGGCTGCGGTCAACGCGCTGCCCGGCGGCGAGATCGTACCGGCCATGGATCGCGGACTGCTGGATGCGGCGGAATTCAACAACGCCTCTTCCGATCGGCTGCTCGGTTTCCCGGACGTGTCCAAGGTGTGCATGCTGCAAAGCTTCCACCAGAATGCCGAGCAGTTCGAGATCATGTTCAACAAGACCAAGTTTGATGCGTTGCCGGCGAAGATGAAGTCGATTATCGAGAACGCCGTGGAAGCCGCTTCCCAGGACATGTCGTGGAAAGCGATCCATCGCTACTCACAGGACTACATCGAAATGCAGCAGAAGCAGGGCGTCAAGTTCTATAAGACCCCGGATGCGGTGCTGCAGCGCCAGTTGACCGGTTACGACACCGCAGCGGCCAAGCGCAAGGACAACCCGCTGTTCGTCGAGATCGAGGCGTCGCAGAAGGCGTTCGCCGAGCGCGCGGTGCGCTGGGATCTGGATACCAACGTCAACCGTCGCATGGCCTACAACCACTATTTCGGCAAGCAGGCCGCACCGGCGAAGAAGTCCTGAAGCGAGAACGCTGATGTATTGAACCGCACACCATCCGGTCACCCCGGATGGTGTTTTTTTTGGATGCCTGAAGGCGCCACCACGGCGGCTTGATTCACAAGATCGGAATTTCACGCCATGCAGAAACTGTTGCTGTTTATCGACAAACTGAGCACCTTCATCGGCCAGTCTTTTTCGTGGCTGATTGTCGCGCTGACGCTGTTGATTACCTGGGAGGTGTTTTCCCGATACGCGCTCGACAATCCCCACGCCTGGGCATTCGATGCGATGATCATGCTCTACGGCACGCTGTTCATGATGGCGGGCGCTTACACGTTGTCCAAGAATGGCCATGTGCGCGGCGATGTGCTTTACGGGTTTTTTCAGCCACGGACCCAGGCCTCGCTGGATCTGCTGCTGTATATCGTGTTTTTTGTTCCCGGCGTCATCGCACTGACCTACGCCGGGTATTTCTATGCCGCTGAATCGTGGTCGATCAACGAGCATTCGAACATCACTGCGGATGGCCCGCCGGTCTATCCCTTCAAGACGGTTATTCCGCTGGCGGGTTTCATCCTGCTGCTGCAGGGCATCGTCGAAATCGTTCGCTGCATTGTCTGCCTGCGCCAGGGTTACTGGCCGTCGCGTGAGGAGGATGTCGAAGAAGTTGACGTCGAAAAGCTGAAGGAAATGGTCCACGCCGAAGACGTTGAAGTGGCTGCTGCAGCCAAGCCGGAGGCCGGGCGATGATCAAAATCAGAAAGGAGCTGTGGTTCGGCTTCACCATCATGGCGCTGATCGTGGTGCCGGTCATCGTGCTGACGCCGTGGACCAACCTGACCAACGGCAGCCTCGGCCTGCTGATGCTGGGGCTGGTGGTGGTGGCGATCATGCTCGGCTTTCCGACTGCCTTCACGCTGATGGGTATGGGCGTGCTGTTTGCGTGGCTCTACTACCGCAGCGTCGATCCTGATCTGGCTGTCCGCCAGGTGCTGGACCTGATGGTGCAGCGCGCTTACGGCGTGATGTCGAATGACGTGCTGATCGCGGTGCCGCTGTTCGTGTTCATGGGTTACCTCGTCGAACGAGCGGCGCTGATCGAGAAGCTGTTCAAAAGCCTGCACCTGTCCATGGCGCGGGTACCCGGGTCACTCGCTGTGGCGACCATCGTCACCTGCGCGATATTTGCGACCGCCACCGGGATTGTCGGCGCGGTGGTGACGCTGATGGGGCTGCTGGCGATGCCTGCGATGCTACGCGCCGGTTACAACACCAAGATTGCCGCGGGCGCCATCACCGCGGGCGGCTGCCTGGGCATTCTGATTCCACCGTCGGTGCTGTTGATTGTGTATGGTGCGACTGCCGGCGTATCGGTGGTGCAGCTCTACGCAGGCGCGTTTTTCCCCGGCATCATGCTGGCGGGACTGTACGTCGGTTATGTGATTGTATTGGCGTTGATCAAACCGAGCTGGATGCCGCCGTTGCCCGAGAAGGAGCGTTTTGTCGCACTGCCGGCGTTTGCCGAGGCGCTGCAGGCGCGGGGACGCAATGCACTGGTGGGCCTCGGCCGTGCACTGGGTGGCGCGCCGGGCGTTCCGTCGCGAACCGTGCTGGCACAGTTGTTTATTTCCCTGCTGCCGGCGCTGGCGATAATTGGCATTCTGGCGCTGTTTTACAACACGGCGACCGCACCGGTGCAGCAGGCCAACACGGCAGGATTGGTGCAGGCGGGCGGCGATGTCGCCGTGGATGTGAAGGAAGAGACCGGACTGGTTGGGGGTGGCGAGAGCACCGGATTGCAGGAGCCGCCGGCGGAGGCTGGTGGGGACAAACCGGCGGAAGGCACCGGCTTGCAGGAACCGCCGACCGGGAAAGTGCAGGAACCGGTTGCAGTGCCTGCGCAATCGGCAGCCGCACCGGCGGTGCCCCTGGCCACCGCAGAACGTCTGCCGGTGCCGATCTGGTACTGGGTGATGTTCGCCATCGGTGCCGCGGGCATGGCGCTGATCTACTGGCTGTGGAGTTGGCAGCGTCTGGAAATCTTCAAAATGCTGCTGGGATCCTTTTTCCCGCTCGCGGTGCTGATCCTCTCGGTGCTCGGCTCCATCGTGATGGGACTGGCGACACCGACGGAAGCTGCGGCAGTGGGCGCGTTTGGCGGCCTGTGGCTGGCTGCCGCCTACCGCTTCATCGCGCATTACCGTGGCAACCCGGGTGTGGGCGCTGTCGGCACGACGGTGCGCGAGCTGGGCACCATCCTCAAGGAGTCGTCGTTCCTGACTGCAAAAACCAGCGCCATGGTGTGCTGGCTGTTCGTCGGTTCTGCGATTTTTTCGGCAGCCTTCGCGCTGCTTGGCGGCCAGGAGATCATCGAGCACTGGGTGCTGTCGCTGGGCCTGACGCCGCTGCAGTTCATGATCCTTGCCCAGTGCATCATTTTCATTCTCGGCTGGCCGCTGGAGTGGACCGAGATCATCGTCATTTTCATGCCGATATTCATCCCGCTGCTGCCCAAGTTCGGCATCGATCCGCTGTTCTTCGGCCTGCTGGTGGCGCTGAATCTGCAGACGGCGTTCCTGTCGCCGCCGGTCGCCATGGCCGCGTTTTATCTGAAGGGCGTGGCGCCCAGGCATGTGACGCTGAACCAGATTTTCCTCGGCATGATGCCGTTCATGGTGATCCAGGTGATCGCGCTGATACTGCTTTACATGTTCCCGGGCATCGGCCTCTGGTTGCCGCAGACGCTGTACAAGTAAACGCGGGCTTTTTCCGGCATGCCTGACCCCTCGCGCGAGCCGCTGCACGCGTTGTCTGCGACCGCGCTTGCGCAGGGTTTGCGTGCCGGCTTGTTTACGGCGGAGGCGGTGGCGCAGAGCTGCCTTGCGCGCATCAATGCCCGCGAACCGCAAGTGCAGGCGTGGACCTTTCTCGATCCTGGACAGGTGCTGGCGCAGGCGCGCGCTGCAGATCGCAGTCGCGCCGCGGGTCTGCCGTTGGGAGCGCTGCACGGCATTCCGGTCGGCATCAAGGACATCATCGACACCGCCGACATGCCCACCGAAAACGGCACGGTGCTGCATGCCGGACGCCGGCCTGCAGTCGATGCGGTCATCGTTACGCGCCTGCGCGACGCGGGCGCAATCATCGTCGGCAAAACAGTGACCACAGAACTCGCCACTTATGCGCCTGGCAAGACCCGCAATCCGCATCATCCCGAACACACGCCCGGTGGTTCATCCAGCGGTTCCGCGGCGGCGGTGGCTGCCGGCATGGTGCCGCTGGCAGTGGGCACCCAGACCAACGGCTCGGCGATCCGGCCTGCGGCATTTTGCGGCGTGTACGGTTACAAGCCGACTGCCGGGCTGATTTCGCAGGCTGGTGTGCTGCGCCAGTCGCCGGCGCTGGACCAGATCGGCGTGTTCGCGCGGACCGTAGACGACGCGGCGTTGCTGGCGGCGCAATTGATGGAGCAGCCGATCGATTTCACCACGGTCGAGGCTGCGGTGCCGCCACGACTGGCTTTTATCAAAACGCCATGCTGGGAAGAAGCAACGGACGATATGCGCGCGGTGGTTGCCGGCCTGATCGAGCGTCTGGGCGGCAGTGTGACCGAAGTCGCGATGCCGGCAGCCGCGGTCCCGGCCTGGAACTGGCACCGCACCGTGATGGAAACGGAAATCGCCGCGAATTTTGAAGCGGAATGGCGCAACGGCAAGGACAAATTGTCAGCCTCATTGCGCGGACAGATCGAGCGTGGGCGCGCCACAGTCGTTGCTGATTACCAAAACGCGCTGGCGCAAATTCCGCGGGTCAATGCACTGTTTGATGATTTCTATGTGAAATACGATGCGATCCTGACGCCGTCGGTGGCGGGCACCGCGCCGCGCGGTCTGGGGTCGACCGGTGACCCGGCTTTCTGTACGCTGTGGACCTTTTGCGGCATGCCGGCGATCAATGTGCCACTGCTGCGCGGCGTCAATGGTTTGCCGCTGGGTGTGCAACTGGTCGGGCCGCGCATGGGTGATGCCCGCCTGCTGCGCGCTGCACGCTGGCTGGCGCAATTCCAGTAAATCTTTTTGAATCGTTGTACATCACATCAACATGACTGCAAACCGCAAACCCCGTGTCCTGGTAACCCGCGAAGTCTTCGATGAAACCCTGGATTACCTGCGCCAGCACTGCGAGGTTATCGACAACCAGGGTGATCGGCCCTATGCACCGGAGGCGCTGGGCAAAGCGCTGGCTGCCTGTGACGGCCTGATGTGCAGCCTGACTGACCGTGTTGATGCCGCGCTGCTGGCGGCCGCACCCAATCTCAAGGCGGTGGCCAACATTGCGGTTGGTTACAACAACATCGATGTGACGGCCTGCACCGTGCGCGGTGTGATGGCGACTAATACGCCCGGCGTGCTCGACGACAGTACGGCGGATCTGGCATGGACGCTGATGCTCGGTGCGGCACGGCGTATCACCGAGGTCGAACGCCGCGTCCGTACCGGTGAATGGACCGGCTGGCGGCTGAAGCAATGGCTGGGTGTCGACGTGCATCACGCCACGCTGGGCATCATCGGCATGGGCCGCATTGGCCAGGCGATTGCACGGCGTGCCGTGGGTTTCGACATGAAAGTGATTTATCACAACCGCAAACCCATCCAGCCGGAACTGGAGCGCAAGGCCAACGCGAGCTATGTAGCGTTCGATGCATTGCTCGCGCAGTCTGATTTCATCGTGCTGCAGGTGCCCTACTCACCGGCGACGCATCACCTGATCGGTGCGGCGCAACTGGTCAAAATGAAACCGTCGGCGATCCTGATCAATTCCACGCGCGGCGGGGTGGTCGATGATGCGGCGCTGATTGCCGCTCTGAAGAACGGCACCATCCGCGCCGCCGGGCTCGACGTGTATGAAAACGAACCGAAGCTCAATCCGGAATTTCTCGCGCTCGACAATGTCGTGCTCGCGCCGCATGTCGGCAGTTCCACCGAGGCGACGCGCCAGGCAATGGCCATGCTCGCTGCGAAAAATCTGGTGGCTGCGTTAAAGGGCGAGACACCGCCGAATCTGCTGAATCCCGAGGCGCTGCGCGGCTGATGCGCTATTTCTTTATAAGTATTTGATTTAATTATTATTTTTATTATATTTCAATCGGGTTTTCCAGCTTAAACCATGAATTACGCCTCGCAACTGGTCGATCTGATGGTGCAGGTCATGCTGCCGCTATCGCTGCTGGTGGCGGCCGGCGCGCTGTGGCCGCGGTTCTTCGCGGACACCGACGTCGAGCAGATGCGCAGCAATCTGAACCGGCTGGTGATGTATCTGTTTTATCCCTGCATCCTGTTCGCGGTGGCATCAACCACGCCGGTCGACCGTGACCTGCTGTCGGTGCCGCTGCTGGTCGGCATCGCTTCGCTGGTGTCCGGCGGTATTCTTTATGTGATGCTGTATCGCCTGCCGCTGTGGCGGCATTTGACCGATCAGACGCGCGCTGCGCTGATGCTCGGCGGCATGTTCGGCAACACCTTCAACATCGGCGCGCCGGTGCTGGTGTTTTTTTTCGGCGCCGGGGCGATGCGTTACGCGGTGTTCAACGACATGCTGATGACCATGCCGGTGGTCTGGACGCTGGGGGTGTGGATCGCCACACGCCTCGGTTCTCGCGATTCCGCTACCAAACAGCCGGCGGTGCTGGGCGTGATGCTGACCATGCCGCCGATCTGGGCCTTCCTGCTCGGCTTCGCCTGTCAGCAGCTGGGCCTTACCTACGAACCGCTGGTCAACGCGACGCGTTTCATCGGCCAGGCGACGATTCCGGTGATCCTGTTCGTGCTCGGCATGACCATTCCCTGGCGCAATCTGGTGCCGCGTGGCGAGATTCTCGCCGTGGCCGGCATCAAACTGCTGATGACGCCATTCATCGTTTGGCTGATTGCGCCGCAGATTTATGCCGGCATGGGCGAGGCACAGTACGCGGCGGTGGTCGAGGGCACCACGCCGGCAATGATGACGGCGTTGCTGCTGGCGGATCGTTTTAAACTGGATGCCGGCGCAGCAGCATTGCTGATCGGCTGGACCACTATACTGTTCTGGATCACATTGCCGCTGATCATGGCGCTGGGCTGGATCGGCAAAGCTTAAAAAGGAATACACGTGAACGTTGGATTCATCGGACTGGGCGCGATGGGGCGCCACATGGCGCAGCATTTGCTGAAGGGCGGACACCAGCTCGGTGTATGGGCACGGCGCGCCGATAGTGCCGCGCCCCTGGTTGCAGCAGGTGCAAGGCGTTATGACTCGCCGGCGGCGCTGGCCGCGGCATCAGAAGTGGTGTTCACCATGGTGACCGCTTCCAGCGATTTCGAAGCGGTGGTGATCGGACCGGGCGGCATTATTGAAGGCGCCAAACGCGGCAGCGTGGTGGTCGACATGGAAACCATTTCTCCGGCGGTCGCGCGTGCGGTGGCTGAGATGCTGGCGGGCAAAGGCGTAGACATGCTGGATGCGCCGGTGTCGGGCGGGCCGATGGGTGCCGAGCAGGCGACGCTGTCGATCATGGTTGGCGGTACAGCGGAAGTATTCGAACGCATCAAACCGCTGTTTGCCTGCATGGGAAAAACCATCACCCGCGTCGGCGGCATTGGCGCCGGCCAGATCACCAAGGCCTGCAATCAACTGGCTTTGTTGGTGGCGACGCAGGGCGTGGCCGAAGCGCTGCATCTCGCCGGCAGGCTCGGCGCAGATCCGGCCAAGGTGCGTGAAGTGATGCTGGGTGGTGTTGCGGCCAGCCGTGTCATGGAACTGTTCGGCAAACGCATGGTGGAACGCAACTACGCCAAGGGCATCGACACCCGGCTGTATCACAAGGACCTCGGCATCGTGCTCGAGCTGGCGCGCGAAGCCGGCATTGCATCACCCGGGGGTGCTGCGGTGATGCAGCAGATCAATGCGCTGATGGGGCAGGGCCGCGGGCAGGATGACCTGGCGGCGCTGATCACGGTGCTCGAGCAGATGTCGGGTACTGTCGCGAACAAAGGAAAATGACATGAGCTTTACACAACCCGAATCCGCAACGCCGCGCCTGACCCGGTCCGAACTGGCGGTCCCCGGCATCAACACGGCGCTGTTCGAAAAGGCGGCCAAGTCGGCGGCCGACGTGATTTTTCTCGACCTCGAAGATGCGGTGGCGCCGGATGACAAACCGCGGGCGCGCAAGAACGTGATCGCCGCGCTGAACGATGTCGAATGGGGCCGCAAAGTGATGGCGGTGCGCATCAATGGCCTCGATACGCATTACATGTACCGCGACGTGGTCGATCTGGTTGAACACTGTCCGCGGCTGGACATGCTGGTGATTCCCAAAGTCGGCGTGCCGGCGGATGTGTATGCGCTGGACATGCTGGTGACCCAGATTGAACAGGCGCAGGGGCGGGGGCAGGGTCAGAGCGGCGACAAGCGCATCGGTTTTGAAGTGCTGATTGAAACGGCACTGGGCATGGCCAATGTTGAAGCCATTGCGCAATCCAGTCGCCGGCTCGAAGCGCTGGCCTTTGGTTCCGGCGATTTCGCGGCCTCAACCCGGGCCCGCACCACCATCATTGGCGGGTTGCATCCGGAGTACGGCGTGCTGACTGACTGTGATGCGGAGGGTCGCCGGGTGTTTCATCAGACGGATCCCTGGCATGCGGCGCAGGTGCGCCTGCTGGTAGCGTGTCGCGCGTACGGCTTGCGGCCGATCGACGGGCCGTACGGCGACTTCAAGGATCCGGAAGGTTATCTCGCTGCGGCGCGGCGCGTGGCGGCGCTCGGTTTTGAGGGTAAATGGGCCATCCACCCGACGCAGATCGAGGCGGCCAATCAGGTGTTCAGCCCGTCGCCCGAGGAAATCACCAAGGCGCAACGCATTGTGGAAGCCATGGCGCAGGCCGCCCGTGAAGGCAAGGGCGCGGTGCAGGTCGACGGCCGCCTGGTGGACATTGCCAATATCCGCATGGCACAAAACCTGCTGCAGAAAGCTGGCGCAATCACCGGAAAATAAAATGGCCACGCCGCCGCTTGCGTCGGCGCGAAAATTGGCTAGACTGATTCCTCAGTCGGTAGCAACCGACCGCTGTTAGTCGATATTTTCCGGAGAAGAAATCATGAAAACAGTCAGCCAGTTGTTGCAGGGCAAGGGCGGCAGTGTGTTGTCAGTCACTCCGGAAAGCAATGTATTCGAGGCGCTGAAACTGATGGCCGAAAAAAACGTCGGCGCGCTGCTGGTGATGAACGGTGATGCGATGCGCGGCATCATGTCCGAGCGCGACTATGCGCGCAAAGTCATATTGCTCGGAAAATCCTCCCATGAACTCGCGGTGCGCGACATCATGTCGGACAAGGTGGTTTCGGTGACGCCGAAGCAGACTGTAGACGACTGTATGGCGTTGATGACCGGCCGCCGCATTCGCCACCTGCCGGTGCTCGACAACGGGCGTGTGGTTGGTGTGTTGTCGATCGGTGATCTGGTGAAAGCGGTGATCGAGGAGCAGCAGCAAACCATCCAGCAACTGGAAAGTTACATCCACAGTTGAATCCTGCGGGCTGTCACGCCGGCCGATCCGGTCTGCGGAGTTCGCTTTTTTACGTACATTTTTTGCGTGTAACTTCCCATGAAATTCGGCGCCATCATCATCGGTGATGAAATCCTGTCCGGCAAACGCCAGGACAAACATCTGGCCAAGGCTATTGCCACACTGGCGGAACGTGGCATCGATTTGTCATGGGCCCAATACCTCGGTGACGAACCTGAACTGATCGTTGCGACCTTGCGCCGGACCTTTACCGGCGGCGATGTTGTTTTCAGTTTCGGCGGCATCGGCGCCACACCGGATGACTACACGCGGCAAAGTGCCGCCGCAGCTGCAGGCGTCGCGCTCAAGTTGCATCCTGAAGCAGAGGCCGAGATCCGCGGCCGGTTCCGCGACGATCCCAAGGGGGTCACGCCACAGCGGCTGATGATGGGCGAATTCCCCGAGGGCAGCGCGATCATTCCCAACCCGTACAACCGCATTCCCGGCTTCAGTTTTCGCAATCACTATTTCCTGCCCGGCTTCCCGGAGATGGCATGGCCGATGCTGGCGTGGGTTCTCGATACCCACTATGCGCATGCCGGTGCAGAGCGCGCGGTGGAGGCGGCGATCATTGTGCGCGAGGCGGGGGAGAGTCAGTTGATCGAACTGATGAACGAATGCCTGCGCGCTTATCCCGCGCTCAAGGTGTTCAGCCTGCCGCGGGTGACGCCTGAACGCTTTATCGAGCTGGGCGTGCGCGGCAACGCCGCGCAGGTGGCTGAAGGAATTGCGCTGCTGAAGTCCGGTGTCAGCAACCTTGGTTTTCCGTGGGTGTCGGCTTGAATTCCAGCGCGGAGTGATGAGTAATGAATGCTGAGCGAAACCCCTGAATCTGTCTAAAGGGGGGTAATTTTGTTGATACCCAAGAAAAAAGCCCCCGGAACTCCGGGGGCTTTTTGTTTGCAGCGGAACTGCTTTTGAGAACTTACTTCTTCGAAGCTTTTTTCACCGTGGCAGTCGCTTGCGTCGCGGCAGCTTCCAGGTTTGCCTGGCTGGCTTGCGCGAACTGCTTGCCGACTTTCGTCAGATTGTCGTAGGCCGAGTTGACCGCGGCGATGGCCGATTTGACGGCGGCGACGCCGACTTCGGAACCGGCCGGAGCTGATTTCACCATCTTGTCCAGCGTGGTCACGACTTCTTTGTTGAAGTCGGAAACTTGCGCTTCAACCAGCTTGCCGAATTCAGCTTGCGTCTCGGAGGTCAGGTCGTAAACGCTTTTGGCGTAGGCGGTGGCTTTATCCAGCGACGGTTGCGCCAGGGTGTCTTTCAGCGCGGCGAATTGCTGGAAATCCTTGACGGCGGCCAGCGCCTTCGCGCTTTCGATGCCTTCGGCAAACGCGGATTTCGCGGCTTTCATTTGCAGTTCGATCATGCGCTCGGTGCCTTCGATGGCTACGCCAGCGAAGCGCATCACGGATTCCATGTTGGCTTTGTTCATTGCAATAAGTTGCTCTGGAGTCTGATACATTTGAATCTCCTTTTAAAAACAATTGTTTAAAAATTTCTACTTGGTAAGCTTAAATTTTTGGGTGCGTTTATATTGCACCGCACAATTAGAATTATAAGGGCAGTCGGCAGCATGTCAAGGGTTTGGGCTAAATATTTATTGCGTCGCACCAAATGCTGTCAGTAAACACTGGCTTTGACGGAAGGGCTGGCGCCAGCTAGCATCAAAAAAACGCTTAATAATCAAATTGTTGTGATACGCCGGGCCGCCTTGGCTGCCTGCTATAACCATTTGTTTTTAAAGGATTTTTATGGCCAGCTTATTCAGCAAGATCATTGCTCGCGAGATTCCGGCCGATATCGTCTATGAAGACGCACATTGCCTCGCTTTTCGCGATATCAATCCCCAGGCACCTACTCATGTGCTACTGATCCCGAAGCTGGAGATCGCGCGACTGGCGGATGCCGGGGATGCGGATCAGGTTTTACTCGGACATCTGTTGTTGGCGGCAGGAAAAGTGGCGCGGCAACTGGGGGTGGGGGATGCGTTCCGGCTGGTAGTCAATAACGGTGCCGAGGCCGGGCAGACGGTGTTTCACCTGCATCTGCACATCCTCGCCGGACGCCCGCTGCGATGGCCACCGGGCTAAATGAGGACTAGCGCGTATACCCCGATGCGCGGCTATGGCGTGGTTTTAGCTGCGCGAGAGCTTCAATCGCGCCGTCCTACTTATACGCGCAAGTCCACCCTATTCGCCTTGGATGCCCAGTTCCTTGACCGCACTTTTGTGACGGACAAGCTGATCGGCAATGAAGCGCCCAAACTCGTCCGGCGTGTTGTGCACCGGATCTACACCGAGCTGCAGAAATTTCTGCCCGATGTCGGGCGCGGTGACGGCGCGCACCGTAGCTGCATGCAGCTTGGCAATAATCGGCTTTGGGGTTTTGGCCGGTGCCAGCATGCCGAACCAGCCGAAGGACTGGTAAGTCGGGATGCCGGCTTCGGCGACGGTCGGCACGTCGGGCAGCGTGGGTGAGCGTTTGATGCCGCCGACTGCCAGCGCTTTCAGTTTGCCGGCCTGGACCTGTGAGGTCATGCTCGCCATCGGGCCGAAATAAAACTGCGTTTCTCCGGACATGGTGGCAGCCACCGACGGTGCGCCGCCCTTGTACGGGATGTGCACGGTTTCCTTATTGATGCCGGCGCGGTGCACGAACAGTGCGATCGCGTAATGGCTGGTCGAGCCGGTGCCGCCCGAGGCGTAGTTCAGCGACTTCGGTTTTGACTTGGCCAGTGCGACGAGTTCAGCCAGCGTGTTTACGCGCAGAGACGGATTGGTCACCAGCAGATTTTGCGAAATGGCGAACAGAGAGATTGGTGTGAAGTCCTTCACCGGGTCGTAATTAAGCCTGGCTTTCAGCGCTGGTGAAAACGAGTGTGTAGAGACCGAGCCGGCAAGCAGCGTGTAACCGTCGGGATTGGCCTGCGCGGCGATTTCCGCGCCCAGCGTGCCGCCGGCGCCGCCGCGGTTATCGATCACCATCGGTTGTCCCAGCACGTCACCGAGTTTGACGGCGATGATGCGGCCGATGGTGTCATTGGCGCCTCCGGGCGGGTTGGGCGAGATCATGCGCACGGGGCGGTTGGGGTAATTCTGCGCCACCGCCGCGGTGGCGAGGACGATGGCACAGACCGCGAATACGGATCGAAACATGATTCTTCTCCAGCCAGATCGTGAGTGTTGTTGTAATTTTTGTTCAGGTTTCCAGCGGCAGGCGCACCGGCTTGCCGTCACGCGCCGAGCGCTCAATGGCGATGGTTGTTTGCAGATTGATCATCGCCTGCTCCGGCGTGGTGTGCACTGTCGGACTGCCTGTAGCCAGATGGTCGAGCCAGGCGCGGGTTTCATTGCCCAGCGGCCCCCAGAAATCACCCACGGCCCAATCGCCCGCGGTATTGCTGCCGAGGAAGGCCATATTGACGGCGTGATCCGGCACGTAGGCATGCGGGATGCCTTTGTCTGAATACAGCACATGGTCCATGTGGTCATCATCGATCAGCATGGTGCCTTCGGTGCCCAGCAGTTCGACGCGGTCGGACTGGCCCAGCGTCGGATATTTTGCGGGCAGCGCATAACTGACGCCGAAGTTGATCACCGCGCCATCGGCAAAGGTGACGATGGCCCAGGTCACGTCATGCGCGCTGTAACCGGCGTCGCGGAAAATGCCGTGCTGGCCGCGGGCGACCACTTCCACCGGGGGATTGCCTTCGAGGAACCAGCACATCAGATCGACGTAATAGGTCAGCACGTCCAGCACCGGGGTGGCATGCGGATCGCGCTTCAGGATGGAGAAGGCCTGGGCGCGCGAGTTGTAGACCCGGGCGAGGCCGCCGGTAACGCGGCCGAGCCGGCCCTGGATCATCTGTTCCTTGGCGCGCAGATAACATTCTTTGTAGCGACGGCTGTAGCCGACACGCAGCTCACCGCCGGTAGCCTTCAGCGTGGCGAGGATATCCTCGGCGTCGTGCAGCGACAGCGCGATGGGTTTTTCCACCAGCACCGGCTTGCCGAGTTCAAGCGCGCGTTTGATCGGCGCGGCATGTTCGCCTTCGGGCGTCGAGACGAACACCGCAGTGACGTCAGGGTGTTCGATCATTTCAAAGTTGTTGGCCGAATGCAGGTCGGCGCCGGTGGTTTTGGCCAGCGCCGCAGCGCGTGCCGGATCCAGGTCGGCGATGGCGAGAAAACCGACGGACGGGTGTTTCGCAGACAGGCGCGCGCGCAGCGTGCCGATGCGGCCGGCGCCGATGACGGCGATGCCGAGTTTCTTGCTGGGTTTCAACGGGACTCCTCCTGAAGCGGCAGCTTGGTGTGCCGCAAGTTTCCCCGCTATTTTAGTAGACGCGGTGCGCGACTGTACCGCCGCTCAGCACATGCTGGACGTTTTCCCAGGAGACTTTGAACAGAAAGGCCGCCGACTGGCGGGTGACACCGGCCACATGCGGCGTCAATAACAGGCGTGAAGCAGCTTCTCCTTGCAGTTGCAGCAGCGGGTTGTCCGCGGGCGCGGGCTCGATGGAGTAGACATCGACGGCGGCGCCGGCAATGCGCTTGTCGGTCAGCGCCTGCGCCAGCGCGGCCTCATCGACCACGCCGCCGCGCGCGCCGTTGATCAGCACGGCTTCGGGTTTCATCAGCGCGAGCTGCTTGGCACCGATCAGATTAGTGGTGGCAGGCATCAGCGGCACATGCAACGTGACCACATCCGATGTCCTCAGCAGTTCGTCCAGCGTCATGCCGCGCGCTTTCATGGCATCGGCCTTGGTCTTGTCTTTCAGCGCCGGATCGAAGTAGACAATCTGACAGCCGATGCGGTGAAAGGCCTGGGCGACGGCAATGCCGATTACACCCATCCCCACCACGCCGACGGTGGCGCCGTCGATGCCGGCGAGGTTGTCGGCCATCATCCGGTTGCGAAAGGCGACGTAATTACCTTTTTTGATTTCGGCATCAGCCCAGGCAAAACGCCGTAGTAATAGTGACGCACAAGCGGTGGTGTACTCAGCTAATGCGGTATTGCTGCCACCGGGTACGTTGGCCACGGGGATACCGAGTTTTTTCAGTGCAGCCTCGTCGAGCCGGTCAACGCCGGCGCCGGTGATCTGCACCACCTTGAGTGTGGTTCCTTCGAATAACGCAGCGGGCAGTTTGGGCCCGACGGCCGGCATGATCACCGCGCGCACCTGTTTCATTAGCGCGGGCAGGTCGGCATCATCGGGTTTGCGGTAGGCGATGTTGATATTTTTCGGTGGTGCGACACCGACGCGGGTGAAATCGGCTTCGGGGCGCAGGCAGAGGACGTCTATGTTCATTTTTTGGTGACTGGTGACTGGTGACTGGTGATTGGTAACTGGTGATTGGTAATTGGTGAGGGCGGGTGGTGTTGCTGCCCATTTACCAGTCACCAGTTACCAATTACCGCTCTTGAGTTTGTTTCGAGATATCCGCCACCGGGAAAAAACACAGCAGTACCAGCGGTTCGTTGCAGGTATTGCGGGTGGCGTGTTTTTCGCCCGAGGGAATCAGGATGGTGTCGCCCGCTTTCAGCGGATAGTTGCCGCTGTCGGCTTCAGTGCAGCCTTCACCGGACATCACGAAAATGCATTCCTCGAAGCCCTGGTGGAAATGCCGGCCGCGCGGACTGTCGCCGGGTTTGACCGGTGGGATTTCCACCAGCCGCAGCGTGACCGCCTGTGCGCCTTTTTCGCCGGACACAATCTCCAGCGATTTGCGGCCGGGCAGGCCCATGCTTTTGGCTTCGACTTGCGTGAGGACTTTGGCCATGAATTACAAACTCCTGTTTAATTGCGCATCATTGCAATTGATCTCTGTTCAGCCCCTCTCCTTCGGGGACAAGGGAACACTTGCCACGAAGTAGAGGCCGGGTGAGGGGGGCGATCATTTACCTCGCGATTTTCAAATGCTCAATTTCTGCGGTGCCGCCCTGTGCTTCGTCAAGCAGCGCGAAAATCTCGCCGCATTCCTTGGCGATGGCATCGGCGATGTCATTCAACATCTTCAAACCTTTCGCTGCGGTGGCGTGTTCCGGTGCGCCGTACCAGCCGGTGGAAGCGATGGTCTTGATGTCACGCAGGACCGGCTGATAACTCCGCGTGCGGCGCAGACGATCCCATTTTCGGCCGTGGCCGTGGTCGGAGGAATATTCAATGCGGTCGAGGTGCACCAGCTCCGGCTGATAGGCCAGCACCGCCAGTGCTTCGATCTCGCCGCCGTGGGTCAGGCCGCCGCAGTCGTGGCCGTAGAGTTCGGCGGCGACGTAGCAGGCCTGGACCACGATTACGCTCATGCCGACTTCGCGATGCAATTTTTCGGATGCAATCGCCAGCGACGGGATGTTGCCCTCATGCCAGTTGAGAATCAGCAGGCGCTTGGCGCCGTGCTGCGCGGTTGAGGCGCAGGTCTCGGTGACGACACGTTGATAGGTATCCGGCGTCAGCGTGATGGTGCCTTCGAAGGGCATGTGCATCGGTGTCACGCCCAGTGGTCCACCCGGCAGCACCAGGCCGTCCATGCGCTCGGCGACGGCATGGCCGATCACATTGGCGGCATAGATATCGGTGCCGGTGGGCAGGTGCGGGCCGTGCTGTTCGACGCTGCCCGCGGGCAGGATCACCAGCGGATTTTTTTTCAACTGCGCGGCGATTTCGGGCTGAGTCAGGTCTATGAAGTAGCGGGTCATGGTTTTGCCCAATGGTGATTGGTGATTGGTGACTGGTAACTGGTGACTGGTGACTGGTAACTGGTGACTGGTGACTGGTGACTGGTGATTGGTAACTGGTAATTGGTAACTGGTGATTGGCGAAGGGTGGTGGGCTGGAGCCCATTTACCAGTTACCAATCACCAATTACCGCCGTTCAGGCGGCGCGTTTCGCGTCGTTTTTGGCGCGGGCGTCAGCCATCACTTCGTCGATGGTGACACACAGACCCTTGCGGTCAATCGACTTCAGCGCGGCATTGGTCATCGCCACCGCGACGTTGCCGTTGTGCGCCGTCAGTTCATTTGTTTTGCCGGACAGGCAGCTGCCGGCGAAGGCCTCGAGCTCGGCGCGGAACATGTCGGACTCCGGCAGCTTGATGTCTTCGCGTTTGGCCCAGCCGTCCTTGCCGCGCTGGATGTAGAGCACGGAATTGTTGTGCAGCAGGTGCGGCGTATCCCAGGTACCGAAATCGATTTCGTAGTGCATCAGACCCTTGGAGCCAAACACGCGTACCGCGAAAATGCCGGGCGAGGTCCAGCACGAACCGACATATCCGACCTTGCCGTCCTTGAAACGCACCAGCGTCATTGACTGATCATCCACTTCAGCGCCGACCGGCGACAGCTTGGAGGCCATTGACGACACTTCCTGCACTTCACCGCCGAGCAGATGCAGCACATCGAACTGGTGGATGGCCAGTTGCGACAGCGGTCCGCCGGGGGCGCGATCCTTGTACCAGCGCCAGGTCTGTGGCGTTAGTTCCAGTGCACGTTCGTTGGAGAAGTTCGCCTCGATGAAGGCGACACGGCCCAGTTCGCCGGCGTCGATTTTTTCCTTGATGATGCGGATGCCGGCCATCAGCCGTGCGCTGTGGCCGACGGTGACGGTGACGCCGTACTGTTTTTGCAGCGCCTCGATTTTCAGGCCGTCTTCCAGGGTCTGCGAAATCGGCTTCTCGGTATAGACATGTTTGCCGCCCTTGGCGACGATTTCGGCCATCGGCAGATGCTGTTCATTCGGCACCGTCAGGATCACGCCCTTGATTTCCGGATTGGACAGCATCGCCTGCATGTCAGGTACCGCGGCCACGCCCATTTCCTTGGCGAAGGCATCACGCTTTTCCTGCGAACGACTGTAACCGGCGACGATCTGGATTTTGTCCGATTTTTTGGCGGCGCGGGTCAGTACTTTGGCCCAGCGGCCGAGACCGACGATGCCGACTTTGACGGGGGTGCTCATGACGGGTGCTCCTGTTGCGGTTGAACGGATGATCACGGATTTTGCGCGGAGCGGCTGGTGCTGGTTGCGCAGTCTTGTAATGCGTATTATCGTATTACGGTATTACAGGGCGGGTCAATTAGATGACCTGCATGACTTGACCGGCAGTTATGCCTGATAAAAATATACAACAAATTCAAAGACTTGCAGCGCCTCTTCGGGTGCAAGTGCTGGATGGCCTGCGCGGCGCCATCATCGACGGCCGACTCGCGCCCGGGGCCCGGCTGATTGAACGCGAGCTCACTGAAATGATGGGCGTGTCGCGCACGGTGATCCGCGAAGCGCTGCGCCAGCTCGAAACCGAAGGCCTGATCGCCAACGTGCCGAACAAGGGGCCGGTGGTGCGTGCGTTGTCGCTGGCCGAGGCCAAGGATCTCTACACCATACGCGCAGTGCTCGAAGGGCTGGCGGCGCGGCTGTTCGTACAGCATGCCGGGGAAATCGACATTAAACGCCTCGCGCAGGCGCTGGACGTGGTGGTCGGCGCCTACGAGCGCGGCGACGCACAGGAAGTGCTGGAAACCAAAAATCGCTTTTACGACGTGTTGTTTACCGGTGCCGGCAGCGAAACGCTGTCGTCCATGCTCGGCACACTGCACGCCCGCATCTGGCGCTGGCGCGCGCTGGGCCTGTCGCACCCGCAGCGTTCCGCCACCCGCTCGAAGGAAAGCATCAAGGGTCTGCGCGCGATGCTGGCGGCGATCCGCAAGCGTGATGCCGACGCGGCTGAGGCGTTGACCCGAGAGGAGGCGCAGGGCGCGGCGGCGGAAGTGATGCGCTTGATCGAGTTGCAGTTTGCCGCTGACGCAAAATCTGTTGTGGCCAAAAGCTGAAGGGGGCTGGAACTGCAGATGATGCCGCTGCCGGCGCCGGTCATTCCGCTGGTGCTGAAGTGAAGCGGTAGTCAGCGTGCGGGACGCCGTGTCGCCTTGTCGGCGTACATGCGTCCGTCGGCAGCGCGCACCAGTTCGTCAAGCGTCAGGCCGTCGATCGGTGCGAAAGCAAAGCCGATCGATGCGCCCACTTTAAGCGGTCCGGCGCTTGAAACCACCGGCAGTTCGACGGCCTGGCGGATTTTTTCGATCACGTCGTTGATGTTGTTGCGATCGACGTTTTCCATGAATACCACGAACTCGTCGCCGCCCCAGCGGCCGACGGTGTCGGTTTCGCGCACGGCATCGGCGACGCGACCGGCGGCACTTTGCAAAGCGAGATCACCCATCTTGTGACCAAACTGGTCATTGATCAGCTTGAAGCCGTCGAGGTCGATAAACAGCAGCAGGCCGGTGCGCGCTGTATCCCGGCGCAAGCCGGACAGCACGCGATTGACGCGGTCGCCGGTCAGCAGGCGGTTGGGCAGGCGGGTCAGTGGGTCGAACATCGCCTGCCGCGCGAGCTTTGATCGCTGCATCAGCACGATCAGCGTGCTCCAGCCGAGGATCAGCGCCAGCAGCCAGACCAGGCCGCGCATCAGCCACAAACTTTCCTGTTGCGGCGGCATGGTGACGCGCAGCGCCATCACCCATTTGCCGCCCGGCACTTCGAGTTCAAGCATTTGCGCATCGTGGTGATCGAACAGCGCGGCATCCCCCCAGAAGGTTTCGCCCGCCATGCCCAGTGCGTCCTTGCCGCGGATGGCCAGTGCGTAAGCGCCGGATGCGCCTTCGGACAAAGCCTCCCCCAGCAGGGATTCGGAGTCGATGACTGAGGACAGCAGGCCCCAGTACTTGTCGTTGATGAATATCGGTACCCGGTAGATCAGTCCGACCCCGCCCTGCACCAGTTTGACCGGGCCGATCAGCACCGGTTGCCTGCTGTCGACCGTACGTTTGACCGCGGGCCACTGCGCGGGCACATCGGGGTAGTAGAGGCCGATGGCTTTTTCATTGCCCTTGACCGGGTATACGTAGGTCAGCCGGTAACCGACGGCGATGGCGAAATTCCGCACATGGCTGGATTCGTGGTACAGCCTGCCAAGGATGGATTCGATTTCCTCGCGCTGCAGATCGTTGCGACGCACCGCGAGGTAACTGCTCAAACCGCTGGTCAGGTAGAGCACCCGGTTGAGTTCGCGGCTGAGGCGTGCGCGTATCGAAGAGCCGAGAACCAGCAAGTCCACCCGTTGCCGGGCTTCGAGTTGGCGCGCCTGCTGGTTGACGATCAAAGTGCCGGCACCGACCACCACCAGGCAGACTGCAATCGCGATCAGCAGTTGAACGGGGCGGGGCCGGAAGCCACTCCCTTCATCCTCAATCCGGTGCAGTTGTGTCCTGAACGCGAACGGCATTGTTGCTTGGTCCCCTGGTCACGGTGCGTAGCTGCCGTGTTCTTGCCGATCATTCCGCCCCCATCATACTCAATTTATATTGCTGCCAAACCCGGAGGCTGCGGGTGTGGTTTGGGTCTCAGTGATCTGTTTGAGTATCCCCGGCCACGGCTCCGGGACGGTGCGACCGCGGCGTCGATTGGGTGAGTTTTTCGGTATAGGCGATGGCCACCGCTGACATCACAAAGGTCAGATGAATGATGGTTTGCCACATCATTGTCTTTTCTTCGAGTTTTGCGGCGTTGATGAAGGTCTGTAACAGGTGGATTGAAGAGATGCCGATGATGGCGGTGGCGAGCTTGACCTTCAGTACGCCGGCATTGACGTGCGACAACCACTCCGGTTGGTCTGGATGGTTCTGCAGGTCGAGGCGCGAGACGAACGTTTCCCAGCCACCGACGATGACCATCACCAGCAGATTGGAAATCATCACCACGTCGATCAGGCCGAGCACGATCAGCATGATCTGCGCCTCGGTGATGTTATTGGCGGTCATCTCCGCAATCAAATGCATGAGCTCGCGCCAGAATTGCCATACATACAGTGCCTGCGCGGCAATCAGACCGATATACAGCGGCGCCTGCAACCAGCGGCTCATGAAGATCCAGCGCGGTAAAGTGCCTAGCTGGCTGGTGTCGGGTTTGGGATTTTGCATGGCGGGATGTTCCGGAAAAGTGGGTATTGTCTACACTTCGTGTGGCATTACAAGCCGTGCCGCCAAGATATTAAGTATTGTTTAAAAACAATTACTTATATAATCATCGTGGATGCCGGGCTGATCACTGGCGGGTCATGATCACGACCTTGCCCACCACCTTGCGGTCGCGCACCGCACGCAACGCATCCTGATACTGTGCCAGCGGATACGCCGCCATCACATGCGGTTTGATTTTGCCGGCGGCGTACCAGTCGAACAATTCCTGCTGCACGCGGCGTACTTTTTCCGGCTGGCGGTCGCGGTAGGCGCTGTACTGCAGACCAAGCATGGCGATGTTTTTCACCAGCAGATGGCCGGCTTTGACTTCGGGAATGCGGCCCTCGGCAAAACCGACGACGATCAGCCGGCCCGACCACGCAATGACGCGCAGGCTGGCGTCGAACACGTCACCGCCGACCGGATCGACAATGATGTCGACGCCGCGTTTGCCGACAGCGGCGAGCACCTGGTCGCGGAACGCATCGCGCAGGTTCGGCACATCGGTGCGCACCACATGATCGGCGCCCATTTCCTTGGCGAGTTTGGCCTTGGCCTCGCTGCTGACGCTGGCGACCACGGTGGCGCCCAGTGCCTTGGCGACCTGGATGGTGGCGATGCCGACGCCGCCGGCGGCGCCGTTGATCAACACGGTTTCGCCGGGCTGGTACTGACCGCGCTCGACCAACGCGAAATGCGCCGTCGGATAGGCGATGCCCATTGCTGCGGCATCGGCGTAACTCATCGCTTCCGGCATCGGATAACAGGTCGCTTGCTTGACCACGCACTTCTGCGCGTAAGCGCCGTATTCGTTCTGCGCCGCGACGCGATCACCGGGTTTGCAGGTGGTCACACCGGCGCCGACCGCGGCAACCACACCGGCCATGTCCTTGCCGGGACTGAACGGGCGTTTAGGCAGGATCTGGTAGGTGCCGCCGATCACCAGCAGGTCGGGAAAATTGACGCTGGCGGCATGGACATCGACCAGCACTTCGCCGGGGCCTGGCACGGGATCCGGTACTTCTTCCAGCAGCAGGTTTTCCAGCGGTCCGTGTTCTTTGACGATCAGGGCTTTCAACAGGTTTGCTCCGTATTGCTTCAGTGAATGGTCGCGTTTTCTCCCTCATCCCCGACCCTTCTCCCGAGAGGAGAAGGGAGGAGACTGAAAATGGTTTTCAACCATTTTGTGGAAATCGACCGAGGCGCGATTGTAGCGTGCGCGCCCCCACCCGTACCGGAAACCTGCGTTGTCAGGCCTCCGGGCCGGCGTATTTGCCGGCGGTGTCCGGGAACAGGTTTTTCACGATCTTGAACTTGGTGACGTCCACCGTGCCGTCCATGTGCAGATACATGGTTGCGTCGCGATACAGTTTCTCGATGCCGAACTCAAGCATCGTGCCGTTGCCGCCGTGCAGTTCCACGGCATGTTTGCAAACTTCCAGCACCGATTCAGAAGCATAGAGTTTGACCATATTGCACAACACTTCCGCTTCCGGGGCGTTTTCGTCGACCGCGCGCGAGGCTTCGCGCAGCAGTCCGCGCACGGCGCAGATCTTGGTGGCCATTTCGGCGAGCCGGATTGCCGTGGCCTGATGCTTGATCAGAATTTTGCCGCCCTGCACATAATTCTGCACGTACTTGGCGGTTTCCTCGAAGGCGCGCACCGCGACACCGATGTTCTTCGAGCCCTGGATGATCTTGCCGGGACGGAAATAAATACCCGCCTTGGCCAGCGCGGTGTTCTCCACCAGCAGGTGGTCTTCCGGGATTTCCATGTCCTCGAACGAGATCTCGCCGTTGTTCATGTAGCGGCCGCCCAGCGTTTCATTGCAGCGCTGCACGGTGAGGCCCGGCGTGTCGCGCGGCACCAGAAAGCTCGAGGTGCCCTGCAGCATGCCGACTTTGGTGTTGGTGTTGGCGTAGATCACATAAAGGCTTGCGTCATAAGCATTGGTGATGAACTGCTTGCGGCCGTTGATCACCCAGCGGTCCCCCTTTTTCACCGCCTTGGTCTGCATCGCCGCTTCCGGCACGTTGTACGGCAGCCAGCGGTCGGAGGCGCCGCGCGGCTCCGTCAGGCAATGCGAGAGGGTAAATGCCGGATCGGCCACCACGCGCGGGAACCAGCGTTCCTGCAGATGACGGGGCGCGACGTTCCGGAGCAGCACCGATACTTTCCAGATCTGCACCATTTTTTCCGCCAGTCCGCAGTCGCCGCGCGAAATTTCTTCCGAAATCACCGCGAAGGTCTGCACTTCCGTTTTCGGGTCCAGCGCGGTGCCGCCGAATTCTTCCGGGATGCCCAGGGTGCGGATGCCGATTTTGTCCGCGATCTGCAGGATTTCCGGCGGCAGGCGCTCATCCGGATTCATGTTCCATTCGCGTTGCCAGTTCTTGCGGGTGAACGGAATGACATGTTCGTTGGCAAATTTGCGGGTCACTTCGCGCATCATGCGGGTCTCGTCCGAAAGCCCGCGGTCGACCATGGCGTCCAATATCATTTTTCCCGTTCTCCACAAAAAAAGCGGGCCGCGCGGAAATCCGCGCGCCCCGTTGTTTGACAGCTAATTCAATTCGCCTGCAGTCCGACGGTTTTTACCAGCTTCGCATTTTTGACCATCGACTCCTGCACTTCCTTGCGGAATTCCACGGGCCCCAAGATGATGATTTCGGTACCCTGGAAATTCATGCCTTTGACGACATCCGGCATTTTCATGGTTTCGACCATGGCCACACGCAGCTTCTCAATGATCGGTTTGGGCGTGCCCTTGGGTACCATGAAGCCCATCCAGCCGGTGTAGTCGAAGCCCGGTATGGTGTCGGAGATGGGCGGGATGCCGGGCAGCAGGGCGGTCGGTTTGATCAGGCTGTGTCCGATCGCGCGCATGCGTTTGGCGTTGACGTGGGTCATCGCAGCGGCTGACGGCGTCAGCGACCACTGCGATTCTCCCGCGACCAGCGCTGCCACCGAGGCGCCGCCGCCCTTGTACGGCACGTGCAGTGAATCAAACTTGGCCTCCAGCATGAAATACGCGCCCGACAGGTGGCTTTGTGAACCGACGCCGGCCGAGGCCATGTTGAACGGTTGTTTGCCGCCCTTGGCGTAGGTGATCAGTTCCGGCACCGATTTGACCGGCATGGCATTGGCGACCACCAGCACGTTGAGCGTCACGCCGAACTGCCCGACCATGTCGTAGTCATTCACCGGATGGTAAGTGGGATTTTTTACCAGCAGTCTCGCGATCGTTGATGCCGCGGTGGTTGCGGCAATCAGCGTGTAGCCGTCCGGATTGGCGCCTTTGCCAATTTCCATGCCGATGACGCCGCCGGCGCCAGCGCGGTTATCGACCACCAATTGCTGCTTGATGACATCGCTCATGCTGGTGGTCACGATGCGGGTCAGGGTATCCACCGAACTCCCTGCGCCGTTGGGTACCATTACGCGGATTGACCGACTGGGATAGGTGTCGGCGGCGAACGCGCTGATTGTAGGGAAAAATCCGCTGGCGACCAGCCATGCGGAAACAACAAGTTTGACCTTCATGAGGCTCCTCCTGTGTTGTCGGGTTTTAAGGTCTTCTGAACAGCAGCAGCCTTTGGCGGGAATTCTGTCGGGTTTGACTGGGTAAGGCAACCATTGCCAGACCAATTTGGTCGGAGCCTCGGCTGCGATGCTGCTCAGGGCGAACGTGCTGAGGCGATGGCTGCAAGCAAAAACTGCACAAAAAAAGGGGCGGCCGCAGCCGCCCCGAGGCCTTGGATTTGCGGAATCAGTTGGCTTTGAGTCCGGCGGCTTTGACCACCGGTCCCATGCTTTTGATTTCGTCGGTCAAAAACTTGCGGAATTCTTCCGGCGTGTTGGTGGTGACTTCAGTCATTTGTTTTTCGAAAGCCACTTTGAATTCCGCGTTCTCGGTGGTTTTCACCAGCAATTCGCGCACCTTGGCCAGGACCGGCTTGGGTGTTTTGATCGGTGCGAGCAGGCCGTTCCAGCCACCGTATTGATAACCCGGCACGGTTTCCGCGATCGCCGGCAGATCGCCGAGGAGCGCGGTGCGTTTGGGCAGACTGTGCGCGACGGCGCGCAGCTTGCCGCCTTTGATCAGGCCGGCCACTGCCGGTGCCGGGGTGATGGTCCATTGCGATTCTCCGGCCACCACTGCGGCCACCGAAGGTCCGCCGCCTTTGTAGGGCACATGCAGGGCTGTGGTTTTGGCGACTTGCATGAACATCTCGCCTGCGAGGTGGCTTTGTGAACCGACGCCGGCGGATGCCATGTTGGCCTTGCCGTCACGGCTCTTGTTGTACTCGATCAGTTCCTTGACCGATTTGACCGGTATCGACGGATTGACCACCAGAATGTTCGGCGTGTTGCCGAACAGCGAGATGAAGGCATAGTCCTTCAGTGGATCAAATGGCAGGTTTTTATGGATGTGTGGTCCGATCACCATGGCCGCAGTCGATGCCGACACCAGCGTATAACCGTCGGGGTTGGCGTCCTTGCCGATTTCCATGCCGATCAGGCCGCCGGCACCGGCGCGGTTGTCGACGATGACCTGCTGTTTGGCAACGCTGGTCATGGTATTGGCGAAAATACGGCCCAGGGTATCGACCGAACTGCCTGCAGCATTGGGCACAATCAGGCGGATCGGGCGACTGGGGTAATCTGCAGCAACGGCTGCCTGCGCGGCGCCCAGGCTGAGGGATGCTGCAACCAGTGGCATCAAATAACGGGTGAAATTCATGGTTTTCCTCTAGGCAAGACGATTATATTTATGGGGCACTGCAGAAACAGTTGCGGATTCTGTCGGGTTTGCCCGGGCAAGGCAACCGTTCAGTGCCCAATCGGGCGTACCTGCAGCAAGGGTAGCCTGAAGCCGCAAGGAACCTTGACTGAAATTGGCGGTCATCTCACACTCGAAGCCATGCACACCCTCAGCAAACAAATCCTGGTTCCCCCCATTGTCGGTATTCTCGTCGGCCTTCTTGCCGGCTGTGCTACTGCGCCGATCGACTACACCGCGGCCGATGCGCCGTATGCCGCGCCGCTGGTGCGCACCACTGCAGCACGCCCGGTGATCGGGCTGGTGCTGGGTGCGGGCGGCTCTCGCGGTTTTGCCCATGTCGGCGTATTGAAGGCGCTGGAGGAGGCCGGTATCGAGGCTGATGTCATCGTCGGCGTCAGTTCCGGGGCGGTGGTCGCTGCGCTGCACGCGGGCGGCATGCGTGCTGCTGAATTGAAGGCAACCGCGCTTGACATTGAGGATGACGACCTGCTTGACTTCACGCTGTTCGGTCCCGGCATGATCCAGGGCGGGCGACTGCAGTCTTATATCAACGAGTCGCTGCGCAACCGCCCGATCGAAGCCTTGCCGAAACCGTTTGCCGCGGTAGTGGCCGAACGTGCAACCAATCGCATGGTCATTTTCAACCGCGGCAATACCGGCATGGCGGTGCGCGCCTCGGCCAGCGTGCCGAAGCTCTTCTGGCCGGTGGTGATCCGCGGCACCGAATATGTTGATGGCGGTGTGGCGAGCCGCCTGCCGGCGTCGGTCGCGCGCGACATGGGCGCCGACATTGTTATCGCGGTCGATGTGTCATGGCGTGGTGTCGATTCAGACAAGGCCGACATCGTGATCCGGCCACAGACCATCCGCACCCGCATCACCGATTTTTCGCAGAAAATTGCCAACCTCGCTGCGGGGGAAGAAGCAGCGCAGGAAGTGGTGCCACAGATACGCGAATTGCTGGTGCGCGTTGCTGCTGCAAAATCCCAACCCTTGCAGGTCGGTATCGCCCGCTAGCGCAATGTGAACTGCTTGCCCGACACCCTCGGGTGCCTTGTTATCATGCTCACGGATTTTTACGGAGAGCATCATGGCAACACATCAAACCACAGGCGACCAAAGGGCCTTTGCCGGCATCAAAGTACTGGATTTGACTCGCGTGCTGGCGGGGCCGTTCTGCGCCTACCAGCTGGCGCTGCTCGGTGCGGAGGTCATCAAGATCGAGCCGCCGGGCAAGGGTGAAACGGTGCGTTGGCGCACCGAATCCGATCCATCGTACGGCCAGCAGGGCATGTCGCTGGGGTTCATGACCCAGTCGTCGAACAAGCGTTTTCTGGCGCTGGATCTGAATAAACCCGAAGGCCGCGACATTTTTCTCAAGCTCGCCGCAGAGTGCGACGTGATCGTGCAGAATCTGCGCAGCGGCTCTGCTGAAAAACGCGGCATCGGTTATGAGGCGGTCAAGAAGGTCAATCCTGAAGTCATCTTCATGTCGATTACCGCTTATGGAAATACCGGTCCGAAACAGAGCCATCCCGCATACGACAGCGTGATCCAGGCCTGGTCCGGTTTCATGAGCGTGACCGGCACGAAAGAAAGCGGTCCGCTGAAGGCGGGGCCGCCGATCATCGATTACTCCACCGGTCTGGCTGCGGCTTATGCAGTGTCCGCCGCGCTGTATCAGAAACAGCGTACCGGCAAAGGCCAGTACATCGACCTCGCGATGCTCGACACCAACATCATCCTGATGGCCTCGGTGGTGACGGCGCACATGAACACCGGCGCGATACCGAAGCAGGGCGGCAATGATGCTGCCAGCCGTTCACCGGCTTCGACCACCTTCAACACCGCCGACGGCCTGATTGCCTTTGCCATCAACGAAGAGCACCAGCATCAGGGTCTGCTCAAGGTGCTCGGGCTGACTGCGCTGAACGATGATCCGCGTTTCTCCACCGGCGCTGCACGGCGTGACAACATTCCGGCGCTGCGCGCGCTGATGCAGGAAAAACTGATGCAGCGCACCGCTGCAGAGTGGGAGCCGCTGTTCAACGAAGCCGGCGCGCCAGCCGGTCGTGTGCGTACGATTCCGGAATGCATGGCGGAAGTACAGACGGCATCGCGCGGGCTGTTCCACAGCTTTCCGCCGTCCGAGACCGGTTTCGCCAAAGACCTCAAGGTGCCGCTGTCCCCGTTCACCTACGCGCATGACGGCCCGCGCGCCGACACACCGCCGCGGCCGGTGGGGGCCGACAGCGAGGTGATTCTCGGCGAACTCGGTTATGACGCAAAGACGATTGCCGGCCTGCGTGCCCGCAAGGTGATCTGAGGCGGATGCCCGGCATGATGATCGATCCGCTGGTTCTGATGTTTGCACTGGGCGTTGCTGCGAGACTCGCCCGCTCGGACCTGCGTTTTCCGGAGCCGGTGTACGAGGCCTTGTCGATCTACCTGCTGCTGGCCATTGGCTTGAAGGGCGGGGTGGAGTTGTCGCATCAACCGCTGGCGCAAGTCGCATTGCCGGCGGCGTTTGCTGTTTTTGCCGGATTTGCGCTGCCCTTTGTGCTGTTTCCGCTTCTGCGCACTGCCGTCGGACTTGGTCGTGCCGATGCCGCCAGTGTCGCTGCGCACTACGGTTCCGTTTCCGTGGTGACCTTTGCGATCGCGACAGCATACCTGCAGCAGCGCGGCATTCCTGCCGAACCCTTCATGCCGGTGCTGCTGGCCTTGATGGAGGCTCCGGGCATCATTGCCGGCGTGATGCTGGCGCGTCAGCGCGGTGCGAAGGGAGCGCCGGTGTTTCGGGAGGTCGCGGCCAACAAGGGCATCGTGCTGCTGGCCGGCGGCATCATGATCGGTTTTATCGTTGGCGCTGAAGGATATGCATCGCTGAAGCCCGTGTTCAGCGACTTGTTCCGGGGAGTACTTGCGTTGTATTTGCTGGAACTCGGGTTGGTGGTGGGCGGCCGCTTTCCGGATCTGCGTCGCGCCGGCACCCCGCTGGTGGTGTTCGCACTGGTGATTCCGCTGGTGACGGGGGCTGTCGGCGTCGGACTCGGCACCTGGGTGCTCGACCTTTCGGCTGGCGGCGCGACCCTGTTCGGCGTTCTGCTGGCGAGCGCTTCCTATATTGCCGCTCCCGCGGCGATGCGCATGGCTGTGCCGGAGGCTAATCCTGCACTGGGTATTTCGGCTGCGCTGGCCGTCACCTTTCCGTTCAATGTTTTCATCAACGTGCCGCTGCTCACCTGGCTGGGAGGAATGTTATGAGTGCATCGACGCATCGCAGGTGCCAGCTGACCATCATTGCCGAATACGTGCTTGAGGAAAAACTGATTGCCCTGGTTGGCCGCCTTGGCGCGCATGGCTACACCCTCCATGAGGTGCGCGGCGGCAGTTTCGCCGCGGATGGGGAGCGGCGACGCGAGGGCGCCGGAGAAACCGATCGCACCATAGAAATGAAGGTGATCTGCGAGCGTGCAACCGCCGAATCGGTGGCGCAGCAGGTGCTTGAGCAGTTTTCGGACAATTTTTCGGTGCGTGTGCTGCTGGCCGAGGTCGAGGTCTTTCGACCCGGGATGTATTAGTCCGGCGCGCTTAACGTCCGTTGCCGGGGTGACGACATAAACTTGAGTTTTGTCAGGGCAGTGCCGGCGCATGCTCGGCACGCGTGCGCGGGACGCGCGCCAGACGCCAGCCGGCAATGGCGCGTTTCCAGAATGCCGCCGTGTCCTGCGGCGCGCAGTCGATGCTGTCCTGGCCGAGAAACACCAGCGCAGCGTTGAGCATGGCCACCGGATTGCTGGTGTCGATGGGCGCGGCCAGTGTCTGCTTGGAAAGTTTTTCGCCGACGACATTCACGGCCACCGGCAGGTGGGCATACCGCGGCGTCGCAAAACCGAGCAGTTGCTGCAGGTAAATCTGCCGCAGCGTCGAGTCCAGCAGGTCGGCACCGCGCACGACGTCGGTGATGCCCTGCGCCGCATCGTCCACCACAACCGCGAGCTGATAGGCGTAAGGCCCGTCGGCGCGTTTCAGCACAAAATCGCCAATCTGGCGTTCGAGGTTGTGGGCGACCTTGCCCTGGATGGCGTCCTTGAATTCGATGAGCGCGCCTTCGGTCAGCACGCGTTCGGCACGCGTGGCGCGACCCGAGAGCAAACCTTTGCGGCAGGTGCCGGTATACACCGGGCCGTCGATACCACTCACTGCGGAATCGGAGATTTCGCGGCGGCTGCAGGCGCAGGGATAAACTAGTTTGCGTTTTTTCAGTTTGGCCAGTGCCGCGGCGTAGGCATCACCGCGCTTGCTTTGATACACCACCGTTTCGTCCCACATCATGCCCAGTGCTTCCAGCGCCTGCAGGATGGCCTCGGCTGCGCCGGGCATGTTGCGCGGCGGATCGAGGTCTTCCATGCGCACCAGCCATGTGCCGCGGTTGGCTTTGGCATCCAGATAACTGCCGACGGCAGTCACCAGCGAGCCGAAATGCAGCGGGCCGGTGGGCGAGGGGGCGAAGCGGCCGCGGTAAGCGGGCGATGCGGCGGTTGTTGATGAAGATGCCATACTAGAATGCCAGTCTACTCCCATTGGCCGAACTCATGCCTGACCTGTCGCTGCAGCCCCATTTTCAGCGTTTTGCACAGCACCTCGCGCTGCATACCTGGACGCTCGAAACCACGACCTTCGCCGAAGTGCTGCACGTTGCGCGCGATGCCGGCTGGAACGCCGTCGAAATCCGTCGCAGCGACGTCAAACAGTGTTACCAGGCGGGGATGTCGCGTGACGATGTCATCCGGCTGATCCGCGAATCCGGCATTGCGGTGGCGGTGGCCGGTACCGAATACGGCCTGGTCTTTGCCGAAGGGGATGAACGCAAGCGCCTGCTCGCTGCACTCGACGAAACCTGTGTCATCGCCAAGGCCGTCGGTTGCAGCATGATCATGACCGCGACCGGACAGGCCTCCGGCAGGCTGGATATTGCTGTGGCCAATATGCGTGCCGCCGGTGATGTGGTGGCCGCGCACGGCCTGCGCATTGCCTATGAGTACAGTTCGGCGCACCAGACCATGAACCGGCTGGAGATTGCCCGCGAGCTGCATGCGCGGGTGGCCCATCCCGCCTTCGGCCTGCTGCTCGATACCTATCATCTCGAACGCAGCGGCGCCGGCGGTCGCGGTTTTGCCGAGGTTCCCGGCGAACATATTTTTGCCGTCCAGTACAGCGATGTGCCGCCGACCGCGCCGCCAGGCATGCTGCGGCCGACGGACCGGCTCACGCCGGGACAGGGCAGAGTGCGCTGGGCTGAAGTGTTTGCGCTGCTCGCCGAAAAAAATTATCAGGGCTACCTGAGTTATGAAGCGCCGAATCCGGTACTGTGGGCGCGTCCCGCGGCTGAGGCAGCCCGTGAAGGCCTGATGGCCACGCGTGCGCTGCTCGCGGCATCGTGAGCACAATCATTATTTTTGCGACTGTGGAGATTTACACATGAAAAGGAATCGTGAATGAAAACCAGAGCCGCTGTCGCGCACAAAGCCGGCGCAGCGCTGACCATCGAAACCGTCGACCTCGACGGCCCGCGCGCGGGTGAAGTGCTGATCGAGATCAAAGCCACCGGCATCTGCCATACCGATGAATTCACGCGTTCGGGTGCCGATCCCGAAGGCCTGTTCCCGGCGATCCTCGGCCATGAAGGCGCGGGCGTGGTGGTCGACATCGGGCCGGGCGTGTTGAGCCTGAAAAAGGGCGATCACGTCATTCCGCTCTACACCCCGGAATGCCGCCAGTGCGAGTACTGCCTCAGCGGCAAGACCAACCTCTGCCAGGCGATCCGTACGACGCAAGGCCAGGGCTTAATGCCCGACGGCAGCAGCCGCTTTTCGGTGGGCGGCAAGAAGGTCTTCCATTACATGGGTACTTCGACCTTCGCCAATTACACCGTGGTGCCGGAAATCGCACTCGCCAAAATCCGCGAGGACGCACCCTTCGACAAGGTCTGTTACATCGGCTGCGGCGTGACCACCGGCATCGGCGCGGTGATCAATACCGCCAAGGTCGAGCCGGGTGCCAATGTCGTGGTGTTCGGCCTCGGCGGCATCGGCCTTAACGTGATTCAGGGCGCGCGGCTGGCGGGGGCCAACATGATCGTCGGCGTGGATCTCAATCATTCACGCAAGGCGCTCGCCGAGAAATTCGGCATGACGCATTTCGTCAATCCGAAGGAAGTTGGGGGTGATCTGGTGCCGTACCTGGTCAACCTGACCAAGGGCGGGGCCGACTACAGCTTTGAATGTATCGGCAATGTCGACGTGATGCGCCAGGCGCTGGAGTGCTGCCACAAGGGTTGGGGCGTGTCGGTGATCATCGGTGTCGCGGGTGCAGGGCAGGAAATCAAGACCCGGCCGTTCCAGCTGGTCACGGGTCGGGTGTGGAAGGGCACGGCCTTCGGCGGCGCCAAGGGCCGGCGCGATGTACCGAAAATCGTCGACTGGTACATGGACGGCAAGATCAACATCAATGACCTGATCACGCACCAGCTGAAACTGGAAGACATCAACAAGGGCTTCGACCTGATGCACTCCGGGGAATCGATACGGAGTGTGGTGGTGTTTTAGGGCGAGGAGTAAACTCCGATATTGGAGGTAGTCATGGGCAAAGTTTTAGTCAGCCGGAATCTTGAGATCATGAGTGGAGCACTCTGCTTCACGGGTACTCGTGTACCTGTTCAGAACCTTTTTGATTATCTTGAGGGAAGTTCGTCTCTCGAAGACTTCCTGGAAGATTTTCCTTCGGTTTCCCGGGAATCGGCTATTTCCGTACTTGAAGCCGCACGAGAGAGAATCTTCGCTGATGCGCCTGCTCCTTGACGAGTCAGTGCCGAAGCGCCTTGGGCAGGCATTGCCGAACCATGAAGTGAAGACCGTTATCGAAATGGGCTGGGGCGGCATCAAGAATGGTGATTTGCTGACGCTGGCTGCATCCGGTTTTGACGCTTTCATTACCGTCGACAAAAATCTCCCGTATCAACAAAACCTTTCCGCTTTGGCTTTAGCCGTGGTCGTGTTGGACGCGCATTCAAACGAGATTTCTGCCTTGCTGCCGCTGGTCCCAAGGCTGGAACAGGCACTGACAACGCTCATGCCACGAAGCTATGTGCATGTTGGGGCATAGCCCACGGGCTATCATGCTGCTGTGATTACTTAACTATGTCTGTAGCAGGAGCATTTACCTTCGACAACACGTACGCCCGCGATCTCGAAGGGTTGTATGTGCCGTGGAAAGCGGCGGAGGTCCCCGGCCCGAGGCTGATCAAACTCAATCACGCGCTGGCCGAAGAGCTGGGTTTGAATGCCAAAGCGCTGGACTCCCCATATGGCGCGCTGATTTTCTCAGGCAACCAATTGCCCGAAGGCACAGCAACCATTGCCCAAGCCTACGCCGGTCACCAGTTCGGCGGTTTCTCGCCGCAATTGGGTGACGGCCGCGCGCTGCTGCTGGGTGAAGTCATCGACAAGCACGGCCAGCGCCGCGACATCGCGTTCAAGGGTTCGGGGCGCACGCCCTTTTCCCGTGGCGGCGACGGCAAGGCGGCCCTCGGTCCGGTGCTTCGCGAATACATCATCGGCGAGGCGATGCATGCGCTGGGCATCCCGACCACGCGTGCATTGGCGGCGGTGACCACCGGCGAGTTCGTGCGCCGCGAACGCAATCTGCCCGGCGCAGTGTTGACGCGAGTGGCGTCCAGCCATATCCGTGTCGGTACCTTCCAGTTCGTCACGGTGCGTGGTGACATGCCGCTGCTGAAAAAACTGGCCGATTATGTGATCAACCGCCATTACCCGGAACTGAAGGGGCAGGCTGATCCTTACCTCGAATTGTTGAAGGCCGTCTGTGAGCGGCAGGCTGCGCTGATCGCGAAGTGGATGAACGTGGGTTTCATCCACGGCGTGATGAACACCGACAACATGACGCTGTCGGGCGAGACCATCGATTACGGCCCCTGTGCCTTCATGGATCACTACAACCCGGCGACGGTGTTCAGTTCCATCGACGAGCAGGGGCGTTATGCCTATGCCAACCAGCCGCCGATTGCGAACTGGAACCTGTCTAGGCTGGCGGAAGCCTTGCTGCCTTTGTTAGCTAATGAGGTAAATGAGGATCAGGACAAGGCCGTGGCGCAGGCGATGGAAGTGCTGGAAACCTTCCAGGCGCGTTATCAGCATTACTGGCTGCTGGGCATGCGGCAGAAACTGGGGCTGGTGCAAGAGCAGGCGGATGATTTTGCGCTTGCGACCGAATTCCTGAAAAGCATGGAAGGGCAGAGCGTGGATTTCACCCAGGCTTTCCTCCGGCTGGCCGATACCGCGGAAGCCGTCGATGCCTCGCGCGAAGGCTGGTTGCGCAAGCTCTATGCCGATGATGCGGCGCTGGATGCCTGGTTGCCACGCTGGCGTGCGCGGCAAAACGCGGAATCTGTCGCGCCGGCGCAGCGCGCGCATGCGATGCGCGCGGTGAATCCGGTTTACATTCCGCGCAACCACCGGGTTGAGGAGGCGCTGGCGGCTGCCGTCGATCTCGGCGATTACGCGCCCTTCGAAAAACTGCTGATCGTGGTGCAGAAGCCGTTTGATGAACAAATGGAGCTGTCAGCCTATGCTGATCCCGCGCCGGTCAGCGAGTCGGCCGGTTACCAGACGTTTTGCGGAACCTGATCCCGGGCTGTTGCGTTCTTATTCCGTAGCCCAGCGGAAATCAACCGTCTGCAGTTTGGCCGTGCCGACGGTCACCGAACGTTTGACGGCTTTGCCCTCAAACGTCGCAACGATCTGATAGTTGCCGGCCGGTAATTTGGCGAGGAGCCACGGCCCTTCGGATGTGGCATCCAGCAGCGTTTTTCCTTTGGCATCGGCGATCACCACCTTGACGTCGCTGACGTAGTTGCCGGATTGCAGCGCAAATACCAGCTTGAGGTTGAAGTCCCTGGCCATCGTTTCCATTTTGGCGAGCGAGCCCTCGCCGATACCGCCGGAAACATGAGGGATGCTGCCGGTGGTCTTGACGGTGGCATCGGCACTGATGGCATTGTTCATCATGGGCAGGAGCATCGTGCCGGCCAGAAGCAAAGCGGCAAAGCTGCGCGCGAACATTCCGTTGCGCATGTCTGAAATGGATTTCATGTACGGATTCTCCTCGGTCGATGGATTGTAAGAATTTGATTGTTTTGCGGATGACCGGTTCCGAAGCTGCTGATTATTCGCTGTTGCGCGGCGGATTCCGTACGCTAGCGCACATCGGAAAATCCCGGCACCCGGCACGCCTTATTCTGAGAAAATCACGGCAGAGGTGAGGTGCAGGCGTGAAAATTATATAAGTAATTGATTTTATTAATAATTTTAATGTGAGCGCAATGTATTGCGCCCGGACACTGGAGGAGCAGTGATGGCCTATGCCGAAGCTGATGGCGTGAAGCTGTACTACGAAGAAACCGGGCGCGGTACGCCCATCGTGTTTGTGCACGAGTTTGCCGATGACCTGCGCAGTTGGGAACCGCAGCTGCGTTTTTTCTCCCGCCGTTACCGCTGCATCGCCTTCAATGCGCGCGGTTATCCGCCTTCGGATGTGCCGCGTGCGCGTGCGAAATATTCCCAGGCCATCGCTGCCGACGACATCGCGGCAGTACTGCGCCATCTCAAAATAAAAAAGGCGCACATCATCGGCTGCTCGATGGGCGGTTATGCCACGCTGCATTTCGGTTTGCGCCATGCTCAACTCGCGCTGTCGCTGACGGCGATCGGCGTGGGTTATGGTTCGGACGCCGATAAACGCGCGCAATTCCTCCGTGACACCGAAGTCATGGCACGCCGGTTTGAAACGCTGGGCACGGCCGAGGCCATCAAGCCCTACCAGATCGGTCCGTCGCGGGTGCAGTTCCAGAACAAGGATCCGCGCGGCTTTGCGCAGTTCTGCGCCGAGTTTGCGAAACACTCGGCGCTGGGCGCGGCGAATACCCTGCGCGGCGTGCAGGCGAAGCGCCCGGTGATCCGCAGCCTGGAGAGCGGCCTGAAACGGCTCAGGGTGCCGCTGCACATGGTCAGCGGCGATGAAGACAACAACTGCCTGGAGCCGGGACTGTTCATCAAGCGGGTGTGTCCATCGGCCTGGCTGACGGTGGTGCCGAACACCGGGCATGCTGTGAACGTCGAAGAGCCGGAACTGTTCAACCGGCTGACCGCCGAGTTCCTGGCGCAGGTTGATTCCAGCCGCTGGCGGCCGCGTGATCCGCGTTCGCTGGTGAAGTCGACCATGCAGCCGCGAAGAAAGTAACCGATGACGGTCACACTGATCGAAAATTTCCGTGCGGTGTTTTACGCGCCGTTTTATGCCGCGTTTGCGCTCGGCGCCTACCGGGCCGAAAACGTTGATGTGCGGCTGGAGGCCTCCGGCGGCGCAGCGCAGACTCTCACCGGGCTGCTCTCCGGCGCGGGGCAGGTGTCCTGGGGCGGGCCGATGCGGGTGATGCATGTGCTGGACGACGACCCCGCCAGCGGTGTGGTCAGTTTCTGCGAAGTGGTCGGGCGCGATCCGTTTTATCTGGTCGGGCGGGAACCCAAGCCGGGTTTCCGGATGCAGGATCTCGCCGACAGCACGCTGGCCGTGGTCAGCGAGGTGCCCACACCCTGGTACTGTCTGCAGCACGACTTGCGGCTGGCCGGCGTTGATCCCGCGGCCGTTAAGCGCGCGCCGGCGGCAAGCATGGCCGAAAATTTCGAGCGTCTGCGCGCGGGCAAGGTTGACGTGATCCAGGTGTTCGAACCGCTGGCCCATGATGCCGTGGCGCAGGGCTTTGGCCATGTCTGGCATGCCGCTGCGAGCCGCGGCCCTGCGTCGTATACGACATTCAATACCACGCGGCAGTTTCTCGAACACGAAGCGGACACCGCGCTGCGCATGACACGAGCGATGTACCGCACGCAGAAATGGATGGCGGCGCATGACGGACGGGCGCTGGCGGAAACCGTTGCCGGATATTTTCCCGACTTGCCGCTGACGACACTGGCGGCCTGTCTCGAACGTTACAAGGCGAGCGGCATCTGGAACACCAATCCCTTGCAGAGCCGCACCGGTGTGGAGTGGTTGCGTGATGCGATGCTGGCCTGTGGCGCGATCAAAACCTGTTTCGCATTCGAGGATCTGTCCGAGATGTGTTGCGCGGAACAGGTTGTGCGCGAGGATTTTCACGAAAAGTGATGACATCGCATCCGCGCAGCCGCTATTCTGTTGACACGGTGCCGGCTGCCGCCGGAGCCAGAAACATCAAGGAGGCCGCTGCGCGGTACGCGCCGGGGTTATCGTTTTAATGCCAATCGGCACTATTGAAAACTGCATAAATAATGACGAAAACATGCCTCTGACGAGGCTGTCATATTTTTGGAAAAAATCAACAATCGCTGAAGCAGTCGTCTGAAACTGCAATGCGGTGCCGTCGGGGAGGGTGGGACATGCGCAAAGGCATCATTGTCGCGGCAGTCATTTCGGGCATCAGCGGGTTGGTTGCACCGGCGTTCGCGGTTTATCCGGATCGTCCGGTTCGTGTGGTGATTCCGTTTGCGCCGGGCGGCGGGCTGGACATCCTGACGCGGCTGGTCGGCAAATCGCTCAACGAGACCTGGAAGCAGTCGGTGGTCATCGACAACCGGGCCGGGGCAAACGGATTGATCGGCATGGAGATCGTGGCGCGGGCGACGCCCAACGGCTATACGCTGATGGCCATGGCGAGCGGGCGGCTGGATGCGCACAACCTGCAGTTTTTCGCGCCGATAGCACTGTTCGCCGCGCCGCCATCGCTGTTTGTGGTACACCCGGGCGTGAAGGCGATGACCGTCCAGGAATTCATCGCGCTGGCCAAGTCGCAGCCGGGCAAGATGAATTACGCATCCACCGGCAGCGGCGCGATATCGCATCTTGCCTTCGAACTGTTCAAATCAATGGCTGGCGTGAATGTCAATCACATTCCCTACAAGGGCATCGGTCAGGCGATTCCGGACCTCGCCGGCGGGCGCGTGGAAACCACCATCGGGCCGGTGCAGGCGATGCTGCCGCATGCCAAGTCAGGCCGTTTGCGTGCGCTGGGCGTGACCAGTGCGCGGCGTCTGCGCACGCTGCCTGATTTGCCGACGGTGGCGGAGTCGGGTTTGCCGGGCTTCGAGACTTATGGCTGGTTCGGCATGTTTGCGCCGCGTGGCACGCCGGGCGCGCTGATCGCCGGGATCAACGCCGATATCAACAAAGGTTTGCAGTCAGCCGAGATCACTGTTCGCCTCGACGAGGCCGGCGCCGAGCCCGCTGCGTTGAGTCCCGCCCAGTATCGCGCTTTCATCGAACGCGAAAATGCCCAGTGGGAAAAAGTGATCAAGGAAAAGAATATCCAGGTGGAGCGGTCCCGGCTCGCCCTGTAGCGCCGTGCGGATATCCGGCATGCGGGTGTCCGCGCTTCGAGAGGGATTCGCAAACCATTGATTTTATTGTATATTTTAGGCGGCATCCGCAGTGTGCAGCCGCACCACTTTGCCTTCCTCATCATTCGCCGCCGCAGCTTGCGGCTCCCACCGTACCAGCTCCATGCGCCCGTCATAGTGTTCGACCACGGCAGTGCAGCTATCCACCCAGTCGCCGCAGTTGATGTAAGTGATGTTCCCGATGTTGCGCAGGGCGGCGGTGTGGATGTGGCCGCAGATCACACCGTCGAGGCCGCGTTGCGCGGCGGTGTGCGCGACCGCGGTTTCGAAATCGCTGATGAAACTCACCGCCTGCAGCACGTTGCGTTTGGCGTAGTCCGCCAAAGACCAGTGGCCGCTGACGCCGAGTTTGCGGCGCAGCCAGGACAGGCCGCGATTGAGGTGGATCAGGAAGGTGTAGGAAATGTCGCCGAGGATGGATATCCAGCGGTGCAGCGCGGTGATCTGGTCGTATTCGTCACCGTGCAGCAGCAGGTATTTTTTGCCGTCGGCGGTGGTGTGCACGTATTCGCGCACCAGATGCACGTCGCCGAAATTCGAATCGACATGTTCGCGCAGCAGTTCGTCGTGATTGCCGGGAATCAGGTAGACCCTGGTGTCGTGGCGCGCCCGCTTGAGTATTTTTTGCACCACGGTGTTGTGGCTGGCGGGCCAGTGTACCGAGCGGCTCATCGCCCAGAAATCAATGATGTCGCCGACCAGGAACAGATTGTCGCACTCGTGTTCCTTCAGGAAGGCCAGCAGGTTTTCGGCCTGGCAGGCGCGGGTGCCGAGGTGGATGTCTGACAGGAACAGGGTGCGGACCCGGATGGTCATCAGTATTGAATGCAAAGTAATTGATTGCATGCGGTTTTCATGGCTTGCAGCTTAGTGCGGCAATGTTTCGGCAGTGTGACTGTGACGGACTGATGAATGGGTGATTTCGCTACAATGCACGCATGACCATTCCGTTATTGACCGAACTCCCCTATCGCCCGGACAGCGCCGCGCTGTTCGAGGCTGTGGCGGATCGGCCGTGGGCGGTGTTTCTCGACAGCGGGCTGCATCATCCGGGGCAGGCGCGTTACGACATCATCGCGGCCGAACCGTACCTGCGGCTGGTGACGCGTGGTGCGCTGACCGAAGTACATGCCGAACGCACTGAACTGTCGCGCGACGATCCGTTTGAATTGCTGCGGCAGTACGTCGCTATGGATGCGGGTTCCTCTGGCGACCTGCCGTTCAGCGGCGGCGCCATCGGTTATTTCGGTTATGACCTGGCGCGGCGCATCGAACGCCTGCCGGCGCGTGCGCGCGATGCCGAGCGCATCCCGGACATGGCCATCGGGATTTACGACTGGGCGGTGGTGGTCGATCATTCCGAGCGTCGCGCCTGGCTGGCCGGACAGGGGCGCGATCCCGATACCGATTTGAAGTGGAATGCGCTGGTTCGCTTGTTTACCGACACGCCGCCTGAACGCCGTCGCGTGCCGTTCCGGGTGACTTCCCCGGTGACATCGAACCTGACGCCGCAGCATTACGGCAGCGCTTTTGATCGAGTGCTCGATTACATCACCGCCGGTGATTGTTACCAGGTCAATCTCGCGCAGCGTTTTTCAGCGCAGGCCACGGGCGACCCGTGGCTGGCCTATCAGCGGCTGCGCCTGATCAATCCCGCGCCGTATTCGGCGTTTCTGTCGACGCCGTACGCGCAGATCCTGTCGGCATCACCCGAGCGTTTCCTGCGCGTTGAAAACCGCCACGTCGAAACCAGGCCGATCAAGGGCACACGACCGCGCGCAGGCCATCCGCGACTGGATGCCGAATTGATCGCCGAACTGGTCGCCAGTGAAAAAGACCGCGCCGAAAACCTGATGATTGTCGACCTGCTGCGCAACGACTTGTCGAAAAACTGCGAACTGGGTTCGGTGAAGGTGCCAAGGCTGTTTGAAGTCGAGAGTTTTGCCACGGTGCATCATCTGGTGAGCACGGTGACAGGAAAGCTGGCGCCGGGACGCGATGCCATTGATTTGTTGCGCGGCGCGTTTCCCGGCGGTTCGATCACCGGCGCGCCGAAAGTGCGCGCGATGCAGATCATCGAGGAAATCGAACCGCATCGCCGTGGTGTGTACTGCGGCGCCATCGGTTATGTCGGTTACGACGGCAATATGGATACGAACATTGCGATCCGCACGCTGGTGCATTCGCACGGCACGGTGCGTTTCTGGGCGGGTGGCGGCATCGTTGCCGACTCGCAGCGCGAGGCCGAGTATCAGGAAACCTTCGACAAGGCCGCGGCGCTGCTGAGCCTGCTGCAGCAGAGCGCGGTCAGTCAGCGTGAAGCCTAGGTCCTGTCACGGACTTTATAATTTTATTAATTAAATCAATTACTTAAAGCGCCTAACAAAATGAAAAATCTGCCCTCATCCCAACCCTTCCCCCGGTGGGGGAAGGGCTTTACTGCCCTCTCCCTCCGGGAGAGGGACCGAGGGTGAGGGAGCGCTCGGTATCCACGCCACATTCATTTTGTTAGGCGCTCTTATTTAGTATCGCTCTCACCCCGGCCCTCCGGGACAAGGGCACACTTGGAGCCGAGCAGAAGGGTGGAGATGAGGGAAAGAAGCGGCATTCCGAACAAGTCCATGACAGGCCCTGGCGAACCGATCTCAGGCTGCGGACCGGATTTTTTTCGCCCCCTTTTTTGCCACCTGTTTTTCCGGGCATGAGTGGTTCGTGGGCGGTTTGCCCAGCAAATTTGAAAGTTCAACAGCGGGAATCGGGCGGCTGAACAGGAATCCCTGGTATTCGTCGCAGCCGGCCTGAGTGAGGAAGTCGCGCTGGATTTCGGTTTCCACCCCTTCTGCCACGATTTTGAGATTCATGTTTTGAGCGAGTGCGATCGTGGCGCGGACGATGGCGCCACTGTTGTCATCAGCGCCGAGATCAGTCACAAAAGAACGATCAATTTTGAGGCAGTCGATCGGAAAGCGTTTGAGGTAAGAAAGGCTGGAGTAGCCGGTGCCGAAGTCGTCCACCGAAAGTTTCAGGCCCAGTTCTTTCAGTTGACGCAGCGTCTTGATGGCTTGTTCCGCATTCGCCATTGCCGTGCCCTCGGTGATTTCGAGTTCGAGGCATTCCGGCGGCAGCCCTGTTTCCTGCAGCACTGTGGTTACCATTCCGAGGAGCTCTTTCTGGCGGAACTGGCGCGGTGAAAGATTCACTGCAATGTTAAGGGCATGGCCCCGGGCGTGCCAGGCGCTCGTCTGTATGCAGGCCGTACGCAGCACCCATTCCCCGATTGGCACGATGAGTCCGGTTTCTTCGGCGACGGGAATAAACTGGGCCGGACTGACTTGCCCCAGTTCCGGATTGTTCCAGCGCAGCAGCGCCTCCACCCCGGTGATGGTTCCAGTCTGCAACCGGACTTTGGGCTGGTAATGCAGTTCAAATTCGCCGCGGGCCAGCGCCTGGCGCAGAAGCATTTCCATGCCGAGACGCTGCCCACGGCGCACGTTGGGAACAGCCTCGAAAAACTGGTAATTGCCGCCGCCGTCGCGCTTGACCTGGCGCATGGCTGTTTCGGCATGCTCGATCAACTGGTCAGGATCTTCTGTTCCAGCGTCGTTCGGGTGCATGCAGATACCGATGCTGGCGGTGGTAACCACCTCGGATCCGGCAATGGTGAAAGGCTCGGTGAAAGCCTTGCCCAGCTTTCCGGCAATGGTTGCCGCACTCTCGCTGCCGGGGATCCCTTCGGCCAGCAGCGCGAACTCGTTGCTTCCCAGTCGCGCGATGGTGTCCACGTCGCGCAGGGTATGTTTGAGGCGTAAGGCAACCTGACGCAGCATCTCATCACCCGCTTCCAGTCCCAGACCATCATTGATCTGCTTGAAACGGTCAAGATCAAGCAGCAGGATGCCCAGATGCTCGTTGCGACGCCCGGCTCGCGCGATGGCGATGCCGAGACGGTCGCGGAATACCGCGCGGTTGGGCAGTCCGGTCAGCGCATCATTTTGCGACAGATGGGTAATGCGTTCCTCAGCCTGCTTGCGTTTGGTGATGTCGCGCGTGACGCAAAGCATGGCAGTGGCGTTGCTTCCCGGGAGCATGATCGGTTTGGCGTGCGTTTCCATCCAGCGGCAGGTTCCCTTGATCCCGGCCATCTGGAACTCCAGCGTGGAAGCGGCGCCTGCGAGTACTTTGGAGATGTGTTCGGAGTAACAAGCTTGATATGCCGGTATCACGAAATTGAACAGGCCATGCTGGCGTGCCTGCTCTATGGACTCCGCTTCCATCATGCCCAGGCCGGCGCAGTTTATTTCAACCAGATTGCCGTCCGCCGTCACCACCATGACGGATTCGGGCTGGGCTTCGAGGATTGCCCGGGTCTGGGCTTCGCTTTCCCGCAGGGCGGATTCAGCCCAGTGGCGTTCGATCAGGCGCGCCAGTTGTGAACCGACGCTGCTGATATTTTCCAGAAGCAGTCCATTGGGATTGAGGGTTTCTCCCGAAAAAAATTCCATGAACGCGATCACATCGCCGTTCGCGATGATGGGAAATGCGAATGCCGTGCGCAAGCCGGATTGTGCCGCCACACTCAATCGCCCGCCATTTTCCAGTCGCGAGATGTCGGGGATCCAGACCGGCGTTTTTTCGCGGATCAGTTTTCCGATGAAACGGCCCGGCCCCCGGCTATGCGCGACATTGGTGGATGCATTGGTCAGATCCGGGTATTCCCCGGGGACAACAGTGTGCCAAATCGATGAATGGATGGCGCCATCAAGGGAATGCGGGTCAAAAAATGCAAGACGTCCTGCGGCCCAGCTGCCGTGCCGGAAGATCTCCACCAGACACTGGTGCATGGCGTCCTGCGGATTCGCGGATTCGTTGATGGTGCGTGCAAGGGTTTCCATCAGCCGGCTGATCTCGGATTTGCGCTGCGCTTCCCTTTGCAGCCGTTTTTTCTCGGTGATGTCGCGGTAGATGAATGCGATCGCGGTGGCGGAGCCGTCCGATTGTTTAAGCGCTGAGACTGTAATGGATACATCTATGCGCCGGCCGTCCTTGTGCTTCCGCACGGCTTCAACCGGTTCGATGATTTTTCCCGCCAGGGCGCGTTCGATCAGGGCATCCAGCTCGCCCCCGCGGTTTTCCGGTACGATGTACAGTATTGATTTCCCGATGATTTCCTGTGCATCCCATCCGAACATGCGCTCCGCTGCGGCGTTCCACGACAGGATTTTTCTGTGAAAATCGCGGCTGATGATGGCGTCGTTGCTGGATTCAACAATGGAAGCCAGTCGTTCAACTTCGATACGGGCGGACTGCAATGCCGCGAGAGACTTTGCCCTTTGCAGGGCGCGGTTGAGCGCGCCTTCAAGGTGGTTCAGTTTGTCCTTGTGGATGAAGTCGTCCGCGCCTGCATGCATCACCTCCACCACCAGCTCATCACCGATGGAGCCGGAGATCATGATGAGCTGGGTTGCCAGCCCGCGGCTGCGCACCAGTTTCAGTGCGTGCAGTCCGCTGAATGCCGGAAGCCTGTAGTCGGAGAAGATGATCTGGGGTTCGTCATCAAGCGCGGCGATAAAGTCGGGCTCGGTTTCCACCACGTTGAAATCGAATGCGTGACCGCTGTCCTTGAGGCCGGCGCAGAGCAATTCTGCGTCGAGCGGATTGTCTTCGATGATCAGTATGCGTAATGGGGTCATGTGAGTTCCCTGGTGCGATGCTGTCTGCACCGGTTTCAGTGTCCGGCAGCAGGCGGCTGATTCAGCAGCAACCAGTACATGCCGATCTGCCGGACGGCTTCAACCAGCTGTTCGAACGTCACCGGTTTCACGATGTAACTGTTGACGCCGAGATCGTAGCTTTCGATGATGTCGCGGTCTTCCCGTGAAGAAGTCAGCACGACCACGGGAATGGTCCTGGTGATTGCATTGCCTTTGATGAACCTCAGAACTTCCAGCCCGCTGACTTTGGGCAGCTTGAGATCCAGCAGGATCAGCTTGGGTTTGAATTGGGTGAAATTCGGGCCTGCAGGTTCGCAGCTGCGTGACAGGTAGTCCAGCGCTTCTGCGCCATCGCGCAGCACCTTGATCCGGTTGGAGGGGCGGTATTCCTCCAGCGCGAGCAGGGCCAGTTCTTCGTCATCGGGATTGTCTTCAATCAGCAGGATTTCGACGGATTGGTTATGCATGACGGGGCGCTCCCACGGTAAAAAAGAATGCCGCACCCTGATTCAGGGCGGCTTCAGCCCAGACACGTCCGCCATGGCGCTTGATGATGCGTTGAACGATGGCGAGGCCGACGCCGGTGCCGGGAAATTCCCTGGCGGCATGCAGCCGCTGGAATACACCGAACAGTTTGTCGGCGTAGCGCATGTCGAAACCGGCGCCGTTGTCGCGCACGAAGTAGACGGTTTCATCGGCCTGCTGCAGGCTGCCGATTTCAACGCGCGAGTCTTCCCGTTTGCTGCTGTATTTGAGCGCGTTGGAAATCAGGTTTATCCAGACCTGTTTCAGCAACTGCGGATCGCCATGGCAGGACGGAATTTCACCAACGGCGACGCGCGTCTGAGTCGTGTCGTACTCACTGCCGAGCATCTGCAGGCATTCCTGCACCAGCGGTTTGCCGGCAACGTTTTGTGCCGTCAGAGGCTGGCGTGAAAAACGTGACAGGGCCAGCAGATCATCGATCAGCATGCCCATTTGTTGCGCGCTGTCGCGCACCCGTTGCAGATGAAGACGGGCTTTGGGAGGCGCGTTTTCTCCCAGTTCCCGTGCGGTCAGGTGTGCGAAGCCGTCAACGGCCCGCAGCGGCGCGCGCAGATCATGTGAAACGGAGTAACAGAATGCCTCCAGTTCCTGGATCGCGGCGTCGCGCTCCTGCAACCGTGCATCGATTTCCCCGCGGCCGGTCTGCAGATGCTCTGCCATATTGTCAAATGCTTCTCCCAGCATTCCTATTTCATCGGTTTTGGCAAGACCGATGCGATGCGTCAACTGGCCGTATCCGATCTGTTTCGCGCCTTCGACAAGTGCCAGCAAGCGACGGGATACGTTGTGCCGGATATAAAGGAATGCTGCCGTCAAAACCAGAATGGCGAGGAGAATGCCAGCCAAGGTGGCATGCAGCATATGGTCGTGAGCATGTGCTATTTCAGACAGTGCTTCTTTTGTCAGGGTGGCCTTCAAGGCTTCCAGATCCTGCAGGCGGGACTCAACCTGCGTGTGCTGCAGCGCCCATTTTTCCGTCAGCCTGCTTGTCGAGGGGGCATCATTTGTCACGCGACTGTGAATCATTTCGCCCAGGGTCTGAACGATATCGGCACGGGTTTTCCGGAATTCCCTGAGCAGCGTTGCGCCCCCGTCATTGCCGGCAAGCTTTGAATATTCGTCGGCGGTGGCGTCCATTTTTTTGTTCGCATCTGCGATCAGTGCGAGGCTGCTGCTTTTTCCGGTGAGCATGTACAGCAAGAGATTGCTTTTAATCGCGGCGTTCTGCTGGCGAAATCCCGAGATCAATTTGTTCGACAGCAGCAGTTTTTCGCTGGTTGCCAGCAGCGATTTTTGCTGTTGATGCAGAGAAACCGACACAGAAATGCCGATGCCGGCCAGTAACACCAGGCTGAGCAGTGCGGGTAACAGAATTTTCAGGTCAAGACGCATGGCTTGGCGCAATGTCGTGCGACGTCGTGGCTTCAGGTTTCTGCTCGTACTGGAAATCCCGGAGGGTGATATTTCCGTAGTCCCGAGCGGAGGCTAGGTACAAGCGCTGCACTCGCAGCCTGTACTCCTTATGAATGGGCAGCAGATACTGCGGCAAGGCTGGCTGGGCCGTGGCGAGGTCAACGCCATCGCCGGGATTGGATATCGGGTTTTTCATCGAAGCGGTCATCGGTCCGTGTGTGTGGCGTCGGGATCGGTCGTGCCGAGTTGCTGGATCAGCGGCGCAAGCTCCCGGAACAAATTGTTTTTGTTGATGAAGGCGGTGGCGCCGGCAGCGAGTGCCTGTTCGGCGATATGCGCTTCGGTCAGCATCGACATGGCAATCACGGTCGTGGCGGGCGCCTGCGCCTTGATGCGGCGAGTGGCTTCAATACCGCTGATTTCGGGAAGCTGGATGTCCATGATGACCAGTCGCGGTTGGTGCTGTTCAAATTTTTGCAATGCTGCTGTGCCGGTTTCTGCCTCAATCAGCTTGAAATGCGGAAATTGCAATGCAATAAACTCGCACAGAACATCGCGAAATGATTTTCGATCCTCGACGATCAGCAGGGTGATTGGCTGTTTCGCGGGCATGGCGCAGGTTGGTGCTTGAGGGATGTGTTCATGCCGTCATTAAACGGCATGGCCCCGGGCGGGGTCTGTAGGGAGAACTGGAGAGTTTTTGTAAAAAAATACAATAAAATCAAATACTTATAACGAATTCCTCGGTAATCATGAATCCAGGCTGGTAATGCCGTTAAGAACAGCGAACTTGACCAGCGCGGGGATATCCGTGACCCCCAGCTTTTTCATCAGGCGGCTGCGATAGGTTTCCACGGTTTTGGGCGAGAGATGCACGATGCCGGCAATTTCTGCGCTGGATTTGCCTTCAACAACCAGTTGCAGCACCTGGCGTTCGCGCGAGGACAAACTGGCAAGCGGCGAGTTTGAAAGCGGTGCGTCCCGGTTGATGGTGTGTTCATCCATGGCGCTGCTCAGATAGCGGCGACCACCGGCGGCGGCACGAACAGCCGAGAGTACTTCGGCGCCGGCTGCTTCCTTGAGTACGTAGCCGATCGCGCCGGCAGCAAATGCGCGATGCACCTGTTCCCGGTCCGAGTGCATTGACAGGATGACGATCTGCGTGGCAGGACAGCGTTCGCGGATGAGACGGGTGGCCTCGATGCCGTTCAGGTCCGGCATCGAAATGTCCATGACCACGACATCGGGATTGAGACGGAGTGAGGCCTGAACTGCCTCGCGTCCGTTGCCGACGATGGCGACCACGGTGGCCGCAGCCCCGGTCTCGATCAGCGTTTTCAGGCCTTCGCTCATCATGGCGTGGTCATCGGCGATCAGCACTTTGATGCTCATGACAG
>JAKFUS010000011.1 GCA_021732605.1 Betaproteobacteria bacterium | reverse complement strand
CGTTATAGGTCACCAGCAGATTGGTGTTGAGCACTGCCGGCGCGCCGCCGGCAACGAATCCCGAAGTCACATTTTCGACGCCATTGACGAAATAACCGCCGCTGGCCAGATTGGGGAAATCGAGGAAAATCGAGGTCGGCGATCCGGACTCGACAAAGGCCGTCGATCCGGCGCCGGCGCCGTCCGTGAGATGCAGGCCGCCGCCGACTGTTATCGACACCCCGTTCGTACCGAAAACTTTGGCATAAGTCCCCGCACCGCTGCCGCCCGTTACCAGCACATCACCACTGGCATTGATGGCGGTATTGTCGCTGCCGTTCACCAGCGCGAACTGCCCGGCACCACTGCCACCCAGCACATTGACATTGCCGCCGGAGGTCAGCGTCACGTTGCCGCCGGTGATGGACGTCGCCTGCGTCGTCGCTGCAACGGTAATGCCGGTTGCAGCGGTGATATCGACCAACCCGCTGTTGCCTGCAAGCACTGTCGAGTTTTGGATGTTCACCGCGCCATTGTTCGCAGTCATCAGAATGGCGGCCCCGGCCGGCACTGCGCCGCCGCCCGTCGTATCCAGTCCGGCATTGACCAATATCGCGCCTGCACCCGGATTGGTCAGCGATCCCGGATCACCCGAAATCAGCGTGATCGCGCCGCCACGCGTGGTGATGCCGGCATTGATGTTGAGGAATCCGCCAGCCCTCAGCGAAATGCCTGCCGCAGGAGTAGTCAGCGTGATCCCGTTGATGACATTGATATCCTCATTCGCCTGCAGCACGACATTGGCCGCCACAAAGTTCAGAAACGCGGGGTGAAACGAGACCGTGCTCGGCAACGCAGCAAACAGCACCGGGGCGGAGTAAATAACAAAACCACCGGTGGTGATATTGATGAAATCCGGATCCAGCAGCAGCGTGCTGGTTGCACCCAGCGGCGCGCCAAGATTCGCCGCCCCTTGGAAGTCGAGGGCCTGCTTGCCCGACACTTCGGCAAACCCGCCATCGCCGCCATTGGTGCCACCGCGCGCCAAAATATGACCGTAGAACCGCGTCGCATCATCCGCCCACACAATCACCTTGCCGCCATCACCGCCAGTGATCGCATCGGCATTGATGGTCACATCCGGCCCGACGTAAGTGCGGAATGCGTTCTGCACGTCGGGATTCTTGCCCTGGAAGTCGCCACCGATCAGCACCGTACCCCCCGCCGTGTCGCCCGAGGCGTCGATGTTTGCCTGACCGGTCAGGCCGACGAGGTTGCCCAGCACCTGCACCGTGCCGCCCGCCCCCGCGCTGCCGGTCGCCGCGATGCCGCCTTCGACGATCGTGGTGTCACCCGCCTGGATATCAACCTTGCCACCACTGCTGCCGCTGGCCGAAGTCAGGCTGGCCGCGGCGAGATGCACATTCTTGGTCGCCTTCAGCATGATGCGACCGCCTTCGACCACCGCACTGTCGGCGCGCAGGGTGCCGCTTTGCTGGATCAGCCCGGCGTAAATGCCGATGCGTCCAGCGTCTGCGGTGATGCTGCCGAGGTTACGCGCTTCGTTGTCGGGTGCGATGACTTCGACGCGCAGGTTCGGCGTGCCCGGGTTGACCAGTTCGACGCTGTTGCCCGCGGCGAGGATCACTTCCCCATTGGGACTGGTGATCAAGCCGTCGTTGCTGACGGCCTTGCCGATCAGGTAGACGCTGCCACCGGTGATGCTGCCCTGGTTCACCACGCTGCCGGCACCGGCACCGTCGGTGAATTTCATGCGGTTGTTGAGGAAGTCGTCATTGCTCAGGTTGAGTGTCGAGGCCACGAGGCCCGCAACATTGATCTGCGCGCCCGCACCGAACACGATGCCGTTGGGGTTGACCAGGAACACCCGGCCATTCGATTGCAGCGCGCCGAGGATCGCCGACGGGTCCTGGCCGATCACGCGGTTCAGTACCGCGGAGCTGCCCGACTGCTGGATGAAGCGCGTCAGTTCATTGACGCCAATCGAAAAAGAACCCCAGTTGATGATCGCGTTGGGACTGTTGGTGATGTTGAGGATGTTGCCGGCCTGCGTGAAGCCCACGGTGCCGTTCACTACCGTCGGTGCCGTTGGATTGGCCAATGCGAGGTTGCCGTAAAAACAGGCCGCAACCGCAATGACAACGGTACTGAAGTGCAACACAGGCATCGAGCCGCCTGGCTTATAACGGGATTCCGGCTTGCGCATGATGATCCGCTCTCTTGCTGCTGAAAGACCTTCGGGCTTCGAGACCCGTCGGGCAGCAGCCAAGTCAAATGAATGGTTTGATTGCTTCACGCCGAGCCGGATAGCAGCGTGAATCAGTTACGGTCCGGGATAGTGGCGCGCTATGGAATGACTCTAACCATTGGCACATCACGGGTATGTTCGATGTCGAACATAGAGTGAGCGTTCGATAGTCTGTTATGTTCGTTGGCGAACATAGAGTGACACTAGCAGCGAATATTCCCTTGAATAAACGCTGTGGACTGCAAGCCCTTGAGAATCGCCACCGCCTCAGAATCGAACCCGATTTGATTGGGAATATTCAGGATAGAGAAGCGCGCTTGCAGGCAAGCGTTGCGGCCGCATCGGCTGAACGTTGACCGCAATGTCGCTGCAGCAGCAGCGATTAGCAGTAACTGTCGGTAGCCGCAACGTTAAAGGATTTTAATTAATCCTTTAAATACAGATATTTACGTTTTCAGCGTTCAGCCAGTCGCCACGGGCGCAAATAGGACAAGCGATCGCTGGTCTGCACAATCAGGTGTTTGACCGCTTTGTCGCGAACGATGTGCAGCGTAACGTCGCGGCCGGCGCGGCCGCTGGACCACAGGCTTTCGTAGAATTCACTCTGGCTGCCGATCGAATCGCCGCCGATGCCGAGGATGATGTCGCCGCGCTTCAGCCCGGACTGATCGGCCGGCGAATCCGGCAGCACGCGCGTGACCAGCAGATGTCCATCAACCGCTTCGGTATTCAGGCCCAGCCACGGCCGCGCGGCGCCGCGGCGCCGACCGTCAAGCACCAGATCGTCAAGCACATCCTTCAACAGATTGATCGGTACGAACATGTTGCCGGGAAACGCGACACCGGCATCGATCGCATCGCTGACCCACAACGAGGCAATGCCAACCAGCCGGCCATTGCCGTCGAACAATGCAGCCCCGCTGTGTTCATAACGCGGCGGCGCGGTGAACAAGGCATCATCGATCATGTATTCCCACCAGCCGATGAAGCGGCGCCGCGACACCAGCGCCGCACCGGTTACGCCGCCGGCGCCGGCATGGCCCGCGACGACGAGGCTTTGCAATTCACCCAGGTTGCTTGAGTCACCGAGCACCACCGGCGCGCAGGGCGGAGGTGGGGACGCGCGCAACAAGCCAAAGCCGGTGGCATGGTCGAAACCGACCACACTCGCCGGATAAATCCGGTTGTCACCGGTCATCACCAGCACCGACGCCGCCTCCAGCACCAGGTAACCAATGGTGAGGATCAGACCGTTGTCGTCGATGACAATGCCGGTGCCCTCACGCTCAGCGCCCAGCGTGTCCGCAGTGCGCGCGCCGTCCACCGCGCGTATCGAGAGTTTTACCACCGCATCGAGCGGCGGCGTTACCGGACGCGGAATGGCGTTGGTGGCACGCCACGCCGCCATGGACGCGGCAAACAGCGAGACCGTCATGCGCTATCCAGTTTTTTTGTAGCTTCTTCCGATGCCGTGGCGGTATAACGCACGTCGGTGATTTCAATCTCTTCAACGCCACCCGGCGTCACCAATTTGAGGCTGTCACCCGCGCGGCGCTTCAGCAGCGCCTTGGCAATCGGCGAAATCCAGCTGACATGGCCGCGCGCGGTATCGACCTCGTCAACGCCGACAATGGTCAGCGTGTGCTCCTCGCCGCTGCCGTCGCTGTAATCGACGGTGGCGCCGAAAAAGATCTGGTCGGTCGCGCCGCACGTGGCCGGATCAACCACTTCCGGCTTGTCCAGCCGCTTGTTCAGGTAATGAATGCGGCGGTCGATTTCGCGCAGGCGCTTTTTGCCGTACAGGTAATCGCCGTTCTCGGAACGGTCGCCATTCGACGCCGCCCACGACACCACTTTCACCAGCTCCGGCCGCTCAACGTCCAGCAAATGCAGCAGTTCGCGCTTGAGCCGCGCATAACCCTCCGGCGTCATGTAATTCGGGGCCGGGGCTACGGGCGGTGGCGGCAGGGAGGTTTTGATCATGGGAACGGCGAGTGTAGCGAAAACGGCCACGGCCGTCGGTAGCTTAAGGTTACAGCTGGGGTTGCGGGCGGCATTTCATAATGTAAAATCCTATTGACTTACTTATCACCCCTTCCCATCACTCATCACCTCTTACCCATCACCCCCAACCAGTAACCTCACTTTCCGCCAGCCCCAAAAACTCCCGTGGCCGCAAAAACCGCCAAGCCGTCCATCCAGGTCATCGAGCGAATGATGCATCTGCTCGACATTCTGTCCCTGCACACAGTGCCGGCAACGCTGAAACAGCTGGCGACGGCCACCAAGCTGCATCCTTCCACAGCGCACCGCATTCTCGGCGTGATGGTCGATAACCGGCTGGTGGACCGCATCGAACCCGGCATGTACCGGCTGGGCATCCGGCTGGTTGAACTTGGCAGCCTGGTGAAATCGCGCATCAGCGTGCGTCAGGAAGCGCTGCCGCAGATGCATGAGCTGCACCAGGCGCTGGGCGAAACCATCAACCTGTCGGTACGCCGCGACGATGAAGTGGTGTATATCGAGCGCACGTCGGAGGGCAACACCATGATGCGCGTGGTGCAGATCATCGGCGCCCATGCGCCGCTGCATATTACGGCAGTGGGCAAGATTTTCCTCGCCGCTGACAACGCGCAATGTGTCGCCGAATATGTCGCACGCAGCGGCCTGCCCCGCTACACTGACAACACACTGACCGATGCGAAAAAACTCGCGGCCGAACTCGACGAAATCCGCAAGCGGCAATACGCTTTCGACAACGAAGAGGCCGAGCGGGGGGTGTGCTGCGTAGGCGCCGGCATCCATAACGATGAAGGCCAGATCGTCGCCGGCCTGTCGGTGTCAGCACCGACTGAGCGCTTCCGCAAGGCCTGGGCGGAAGCGGTGCGCCAGGCGGCGGAACGCATTTCGCGTGCCATGGGTTACCAAGGCCGGTAAATGGTGATTGGTAACTGGTAATTGGCAACCCCCCATTACCCATTACCAGTTACCAATCACCAATCACCAGTCACCAGTCACCAGATGTACAACCGCAACGTAGTCTTCCTAGACCTCGAAACCACCGGCGCGACCGCTACCCGCGACCGCATCACCGAAATCGGTTTGATCGAAGTTGATGGGGGAAATTTCATCCGCGAATGGTCGACGCTGGTCAACCCCGGCATCTCCATTCCGCCGATGATCCAGGCACTGACCGGCATCAACGATACGATGGTGGCCACTGCGCCGCGTTTTGAGGACATCGCGCGTGAGCTGTATGAAGCCATCGACGGCCGGATATTGATCGCCCACAACGCGCGTTTTGATTACGGCTTTCTTAAAAACGAGTTCAAGCGCCTCGACAAAAATTTCTCCGCCCCGGTGCTGTGCACCGTCAGACTGTCGCGCAAACTGTTCCCACAACATGCGCGGCACAACCTCGACAGCCTGATCAGCCGCCACAACATCGACTGCAATGCCCGCCACCGTGCGCTGGGCGATGCCCGCGTGTTATGGCATCTGGCGCAGCAATGGCGGGCCGATCCCGGTGAGGCGGCGGTGCTCGAAGCCACCGCCAAGCTACTGAAGACAACCACCGTGCCAACGGGGCTGGCCGACACCGTGTTCGACAATATTCCCGAAGGCCCGGGCGTTTATCTGTTTTACGGCGACAACAACGTGCCGCTGTATGTGGGCAAAAGCATCGGCCTGCGCACACGCGTGATGTCGCATTTCTCCGGCGATCACAGCATCAACAAGGATATGCGCATCGCCGCCGAGGTTAAACGCATCGACTGGATCGAAACCGCGGGCGAACTCGGGGCGCTGATTGAGGAGTCGCGGCTGGTAAAAAAACTGTCGCCTGTGCACAACCGGCAACTGCGCCGCGCCAGCGAACTTTGCGCCTGGCATTGGCCGGCTGACCGCCACACGGAAGCGCCGCAATTGGTGTCGGCACGCGAACTGACCGGCGGCGAATTCCGCGATTTATACGGCCTGTTCCGCTCGCGGCGCTCGGCAATCGAGGCGCTGCGCGAAATCGCCGTTGAACATCAGTTGTGCCACGGACTGCTCGGTCTGGACCAGCGGGATGGCCCCTGCTTCGCCTGGCAGATCAAACGCTGCCGCGGTGCCTGCGCGGGCATGGAAACGCCGCGCGAACACGCATTGCGGCTGGCCGCGGCCCTGATGAAACTGCGCGTACGCGCCTGGCCGTTCCCGGGGCGCATAGGGGTGCGCGAAACGACAGCCGATGGCGAACGCAGCGAACTGCATGTGCTCGACCAGTGGTGTCACCTCGGCACGGTGAAAAGTGAAACCGAACTGCATGCGCTGCAGGAAACCATACAGAAACCCCTGTTCGATCTCGACACCTACAAAATACTCAACCGTTTCCTGCACAGTGGCAAACACCGGCCGGAGATCATTCCGCTGACCATGGACGCCGGCCCTGCGGCATAATGTTTCTGCACCTTGTTCCCGCATCACCAATAAACAGTCCGGAGGAGGACGTCATGAGGAAACATACGCTGCACACTGTTGCTGCACTGCTGGTCGCGCTGTGCCCGCTCGCAGCCATCGCACAACAATATCCGGTCAAAGCCGTGCGCTTCATCATTCCGTTCCCGCCAGGTGGTCCGACCGACATCATGGGCCGCATGGCCACCGACATCCTGTCCAAGGCCACCGGCCAGCAGTTCATACCCGACAATCGCGGCGGCGCCGGCGGCAACATTGGAGCCGAACTCTGTGCGCGCGCACTAGCCGACGGTTACACACTGTGCATGATCACTGCGGCGCAGGGCGTCTCACCGGCGATCTACAAAAAAATGTCCTACGACCCGGTCAAGGATCTGGCGACGGTCACGCTGATGGCCAGTCTGCCCAGCCTGCTCACCGTGCACCCCACCCTGCCGGTGAAAAACGTCAAGGAACTGCTGGCCATCGCGAAAGCCCGCCCGGATTCACTGTCGTACGCTTCGACCGGAAATGGCAGCAGTCCGCACATGCTGATGGAAATGTTCAAATTCATGACGGGCGCAAAAATGGTCCACATCCCGTACAAGGGGCAGGCTCCGGCCGTGGTCGACCAGATTTCCGGTCAGGTGCAGCTGGCGTTCAACACCGCGATCAGCGTGCTGCCGCAGGTCGAGGCCAACCGGCTGCGCGCGATTGCCATATCGACGCTGCAGCGGTTTCCGCCGATGCCTGATTTGCCAACGGTGGAGGAAGGCGGCGTCAAAGGATTCGACGGCGGTTCGTGGCAGGGCGTCGGTGCACCAGCCGGCACCCCTCCCGACATCATTCGCAGGCTCAACACCATTCTGGTCAACGAGTTGAAGGCGCCGGCGATGCGCGAGCAGATGATCAAACGTGGTGCGCTGGTCTCGGCCAACACGCCCGAGGAATTCTCAACGTTCCTCAAAGCCGAGATCGCGAAGTGGACCAAGATCGCCAAGGCCGGCAACATCAGCATCGACTGAGCGATGTTAAAACCTCCAAGTCCTGAACAGCAGGCGCGCATCGACCTCGCCTGTGCCCTGCGCAGCGCGTCCCGAATGGGGCTGGGTGAGGGCATCTGCAATCACTTCAGCGCTGAAGTGCCGGGCCGCACGGGACATTTCCTGATCAATCCACAGGGACTGCACTGGTCGGAAGTAACACCGGCTGACCTGGTCACAGTCGATGCGCAGGGACGCAAGGTCGCAGGCAAACATGAAGTGGAGCCGACGGCATTTTTCATCCACGGCGCTGCACACCGCAGCAAACCCGATGCCCGGTGTGTGCTGCACACGCATATGCCCTATGCCACGTCATTGACGGTGGTGCACGGCGGCCGCGTTGAACCCGCCAGCCAGGTGGCACTGAAATTTTACGGCCGTACCGCGTATGACGAGAATTACAACGGTCTGGCGCTGGACGCCGCGGAAGGCGCGCGCATTGTTGCCGGACTGAAAAACGCCGATGTGCTGTTCCTCGCCAACCACGGCATCATCGTCACCGGGCCGGCGGTCGACGTTGCCTTTGACGACCTCTATTACCTGGAACGCGCCTGCATGCTGCAGGTGCTGGGCATGGGCACCGGCAAACCGCTGAAGCTGGTGCCGGAAGCCATTGCGCGCATCACCGCGGCGCAGATGACTGACGACACGCAGGCACGGCTGCACTTCATTGCACTGAAACGCCTGCTTGATCGCGACGAGCCGGGCTGGTCGCGACTGGAATAACCCCCGCCTGCGCTACCGCCGCAGGTTCAGTGGTAGACCACCGGCGAATTGAGAAGCACTGCGAAGCTGTCGAGGAACTCGTCGATACGTTCGATGGAGGCATCTTCGCCAACCGCGTTATTCATCGCCTCGACGAAGTTTTTCGCGACATCGCCTTGAAAATAAGTGCCGCGCGAGCTGCGCTTGTCCACCAGTTCCAGGCCATCCTGGCCGGGATACTCGGCGACGTAGTACTGCTCACTGTTGTAGACGATGCGCATGACGCCTTCCTTTCGTGATAAGTCATTGATTCTTATCGGGAAATTTAATAACTTATTTGATACTTTCCCAATAAAAACAATAGCTTATAAACGATATGGGGGGCGGCCCGGTAATTGCAAGGGATGGGTTCGGGTACGTGGCTCGGATACGTCAGGGTGCGCGCGCCGCACGCGACTGACTGTACGCAAGGCCGGCGAAGATCAGCGCGAGACCAAAATAGGCGCTGACCTGTGGCGTCTCGCCCAGCACCAGCAAGCCGAGCAGTACTGCGACGCCGGGGCTGAGGTAATTCACCAGTGACATGAAGGACGGGCCGGCGGAACGGATCAGCATGAAATACAGAATGGTGGCAATGGCCGTCGGCCCGACGCCCAGCCAGACCACCGCAGCAAGGGATGATCCCGTCGGCGCCAGCGTCCACGGCTGGTCCAGCCACAACGCCACCGGTACCACGACGACCGCGGCAATCAGCAGCGTCGTTGCCGCGGACACCAGGACATCGCCCTTGATGATCAGCCGTGTCAGCACGCTTTGCAGCGCGTAACACAGCGCACCGCCGAGGACAGCGAACTGCGACACGATGCGCAGCGCATCACCCCCGACTCCAGCCAGCGCAGCAGGCCCCATCAGCAGCACGATGCCAAGGAAGCCGATCGCGAAACCGGTCGCGCGCTGCCGCGTCAGGTGTTCGCCGGCGATCAGAAAATGCGCGAGTGCAATCGTCGCCAGCGGCATCATCGCCATCAGGATGCCGGCCAGTGCGCTCTCGACCACCTGCTGCCCCCAGGTGATCAGATAAAACGGCACTGCATTGCCGATGATCGCAATCACCGCATACGGCCACCACGCCTTCCCCGGCGGCGGCAGGCGTTTGCCCATCAGGTAGACAATGCTGATCAGCACGAACGCCGCCACGCCGACGCGCCCGGCGACCACGCTCAGCGGCGGCAGCGAGGCCACCGCGATGCGATTGAACATGAAGGAGGAACCCCACATCGCAACCAGCGCCAGTAACAGCGTCCAGTCGCGCGGGGTGCGCTGAGTCGGCATCGGGTTTGCAGCCGCGTCAGTGGTGCGGCCGTTTTTGTTATCGGTGACGGAAAGCATACACGATGAATCGGACCCGACGGCGAGGTGAAGGCTACATGATAAAATTCACGTCTTCGGAAAAGTCAAAAAACCAAGCAAAAAGCCATCCCAAAATCCATGACACTGACACCACTGACCGCCCTCTCCCCGCTCGACGGCCGCTACCACGGCAAACTCGGCGCGTTGCGCGATTGCTTCAGCGAATGCGCGCTGATCAAACAGCGGGTCCGCGTCGAGGTCGAATGGCTGAAGGCGCTGGCCGCGGAGCCGGCGCTGAAAGAAGTGCCGGCATTTTCGGCGGCAACGATCACTGAACTCGATGCGCTGGCGAAAAACTTTTCGGAGACCGATGGCGAGCGCGTCAAGGCCATCGAAGCCACCACCAACCACGACGTCAAGGCGGTCGAATATTTCCTCAGGGAACGCCTCGCCAAAAACACCGAAGTCACCAAGGTCGCGGAATTCATCCATTTCGCCTGCACTTCGGAAGACATCAACAACCTGTGCCATGCGCTGATGCTGACGGAAGCGCGCGGCACCGTGCTGCTGCCGATGCTGGAAGCCGTCACCGGCCGGCTCAGGACACTGGCGCATGAACTCGCCGATGCGCCGATGCTGTCGCGCACCCACGGACAGCCGGCATCACCGACCACGCTGGGCAAGGAAATGGCCAACGTCGTGGCGCGGCTCACCCGTGCGCATGCGCGCATCACCTCGGTATCGCTGCTCGGCAAGGTCAACGGCGCCGTCGGCAATTACAACGCGCATCTCGCCGCCTATCCGGATCTCGACTGGGAAGCGTTCGCCAAACGTTTCGTTGAATCGCTGGGTCTCGAATTCAACCCGTACACCATCCAGATCGAACCGCATGACGCGATTGCCGAACTGTTTGATGCCGTGGCACGCGCCAATACCATTCTGCTCGACCTCGACCGCGATATCTGGGGTTATGTCTCTGTCGGTTACTTCAAGCAAAAGACCAAGGCCGGCGAAATCGGCTCCTCGACCATGCCGCACAAGGTCAACCCGATCGACTTCGAAAATTCCGAAGGCAATCTCGGCCTCGCCAACGCGCTGCTGCGTCACCTGTCGGAAAAACTGCCGGTATCACGCTGGCAGCGCGACCTCACCGATTCAACGGTCTTGCGCAACATGGGTGTTGCGCTGGGTTATGCCTTGCTGGCCTGGGATTCCTGCCTGAAGGGATTGAACAAGCTCGAAGCCAATCGCGAAAAGCTCGCAGCTGATCTGGATAACAACTGGGACGTGTTGGCTGAGCCGATTCAGACGGTGATGCGTCGTTATGGCGTCAGCGGCGCGTATGAACAATTGAAGGAGCTCACGCGCGGCAAGGGCGGCATCGACCGCGCGTCGTTGCATGCTTTCATCAAAGGCCTCAAAGGCATTCCCGAAGCCGAGAAACAACGCTTGCTGGAGATGACGCCGGCGACCTACATCGGCAAGGCCGTGTCGCTGGCCAAAAGGATTTAACCCGGCGGCCCTGCCGGGAAATTCTTCATAAGTATTTGTTTTTATTGGTTATTTTTCTCTGCGCGCTTGCTAGCTGTGAGTGCAGCCCATTGCCGCAAGGCCTCTGACATCGGCGGCGGCGCATCTCTGTAACCGATCGCCTGCAGCACCTCCGCGTTCGGCACACGTGCGCCTTTGTGCAGGAACACCCCCTTCACATAAGCCTGCGCGCACAACTTGCCGTCGCAGTCGAACGCCTGCTCCAGGTATATGTATTTCTCGTCCCAGGTCAGCAGGCGCGTCACCAGGTCAAAGCGCTGAAACGGTTTCAGCGAACGGATGTAGGTGATTTCCGCCGCAGCCAGTACCGGCATCCAGCGCCGGCGCAGCGCTTCGCGCAGCAACCCCGATTGCGCGGTCAGGTGTACGCGGCCGAGATCCATGAACGTCAGGTAACGCCCGTTGTTCATGTGCAGATTGAGGTCGCAGTCGGTGGGCCACACGCAAAATGCGATGCGGGATTCCTCGAACAGGCCGCGCCGCTGCAGGCTGCGCAATCGCCACAGCAGCCAGAGCAGGCGCAGGTAGAGGTTCATTTCCGGCTAATCGCGAAATCGCATCAGCGATTTCGCGCCATTCTCACCCTCTCCCTCCGGGAGAGGGTCGGGGTGAGGGATTGAGCACACAGACTGCTCTTCATTGTGAGACGCTCAAGAGTCGCGGGATCTGCGGTGGCGCAGGTATTCCACAACGCCGGGCAGGATCGACAGGAAAATGATGGCGAGGATCACCAGCGTCAGGTTGTTTTTGATCATCGGGATGTTGCCAAAAAAGTAACCCGCGTAGCCCAGCGACGTCACCCAAAGTGCTGCGCCGGTCACGTTATACAGCGCGAACCGCGGGTAAGGCATGCTCGCCGCTCCGGCGACAAACGGCGCGTAGGTGCGGACGATGGGCACGAAGCGGGCGATGATGATGGTCTTGCCGCCGTGGCGTTCATAAAACTCATGGGCGCGTTCGAGGTGGCGCGGATTCAACCAGCGCGATTCTTTGGATTTGAACACCCGCGGTCCGAGGTAATGGCCGACGCTGTAATTGACCGCATCACCCAGCACCGCAGCGATGAACAGCAGCAGCACCAGCAGGTGGATGTTCATGCCGCCGGCAGCAGCAATCGCCCCGGCGACGAACAGCAGCGAGTCGCCGGGCAGGAACGGCGTCACCACCAGCCCGGTCTCGCAGAACACAATCAGGAACAGGATCAGATAGACCCAGGCTCCGTAATTGACCACCAGCGCCTGCAGGTGGTCGTCGAGGTGGACGATCAGGTCTATCAGCGGCGCGAGTAGTTCCACTGTTTTAGACTACAGCCCCGTCCTCACCGGGCTTGGCCACGGTTTCGGGCTTGACCAGATCGTTGCGCGACACGCCGAGGTACATCACGATCGGACTTGCCACCAGTACCGAGGAGTAAATGCCGAAACAGATACCGATGGTCAGTGCCAGCGCGAAATGAAACAGCGTTTCGCCGCCGAACAACAGCATCGCCAGCACCATCATCTGCGTCGAACCGTGAGTAATAATGGTGCGCGACATGGTCTGGGTGATCGCGGCATCCAGAACCTCCGGTACCGAGGCATTGCGATATTGCCGGCTGCGGAAACATTCGCGCACCCGGTCGAACACGACCACCGACTCGTTGACTGAATAACCGAGAATCGCCAGCACCGCAGCCAGAACCGGCAACGAAAATTCCCAGCGAAAAATCGAGAACACGCCGACGATGATGATCACGTCATGCAGGTTGGCGATGATCGCCGCGAGGCCGAATTTCCACTCAAAGCGCATCGCGAGGTAAGCGACGATGCCGATACATACAAACAGCAGCGCCAGCGCCCCGCTCTCGAACAACTCCTTGCCGACCTGCGGCCCGACGAACTCGACCCGGCGTATTTCGACATCCGCCTGCTGCTTGCGCAACTCTGCCAGCACCTGTTCGGAGAGTTTGGCGCTGGTCAGGCCTTCCTTGACAGGCAAACGGATCAGCACGTCACGGGCCGTGCCGAAATTCTGCACCGAAGCCTCGGCAAAGCCGAGCTTGGCCACCGAGGCCCGTACGTCATCGAGTTGCGGCGGCTGCTTGTAGGCAACCTCCATCACCGTGCCGCCGGTGAAGTCGACACCGAAGTTCAGGCCTTGGATCGCCAACGAACCGACGGCGATCAAAAAAGTGACCAGCGAAATAATGTTGAACATGCGCGCATGGCGCATGAACGGGATGTCTTTCTTGATTCTGAAAAATTCCATGGTCTTGGTCGCCGGTTAGCCGATACTGATGCGATCCAGCTTGCGCTGACCGCCGTAATAGAGATTCATCAAGCCGCGTGATACCACCACCGCACTGAAAATCGAGGTCAGGATGCCGAGGCACAGCACGACGGCGAACCCTTTGACTGCGCCGGAGCCGAAGGCAAACAGCGCAAAGCCCGCAATCAGCGTGGTGACGTTGGAATCCAGAATCGTGCCCCAGGCGCGGTCATACCCTGCGAATATGGCTGCATGCGGGGTATTGCCGTTGCGCAATTCCTCGCGGATGCGTTCGTTGATCAGCACGTTGGCGTCGATTGCCATGCCGAGGGTCAGCGCGATGCCAGCCATGCCCGGCAAGGTCAGTGTCGCCTGCAACATCGACAGCAGTGCCACCAGGAACAGCACGTTGGCCGCCAGCGCCACCACGGAAAAGAAACCGACCATGGCGTAATAACCGATCATGAACACAGCGATCGCGGCAAAACCGTACAGCGTGGAATTGAAACCGATCTTAATGTTGTCAGCCCCCAGCGACGGCCCGACCGTGCGCTCCTCGACGATATCCATCGGTGCCGCCAAGGCGCCTGCGCGCAGCAGCAGCGACACGTCATTGGCTTCCTGTGTCGTCATACGCCCGCTGATCTGCACCCGGCCGCCGCCAATTTCGCTGCGGATCACCGGCGCGGTGACCACCTCGCCCTTGCCGCGCTCGAACAGCAGGATCGCCATGCGTTTGCCGATGCTCTCGCGGGTGACCTGCTGGAATATCCGCGCCCCGGCGCCGTCGAGATTGATATGCACCGCCGGCTCGCCGGTCTGCCCGTCAAAGCCGGGCTGGGCGTCGTTGATGCGCTCGCCGGTGAGCACCACCTGCTTTTTCACCAGCACTGCCTGGCCGTTGCGTTCGTAATAAAGTTCGGTGCCGAACGGGGGCTGGCCGGCCTTGGCCTGCTCGAGCGAGCCCGGATCCATGCGTTCCTCATCGACCATGCGCACTTCCAGCGTCGCGGTGCGGCCGAGGATGTCCTTGGCCTTGGCGGTATCCTGCACGCCGGGCAATTGCACGACCACGCGGTCGGCGCCCTGCTGCTGGATTATCGGCTCGGCGACACCCAGTTCGTTGATGCGGTTGCGGAGGGTGTTGATGTTCTGCTGCAGCGCAAATTCCTGGGTGCGGCGCTGCGCCTCGACCTTCAATGTGCCGGTGATCCGGTATTCCCCGGCATCGTCGGCCGTCTTCAGTTCGAGGTCGGGCATGTCCTTGGTAATGCGCGCCAGCGCCTTGTCGCGCAACGCCGCTTCGCGGAATCGCACAGCCACGGCCTGGCCTTCGCGCGCGATGCCCGAGTACTGGATGCGCTGCTCACGCAGCATGCCGCGAATGTCGTTGGTATAGGTCTCGACCTTTTTGGTCAGCGCCGCCTTCATGTCGACCTGCATCAGGAAATGCACACCGCCGCGCAGATCCAAGCCCAGATACATCGGCAGTGCGCCGATCGACGTCAGCCACTGTGGGCTGCGCGACAGCAGGTTCAGGGCCACCACATAGTCCTCGCCCAGGGCAGCCTGCAGGGCATCCTTGGCCTTCAGCTGGTCTTCGGTACTGGAAAGCCGCACCTTGACACTGGTGGCATCCAGCGCGATGCCCTGGACCGCCAGCTCAGCTTTTTTCACGGTTGCTTCGACACGCGCCATCAGCGCGGCATCGGCCTTCAGGTTGCTGCGCAGCGGCGACACCTGCACCGCGGGCACTTCGCCGTAAAAATTAGGCAGGGTATAAAGCAGCCCGATTGCCACGGCAGCAACAATCAGAAGATATTTCCAGAGGGGATAACGATTCATTTTAAGGTCGTAAAAAGGTCAAGGGAACACTTGGAGCGAAGCAGAACGAGTTGACGGGTGAATGGGCAACAGCGCACCGGTGAACTTGCTTGCTCACCCGTTCACCGAGCACTCGTTTACTGGATGGTTTTGATGGTGCCCTTGGGCAGCACGGTCTGGATCGCCGCCCGCTGCGCCTGGATTTCAACACCTGCAGCAATCGCCACGGTGACGTATTGATCATCGACCTTGCTAATACGACCGAGGATGCCGCCGGCGGTGATCACTTCATCGCCCTTCTGCAGACTTTCGACCATGGTTTTGTGCTCTTTCGCGCGCTTCATCTGCGGGCGGATCATCAGGAAATACATCACACCGAACATCGCGACGATGAGCAGCATGCTTTCGATGCCGCCACCTGCGGCGGGGGCGGATGCCTGCGCCCATGCGGGACTGATTAACAAGATAAACCTCCGTTGCGGTGGAAGAGAACCCTGACTCGAGTTTGGGTCACTAAGTCAGGCTCACTCAAAGCGTTGTATTTTAACCTAATTCATCGCTCATTTTGGCTGCTCATTTGGATCGCTTCAGCGGCGAACTCCGTCAGCTGGCCGGCCGCTATTGCCGCCCGTAAATCACGCATCAGTTCCTGGTAATAGTGCAGGTTATGCAGGGTATTGAGTCGCGCACCGAGCATTTCGTTCACCCGCTGCAGGTGGTGCAGGTAGGCGCGGGTGAAATTGCGGCAGGTATAACAGGCGCAATCCGCATCCAGCGGCGCCAGATCGCCGCGGTAACGGGCGTTGCGCAGCTTGATCACGCCATGGCGGGTGTACAGCCAGCCGTTGCGCGCGTTGCGCGTCGGCAGCACGCAATCGAACATGTCGATCCCGGCGCTGACCGCGGCGACGATGTCGGCCGGGGTGCCGACCCCCATCAGGTAACGCGGCCGGTCCGCCGGCATCCTCGGTGCTGTGTGGCGCAGGATGCGCAGCATGTCGGGTTTGGGTTCACCCACCGACAGGCCGCCAATGGCGTAACCGTCGAAACCGATCGCCGTCAGCGCCGCCAGCGACTCGTCGCGCAGGTCTTCATACATGCCGCCCTGCACGATGCCGAACAGCGCATTGGCATTACCGGCATGCGCCTCCTTGCTGCGCGCCGCCCAGCGCATCGACAGTTGCATCGAATCGCGGGTCTGCTCGTGCGTCGCGGGGTGGGCGGTACATTCATCGAACGCCATCACGATGTCGGAATTCAACACACGCTGGATGCGCATCGATTCTTCCGGCGTCAGGAAACAGGCATCGCCATTCACCGGCGACTGGAACTTCACGCCCTCCTCACTGATCTTGCGCATGTCACCCAGACTGAACACCTGAAAACCGCCGGAGTCGGTGAGCAACGGACCATCCCAGCCCATGAAGCGGTGCAGGCCGCCGTGCGCGCCGATGACTTCGAGGCCTGGCCGCAGCCACAAGTGGAAGGTGTTGCCGAGCACGATCTGCGCGCCAAGTTCGCGCAATTCAACGGGATCCATACCCTTGACCGCGCCATAGGTGCCCACTGGCATGAACACCGGCGTGTCGATGGCGCCATGCGCCGTTTCCAATACGCCGAGGCGCGCGTTGCCGTCAGTGGCGGTGATTTTGAATTGCATGATGTTCGGGGACGAGATTCGGGGACGAGATTCGGGAACGAAGGTCAGGAACGGGAGTCAGAGGGCGCGCGTTCGATCAGCATGGCGTCACCATAACTGAAAAAACGATAACGCTGCGCGATCGCATGTTGATAGGCGCGGCGGATACGATCAGTGCCACCGAAGGCCGACACCAGCATCAACAGCGTCGAGCGCGACAGATGGAAATTGGTGATCAATCGGTCGACGATCCGAAAGCGGTAACCGGGCAGCACGAATAAACTTGTCTCGGCATGGCCCGCAACCGGTTCTCCGTTCGCTGCAGCCGATTCCAGCGCACGCAGGCTGGTGGTACCGACCGCGACCACCCGCCCGCCGGCAGCGCGGGTCGCGCGCAAAGCATCCACCGTGGCCTGCGGCAGTTCATACCATTCGCTGTGCATACGGTGTTCAGCAAGATCCTGCACCCGCACCGGCTGGAAAGTGCCGGCGCCGACATGCAGCGTCAGGTACGCGACATTGACACCGCGGGCGCGCAAGGCATCGAGCATGGCTGCATCAAAATGCAGGCCGGCAGTGGGTGCCGCGACTGCGCCGGGATTTTTTGCATACACAGTCTGGTAACGCTCGGCGTCACCGGCATCCGGTTGATGCGTGATGTACGGCGGCAAGGGCACCGCGCCATGACGTTCGAGTAGCGACCAGACATCGGCGTCACCGCCAAAACGCAGCCGCCACAGATCATCGTCACGCCCCATCACAGTGACTTCCACGTCACCATCGAGCAGCAGCGTGCTGCCCGGTTGCGGCGCCTTGCTGGCGCGCACCTGGGCCTGGACTTCATGGACGTTCAGCACACGCTCGATCAGCACTTCAATGCGGCCGCCCGACGTTTTGCGTCCAGTAAGGCGCGCCTTGATGACACGGGTGTCGTTGAGCACCAGCAGGTCGCCGGGCTGCAGCAGTTCGAGGATGTCGGGAAATTGACGGTCGTGCAGTTCACCGGTGGCGCTGTCAAGATGCAGCAGCCGGCTCGCGCGACGCGTGGCTGCAGGGGCCTGGGCAATCAGCTCCGCGGGCAGTTCGTAAGCAAAGTCGTCCAGATGCATCTTGTCTTGTCAGCTGCAGGTTGCCCCGCTCCGCAGATTTAAGGGATAATCGCCGCCCCATGCCGGGATGGCGGAATTGGTAGACGCACGGGACTCAAAATCCCGCGCCGCAAGGCGTGCCGGTTCGATTCCGGCTTCCGGCACCACCTTCAGTTTCCGCAGATTTCATCTGCGTGATTTATTACGCGGAAGCCGGTTCCCGGACACCCCTCAAGGGGGTGCTGTGACGAGTTCCGGCACCATCATTTAGTTTCTGTAAATTTCAGCGTAGCTAAAATCTCGCGTTTGTTGAGTGCATTGAGGGGCCGGCTTCCGGCACCATCATTCAGTTTCTGCAAATTTCAACAACGCTGAATCTGCTCAGCAACATCTTCTTCACGCTACAGGCCGCTTCACCTCGACATTGTCGATCAGGCGTGTCTTGCCCAGTCGCGCGGCAGCCAGCACCACCAACTCAGTCTCACCATTGCCCGGGGGCTGAAGATCCGTACAACGGCGCACCGCCACATAATCCGGCTTCCAGCCATGGCGCGCGAGTTCGGACATCGCCGCCAGCTCGACACGCTGATAGTCACGCGCACCCATCGCGATTTCGCCGCGTGCATTGCGCAGCACTCGATAGAGCCGCGGCGCCTCCTGACGCTCGGCCGGACTCAGGTAGGCATTTCGCGAGGACAGCGCCAGCCCATCCTCAGCGCGCACGGTTTCCGCCAGGATGATTTCGATCGGCAGCGCGAACTGGCGCACCATATTGGTCAGCACAAGGCACTGCTGGTAATCCTTCTTGCCGAAAATCGCGGCATGCGGCGACACCATGTTGAACAGTTTCAGCACCACTGTGGATACGCCGCGGAAGTGGCCAGGGCGGGCGCCGCCGTCGAGAATGTGCTGCAGATCCGAAGGCTCGACCACGTAGGTCTGCTTTTCGGGATAAATTTCTTTTTCGTCCGGCACAAACACCACATCAACTCCGGCATTGCGCAAGCGTTCGCAATCGGCCTCGAGAGTGCGCGGGTAACGGTCAAAATCCTCGCGCGGCCCGAACTGCAGGCGGTTGACGAAAATGCTGACCACCGTGCATGCCGCACGCGGCTTGGCGATGCGCATCAGCTCGATATGGCCTTCGTGCAGATTGCCCATGGTCGGCACGAACACGTTGTCCGGCTCGCGGCGCAGGCGTTCCCTCAATTCGGAAACTGAATGTATGACGTCCATTATTTAGACAGGATTGAGGAGTGAGGATTGAGTGGCTAAGGGGATGCGTATTGTAGATGGAAGGTTGATGCTGGCGAGTGTGGCGCAAAAAAATAACGCGTCACCCTCCACTCCTCATCCCTCAATCCTCACTCCTCAAACACCACTCCTCCATCCTAAAAAGAATGTTCCTTGCCGGGAAAGCGGCCCTCGCGTACTTCCTTCACGTACAGCGCCACGGCATCCTGGATCGAGCCCGCCGCGGCCTTCATGTAATTTTTGACGAATTTGGCCTTTTTGCCGGGATAAACATCGAGCATGTCATGCAACACCAGCACCTGGCCATGACAGTCGATGCCCGCACCGATACCGATCGTCGGCACTTTCGCCGCCGTGGTGATCTGACTGGCCAGGGCTGCAGGTATCGCTTCCAGCACGATCATGCCGGCGCCCGCCTGTTCGAGGATGCGTGCATCATCAAGCATGCGCTGCGCATCATCCTCGGCCTTGCCCTGCACGCGATAACCGCCGAGCTGGTGCACCGACTGCGGCGTCAACCCGAGGTGGCCGCAGACCGGGATGCCGCGCTCGGTCAGGAACGAAATCGTTTCCAGCATCGGCCGCCCGCCCTCGATTTTCACCATGTGCGCGCCGGCCGCCATGATTTCGGCAGCATTGCGGAAAGCATCCTGCGGACTGACCTGAAAAGTGCCGAAGGGCATGTCGCCGATGATGAAGGCAGTTTTGGCGCCACGCGCCACGCATTGCGTGTGATACACGATGTCGCGCAGCGACACCGGCAGCGTCGATTCATGGCCCTGCAGCACATTGCCCAACGAATCGCCGATCAGCAGCGTATCGAGTCCGGCGCCGTCCAGCAGCGTCGCGAAACTGGCGTCGTAACAGGTCAGCATGGTGATCTTCTGGCCGTCCCGCATCATCTTGTGCAGCGTGCTCAGCGTAATACGCATGTCGCTCTCCTGGCTAACTTCCGAGGCTGAAAAACTCGCGCGGACCGCGCATGGCGTTGACCCGCTGCAACAATAAATCAAAATCCGCCGCCGAATCAACGAAGTTCAGATTTTCGGAATTCACGATCAGCAGTGGTGCTGCAGTGTAATGATGGAAAAAACGCGCGTAGGCATCGGCCAGTCGCACCAGGTATTCGTCGGGTATGGTTTTTTCATAAGCAGCGGCGCGCCGGCGCACCCGCTCCACCAGCGTTTCCGCACCCGCCTGCAAATACACCACCAGGTCCGGCTGCGGCGCCTGCGGTTTGAGATGGTCGTAGATCTGCCGGTACAAGGCAAGCTCGTGGTCGTTCAGCGTCAGCTGCGCAAACAACGGATCTTTTTCCAGCATGAAATCAGCGACGGTGACACTGCGAAACAGATCGGACTGCACAATATCCCTGACCTGATTCAGACGCTGGAACAAAAAGAACAGTTGCGCCGGCAGCGCATGGCGCGTGGGATCCCGGTAAAAACCGGGCAGGAAAGGATTGGCGTCCGGGTCTTCAAACAACGGCGCTGCGCCAAGATGCGTCGCCAGGCGTCGTGCCAGCGTGGTTTTCCCTGAACCGATCGGACCTTCGACCACAATATACCGATACTTCGCGGCTAGATTCATGCCGCACGTCCCCATTTGGCAGCGAGAGTCATGCCAGGATTTTCTGTAATTGCGAGACGCTGGCAGCATCTACCTTTGCCGCAAGATCACACACCCGGCCCTGCCCCGGCACCACGGTGTCCGGCGCGATTTCCGCCAGCGGCACCATCACAAAAGCGCGCTCCAGCATGCGCGCATGCGGAATCGTCAGCCCCGGCTCCTGCAACACCATGTCACCGTAGAGCACGATGTCGAGGTCCAGCGTACGTGGGGCATTGGGGAATTCGCGGACACGGCCATGTGCACGCTCGAGCTCCAGCAGCGCATTGAGCAGTGCATGCGGCGCCAGCACGGTTTCGATCATGGCCACTGCGTTAATGAAATCCGGCTGGTCGGCATAACCGACCGGCGCGCTGCGGTACAGTGAAGAACGAGCGATGAGCCTGGTGCCGGGCAAGGCCGCCAGCGCAGCAAATGCGGCTTCAATCTGTCGCAGCGGCTCGCCAATGTTCGCGCCCAGCGCGACGCAGGCGGTATGCGTTTGCGCCGCCACCCGCGTCAGTCCGCGGCAGGAGCCGGGGCAGCGCCGGACTTGCGCTTGCGGCGCTTGCGGCGCTTTTTCGCCGGCCCGGTATCCGCCACCAGCATGGACTCGCGGGTCTCGGTATCGGCATCCTGGAAATGGGTCCACCAGTCACCGATGGCCTTGTCCAGTTCGCCACTTTCACAGCGCAACAGCAGAAAATCATAAGCGGCGCGAAACCGCGGGTGTTCGAGCAGGCGGAACGGACGCTGGCCGGCGCGCTGTTCGAAGCGCGGCTGCAACGCCCACAAATCCTTCATGTCCGAAGTAAACCGGCGCGGGATCGCGAGTTGTTCGGTCTGCGTGGTAATGACCTGGTCCATCGCCTCATACAAGGCCGGCACCGGCGGCACGCCGCGGGCTTCGATTTTTTTCCACGCCGCCAGCACTTCGTGCCAGGTCAGCGCGGCAAACAGGAAGGCCGGAGAAATCGGTTTGCCGGCCAGGACGCGCGCATCGGTGTTTTTCAACGCCAGCATCACGAATCGCTCGCCCAGCGGCTGCTCAAGAATCACGTCGAGCAGCGGCAGCATGCCGTGGTGCAAACCTTCGCGGCGCAGTCGTTTCACGCATTCAGCGGCATGCCCCGAAAGCAGCAGCTTGAGCATTTCGTCGAACAGCCGCGCCGCCGGCACATTGGCGAGCAAAGTGGCCTGCGCCTTGATCGGTTTGCGCGTAGCGCCGTCAATTTCGAGGCCGCAGGATGCGGCGAAACGCACCGCGCGCAGCATGCGCACCGGATCCTCGCGATAACGCTGCGCCGGCTCGCCGATCATGCGCAGCCTTTTACGTTTGAGATCGGCCACACCACCGTGGTAATCCCAGATCTGTTCGCGTGCCGGGTCGTAGAACAGCGCATTGATGGTGAAATCGCGTCGAGTCGCGTCTTGGGCCTGGTCGCCCCAGACGTTGTCGCGCAACAGGCGGCCGTGTTCGTCTTCAACCTGCGTACCGGCACCGGCATCGACCGCGGGCCCGCGGAAGGTCGATACCTCGACCATGTCGCGGCCGCACAGCACGTGGACAATTTTGAAACGCCGGCCGATCACCCGCGAACGCCGGAAAAGGCCGCGCACTTCCTCGGGTGTGGCGTTGGTGGCCACGTCAAAATCCTTGGGATCGCGGCCGAGAATCAGGTCGCGCACCGCGCCGCCGACAACAAACGCGGCGTAACCCGCTTCCTGCAGCGCATCACAGGTGCGCAGCGCACAGCTGCCGATGCGGTCACGCGTGATGCCGTGTTCAGACACCGCGATGATTCGCGGTTTGGCCGATTTGAACATGCGGCCCGAAAACACGCGGCCGAGCAACTTGGTGATCATGCGGAAATATCGTTCAGCGCATTCAGGGGGGATCGAATCCACGCGCCGCAGCAGAGGAAAACGGCGCGATTATACATGGCGGTCATCGCGGCACTATGGGGCCGGCAGCGGTCGCTCACAGCAAACTGCTCAGCTCAGACTGATGATCGGCCAGCCGCGCGCGGCGGCATGCGCGCGCAATGCGGCGTCGGGATCCACCGCCACTGGATGCCCGACTTGCTCCAACAGCGGCAGGTCGTTATGCGAGTCACTGTAAAATGTTGATTTTAAAACACTTTTTATATTTTCCCCACGTTCGGCCAGCCACGCCTCCAGGCGCTCGACCTTGCCCTCGCGAAAACACGGCGTGCCGCTGACGCCGCCGGTGAACACACCGTCGCGCACCTCGGGTTCGGTGGCAATCAGGTGTTCGATGCCGAAGGCGCGCGCAATCGGCGCCGTAACAAAACTGTTGGTCGCAGTGATGATCACGCGCACCTCGTCGCGATGCTTGTCGACCAGTGCCCGCGCCGAATCGCGGATCATCGGCAGGATGCGTTGTTTCATGTACTCGGCATGCCAGGCATCGAGCACCGTACGCGGATACTGCGACAGCGGCTTCAACTGGAAATCGAGGAACTCGTGGATGTCGAGTGTGCCCGCCTTGTACTGGTCGTAGAACGCCTGGTTGCGCGCTTCGTAAGTGGCGCGATCGAGCACACCGCGGTCGATCAGGAACTGCGCCCATTCAAAATCGCTGTCGCCGGCGAGCAGCGTGTTGTCGAGGTCAAACAATGCCAGAATCATTCCGCTGTTCCGTTTCGTCTTCGTCTTCGTCTTCGTTATCGTTGTCGTTTTTGTTCAGCTGAGTCGTGATTTCAGTTTTTAGGCGGCACGGCCTGCAGCAGCTCGCGCGCCAGCGGCACGGTGATGCCGCGTTTCTGCTCGAGCGACAGCCGGTCCAGCGTATCGACCATCGCGCGCAGCGAACTCAGGTCGCGCGGCGCCCGTGCAAGCAGGTAGTCAGCCACCGCAGCCGGCAGAACAAAGCCGCGGGCGGCGGCATAGTCGTGCAGCGCGGCACGGCGATCGTCTTCGCGCAGCCCGCGCACCTCATACACCAGGCCCCAGGCCAGGCGCGTCTGCAGGTCGGGCCGCAGCGGGAGCCGCGCCGGGGGCACATCCCCGGTCGCCACGAGTACGCCGGAGCCATCCTTTAACTCATTGAATATATTGAATAATTCAATTTGCGCCGGGGCATCCAGGCGCTGCACGTCATCAACACCGACTGCATCATCCGCGCTCCCCGTGCCGAGCATTGCCGGGGCGGCATGCAAACTCACCGTCCTGCCGGACCCGTGCAAGGCCTGCATCACCGCGCGCAACAAATGCGTACGCCCGCTGCCGCTGCCGCCCCACAGATAAATGAAGCGCTCGCGATCGTCGCCTTGCGCCAGCGCACGCAGTGCGGTCACGACTTCCGCATTTTCACCGATCACAAAATTGTCCAGCGTCGGCGCCGGTGGCGACGCGAGTCCCAGCGCGAGCTGCTTCATTGCCCGCATTTCATTCCCCGAATTTCATTCCCCGCATCTCATTCGCGGTACATGCTGCTCGCCAGGTAATCACGCCGCAGGTAACGCCCCCACACCAGCAGCGCAGCACTGACCGGCAGCGCCAGCAGCACGCCGAAGAAACCGAACAGGGTGCCGAAGGCCAACAGCGCGAAAATCACCACCACCGGATGCAGACCGATGCGGTCGCCGACCAGCCACGGCACCAGCAGGTAGCCCTCCACCACGTTGGCCACGACGAACACCGCCCATACCCACAGCAGCTGTGCCGGATCCTGGAACTGCAACAGTCCGGTCAGCGTCGCCAGCACCAAGCCGATAATGACACCCAGGTACGGCACAAAGGTCACCAGCCCGGCAATCACGCCCACCGACAGCGCGTAATCCAGACCGGCGGCCCACAGGCCGAGGGTATAGAACACACTCATGCACAACATCACCAGCAACTGTCCGCGCAAAAACTGGCCGAGCACATCGTCGATTTCGCGGGCAATCATGCTCATCCGGTCGTGCATGCGTCGCGGCACCAGACGGTCGATGCCGGCCACGATGAGATCCCAGTCGCGCAGGAAATAAAACAGCACCAAGGGCAACAGCACAAGACCGACGAGAAAACCGATGACGGCCAGTCCGCCGGTCTTCAGCGACGGCAGCAATTTCAGCGCAAAATCGCGAATTTCCTCCACGTGTCCTGCGATCCAGTCACGCACCATGGTGGTCTCGAGTTGTACGCCGAGCATCTGCTCCAGCCGCGGTGCCACTGCGGTACGAAACCAGTCAATATGCGCCGGCGCCTGCTCGGCGATCGCCCGGATCTGGCGGATCAGCAGCGGCAGCAGCACCAGCAGCAGCACAACGAATAGCGTTATCAGCAACGACAGCACCAGCAATGCCGCCAGCACACGCGGCACCCGGCGGCGGGTCATGCTGGCGACCAGGGGATTGCAGATGTAGGCGAGGATCGCGGCGAGCAGAAACGGCGTCAGTATCGGACTGAGCAGATACACGGCTGCAACGGCAAATGCCGCCGCCGCCAGCCATTGCCAGAGGTGCCGCGGATTGCGATCAAGGGTATCCATTTAAGATAAAATTCGCATCGGCTGATGGATGTTGCTGAAGACGTATTGAACGAACGCTTTAACGAACCCCGCTTTAACGGCCCTCTATCTTAGCAGGCCGCCACTGGCGGCCACCGCAAACCGCAAGGACTGCCTTGAAACGCAAAAGCCCCTCAAGCCCGTCACGAAAATCGCTGACCTATCGCGATGCCGGTGTCGACATCGATGCCGGCGACGCCCTCGTCGACCGTATCAAACCGCATGCCAAACGCACGATGCGTCCGGGCGTGATGGCCGGCATCGGCGGTTTCGGTGCGCTGTTCGCCGTGCCGCGCGGTTATCGTGAACCGGTGCTGGTATCGGGCACCGACGGCGTCGGCACCAAGCTCAAACTGGCGTTTGAATGGCAACGCCATGACACCATCGGCATCGACTTGGTCGCGATGAGCGTCAATGACATCCTGACGCTGGGCGCCGAGCCGCTGTTTTTTCTCGATTACTACGCCTGCGGTAAGCTCGATGTCGATTCTGCTGCCGATGTGGTCAAGGGCATCGCCGCCGGCTGCACAATGGCCGGCTGCGCGCTGATCGGCGGCGAAACTGCGGAAATGCCCGGCATGTACCCGCCGGGCGAATATGATCTTGCCGGCTTCGCCGTCGGCGTGGTCGAGAAAAAACGCATCATCAATGGCCGCAGCATCCGTCCCGGCGACGTGATCCTCGGCCTCGGCAGCAACGGCGCGCATTCCAACGGTTATTCGCTGATCCGCAAAATCATCGCGCAGCGCGGCGTCAAACTGTCGGCAAAAGTCGGCGGTCGCGCGTTAAAGGATCTGATCCTGGCGCCGACGCGTATTTATGTGAAACCGCTGCTGAAACTGATGAAGCAATTGCCGGTCAAAGGAATGGCACACATCACCGGCGGCGGACTGCTGGACAACGTGCCGCGGGTGCTCGGCGACAAGCTGACCGCAGAAATCAGCCGTAATGCCTGGCCGTTGCCGCCGCTGTTCCGCTGGTTGCAGCAGCAGGGCAATGTCGCCGATGACGAGATGCACCGCGTGTTCAACTGCGGCATCGGCATGGTGGTGGTGGTGGCTGATAAGGACGCGGCCCGCGCGCAGGCATTACTCAAGCGCGCCGGTGAGCGGGTATGGCGCATCGGCAGCGTACGCCGGCGCCGCGGCAATGAAGCACAGACGGTTGTAGTGTAGAAGTAGTGTAAAAAACCAGAAAGAAAAAGAGAAAAGGACTGGCCCTGAAACGCATCGCAATACTGATTTCCGGGCGCGGCAGTAACATGGAAGCCCTGCTCGCCGCAGGGCTGCCGGCACAGATCTGCGCGGTCATCAGCAATGATCCTGCTGCCAAAGGCCTGGACACCGCGGCGCGCCACGGTATAGCCACTGCTGTTGTCAATCATCGCGATTACACACAACGCGCGGATTTCGATGCTGCGCTGGCACTGACCATCGACACCGCCAAGCCTGACTTCGTGGTGCTGGCGGGTTTCATGCGCGTACTCACTGCGGACTTCGTCAACCGTTATCGCGGCCGCCTGATCAACATCCACCCTTCGCTGCTGCCGGCGTTTACGGGACTGCACACCCACCGCCAGGCGCTGGATGCAGGTGTGCGCGTGCATGGCTGCACGGTGCATTTCGTCACACCGCAACTCGACCACGGCCCGATCATCATCCAGGCCGCCGTGCCCGTGCTGCCCGGCGACGATGAAGGCACACTCTCAAAACGGGTGCTCGCCGAGGAGCACCGCATTTATCCGCAGGCCCTGCGCTGGCTGTGCGAAGACCGTGTCACGCTGACGGCGGACGGCCAGGTCAACATCAGCGGCGCACATCCCGCCAAGCATGCACTGCTCTCTCCCGCACTTGATGTTTAAACAATTCATCGTCTCGCTGCTGCTTGCCGGTGCGTTGCTGCACTCGGCTTTGGCCGCTGTCACCCCGCCGCAGGCGGTGCAGGCGCAATACGATTTGTCGATGAACGGCACAGCGATCGCGGTCATGCAGGAAACTTTTGAGATCCGCAACGGCGCCTATCAGGCCGTCAGCGAAACCCAGGCCATCGGCCTGTTCGCGCTGATTCAGCGCCGCCCGGGACGTGTCACCAGCAACGGCGAGGTCGGCAGCGGCGGCCTGCGTCCGAAACTCTTTGACGGCACGCGCGGCACCGGGGATGCGCGGCGCGTGCACGCGGAATTCGACTGGACCGCGGGCACGCTGACGATGGCGCACGACGGCCGCAGCGAAACCGCGACGTTGTCTCCCGGCGCGCAGGACCGGCTGTCAGTGATGTACCAGTTCCTGTTCCTGCCTCCGGAAAAGCTCAAGGACCTGGCATTCGCAATGACCAATGGCCGCAAACTCGACCAGTACCGCTACGCGATCGGCCCCGACACCACCATCGACACACCGCTGGGTCGCCTGGCGGTGATCCATCTGGTGAAACAGCACAGCGCCAGCGAAACCGCGACTGAAATCTGGCTGGCACGCGAACACCGGATGATGCCGGTCAAAATGCGCATCGTCGAAGACGACGGCAAGCGTTACGAGCAGGTCATCTCCCGACTGGAAATCCGGTGAAGCGCGGACCCGCGATGCGCTTGCTCGCTGCCGCGGCACTGTCCGTGGCCGCACATGCTGCATTGCTCGCCGGTTCCTGGCTGACGCTGCCGGATCCCGTGCCGGAACTGCCGCCGCTGAGTGCGCGATTGCAGCCGCTGACACCACTGCCGGCAGCCGCGCGCGCCATCGAAGCGCAAGCAAAACCACAACGTATTGCCGCTGCACCACGCACGGCACCGCAAGCTGAAGCCGTAATCCCCGCCATGCCGAACCCCGTACCTGCTGCAGAACCTGCTGCAGAACCGGCAGCGCCCGCAGCGGAGCCCGTGGTCGTCGCCAGCGCAGCACCCACGGTGTTCCAGACAGCGGAAGCGCCGCCGCTGCCCAGTTTCCCGCGCAAGGGCCGCATTACTTATTCATTGACCATGAACGATGCCCCTGTCGGCCGCACAGTGCAGACCTGGGAATTTGACGGCACGCAGTACACGCTCGGCAGCCAATCGGAGAGTACCGGCCTGATCGAAGTATTCCGGCCAACCCGTTATCACTACCTGAGCAAAGGTACGGTATCCGACCAGGGGCTGCGGCCGGAGCGATTCGTCGCCAGCGTCAAGCGCGGCAGCCGCAGCGAGGAATCACTGGCGGTGTTCAACTGGAAAGAAGGCCAGGTACGTTTGGGCCGCATGCCGCAACAGGACACGGTAGTCTTGCCCCCGGGCAGCCAGGACGTGATCAGCTTCATGTACCAGCTCGCGCTGGTGCCGCCCGCACCCGGGCGCATCACGCTGCCGTTCACCCGCGGCCGGCAACTGGAAACCACCGGTTTCGATGTGTTGCCCGCAGAAACCATAGACACGCCGCTGGGCCGGCTGCGCGCGGTGCCGGTGATCCAGGTGCGCGAAACGGGGCGTGAAAGCCTGGCCGTGTGGCTGGCAACGGAATACCGCAATCTGCCGATCCGCATCCGTTTTTATAACCGCGACGGCGAGCTGTCAGGCGAACAGCTGGTCAACGCGATACAAATCAGCGAGCAATGAAAACTGCACTCAAAACCGCCATTCCCGAATCCCCCGCACGCGTCCCCAACGCGCTGCGCCTCGCCGACGCCACAACCGCGCTGTCGCGGGTGCTGACCTTCACTTATCCGGCCGACGCCGTGCTCGGCCGTTATTTCCGTGAACGCCATGTCCTCGGCCAGCAGGATCGCGGCTTTGTCGCCGAAGCCGTGTTCGGCGTACTGCGGCGGAAAGAATTGTTTGACCATGTGGCGCCGCAAGCCACGCCGCGGCAGCTGGTGTTGCTGTGGCTGGCGCGCATCGCCGGTTTCAGCAGCCGCGAACTGACTCCGCTGTGCAAGTCCGACGAAATCCAGTGGCTCAATGCCACACGTTCACAAGCGAGTGCGCTGCCGCTCAACGTCGAGGCCGATCTGCCGCAATGGATCGTCGAGCGCTTGCTGCTGCAGCACGATGACGATTTCATCCGAAAACTCGGCCGCGCGCTGCAGGATCCGGCGCCGCTGGATCTGCGGGTCAATACCATCCGCAGCAATCGCGACACCGTGCTCGCCGGACTCAATGCCAGCGGCATCGAAGCGGTGGCGATGCCTTTTTCGCCGATCGGCATCCGCGTCAAGGGCAAACCATCGATCAACCGCCACCCGCTGTTCACCAGCGGCGCCATCGAAGTCCAGGACGAAGGCAGCCAGGTGCTGGGTTACCTGCTGGCGCCGCGGCGCACGGATCTGGTGGTCGACTTCTGCGCCGGCGCCGGTGGCAAGACGCTGATGCTGGGCGCGCTGATGCATTCGCAGGGCCGGCTTTATGCCTTCGATGTTTCGCAAAAACGGCTCGACAACCTGAAACCGCGGCTGAAACGCTCGGGCCTGTCCAATCTGCACCCGCTGGTGATCGCGCACGAGAACGACACCAAGGTCAAACGCCTCGCCGGCAAAATCGACCGCGTGCTGGTCGATGCCCCGTGCAGCGGGCTCGGCACGCTGCGCCGCAACCCCGACCTGAAATACCGCCAGTCGCCGCAATCCGTCGCGGAACTGATGGTCAAACAGACGTCGATCCTCAATGCCGCGGCGCGCCTGGTCAAACCTGGCGGGCGGCTGGTCTATGCGACCTGCAGCCTGCTCGCCGCAGAAAACCAGGACATCATCCGCACCTTCCTCGACGCCCATCCGGAATTCAAAGCGCTCGATTGCGGCGAACTGCTGCGCCGCCAGGACATCAACCTCGAAACCGGGGAGCAACTCCAGTTGTGGACTCAAATCCACAACACCGATGGTTTTTTTGCTGCGGTGATGGAACGCACGACGTGAACGCACAGCAGCCTGAATCCGGCATACAGCACACGATGCTAAAATTTCCCGCCCATCCCTGACCTAACCCCCATGTCCGCATCCGCTGAATTTCAAGCTCTGCTCCTGGACCTCTGGGGCGACCTGCAAAACGTAAAGGTTTTGTGGCAGGTGGGTGTGCTCACGGCCTGTGTCGCCATCGGCTGGTTATTGTCGCGACTCTACAACCGGCGGGTGTTCGGTCACGTGCCGACCGACGCCACGCAGGCACTGGGCATCGGCAGCATGCAGCGGCTGCTGTTCCCGCTGTCGACGCTGGTGCTGGTGCTGATTGCCAAGTCGGTGCTGCGTTACTGGCAAAGCACCCACCTGCTCAATGTCGCCGCCGCACTGCTGCTGGCAATGGCATTGATCCGCATTTCCATCTACGTGATGCGCCACACCTTTGCACCCAGCCCCTGGCTGCGCGCATCGGAGCGCTGGATCAGCTGGCTGGCCTGGATCGGCGTCGCCGTCTATCTGACGGGCCTGTGGCCGTTCGTCCGTGACGCCATGCAGGACGTCGATTTCGCCGTCGGCAAACAGAAATTTTCGCTGTTGCTGGTGCTGCAGGGCACGCTGTCGATCATCGCCACGCTGCTGATCGCGCTGTGGCTGGGACGCCTCGCCGAATCGCGCCTGATGAACGCCACCAGCCTGCAGACCAACCTGCGCGTGATGTTCGCCAAGCTGATCCAGGTTGTGCTGCTGCTGGCGGCTTTCCTGATCGCGCTGCCGGCAGTGGGCATCGATTTGACGGTGCTGTCGGTGTTCGGCGGCATGCTTGGCGTCGGCATCGGCTTCGGCCTGCAGAAAATCGCCGCCAACTACATCAGCGGCTTCATCATCCTGATGGATCGCTCGGTGAGTATCGGTGACGTGGTCACCATCGGCGAGCATACCGGCACACTGACCCAGATGACGGCGCGTTATGTCGTGGTGCGCGGCGTCGGCGGCCTCGAAGCGCTGATTCCCAACGAGAGCATCATCACCTCCACGGTACTGAACCACTCCTTCAGCGACCGCAAGGTGCAAATCACGCTGAAGATGCAGGTGGCCTACGCGACCGACCTCGACACCGCTCGCGAAATCATGGTCAAGGTCGCAAAAAGCAACCCGCGGGCGCAGCAGGATCCGGCACCGGACGCGCTGATCACCGGTTTTGCCGACAGCGGCATCAACCTCGAACTGGGTGTCTGGGTCGACGACCCCGAAAAGGGCGTCGCCCGCCTGCGCTCGGAGCTGTATGCCGGGATCTGGCACGCCTTCCGCGAACACGGCATCGAGATTCCCTTTCCGCAGCGTGAGGTGCGGTTGCTTGGCGAAACCAAAACTACGCAACACCCCGCCGAAAAACAGTAATTATTCAATAAAAACAGTTACTTGAAATTAATGGCCCGATAGTTACCGGTATATTTCGGGCCACAGGGTATCCCCCGCTATTGTTCTTCAGTACACTCGCCCTGATATTAAGGTTGTACCCATAACAGCGAGCCTTTGAATGTATACAGGGATTCTGGATTTACCGTGGTGGGGCTACGTGGTTTACGCGCTGGTCATCACCCATATCACGATTGCCGCGGTCACGATTTATCTGCACCGCCACTCGGCACACCGTGCGCTCGATCTGCACCCGATCGTCTCGCATTTCTTCCGCTTCTGGCTGTGGCTGACCACCGGCATGCTGACCAAACACTGGACGGCCATTCACCGCAAACATCACGCCAAGTGCGAAACAGTCGATGATCCGCACAGCCCGCAAATTTTCGGCATCCGCAAGGTGCTGATGCAGGGTGCCGAACTCTATCGCCAGGAAGGCCGCAACAAGGACACGCTGGAGCGTTACGGCTACGGCACGCCCGACGACTGGCTGGAGCGCAACGTCTACAGTCACGACCGTTATGGCATCGCCATCATGCTGATCACCAACGTGATCCTGCTCGGGCCGATCGGCATCACCATCTTTGCCGTGCAGATGCTGTGGATTCCGTTCCTGGCCGCCGGCGTCATCAACGGCATCGGCCACTTCTGGGGCTACCGCAACTTCCAGCCTGAGGACGCCAGCAGGAACATCGTGCCCTGGGGCATCCTGGTCGGCGGTGAGGAACTGCACAACAACCATCACGCCTATGCGACCTCGGCAAAATTGTCGAACCGCTGGTATGAATTCGACATCGGCTGGCTGTATATCCGCATCCTTGAGACGTTCGGCCTGGCCCGCGTCAAGAAAATTGCGCCCAAGCTGATCCTCGACAGATCCAAAACCAGCTGCGACCTCGCCACGCTGCAGGCGGTGGTGACCCATCGTTATGAAGTGGTGTCGAAATACGCCGCTTCGCTGCGCGCCACCTGCGCCCAGGAACTGCAATCACTCAAAGGCAAAGCCGTCGATGTCGATACCGGCAAACTGAAACGCTGGCTGCACATCGACAAAGCTGCACTGCCCGCCGCCGAACTGGAGCAGCGCGAAGCGACCATCAAACAAAGCACCGTGCTGACCACCGTCTACACCATGCGCGATGATCTGGCGCAGCTGTGGCAGCGCTCCACGGCGTCCAAGGAACAGTTGGTGAAGCAGCTCGAAGACTGGTGCCATCGCGCCGAGAGCAGCGGCATCGAAGCGCTGGAGCAGTTCTCGCGCAGACTTCGCTCTTACGCCTGATAAAAGAACCACACCAATAAAAAACCCGCCATGAGGCGGGTTTTTTATTGCCGCTTGCGCAGCGATTACTTGATCTTCGCTTCCTTGTAGGCCACATGCTTGCGCGCGACGGGATCGAACTTCTTGATCTCCATCTTCTCGGTCATCGTGCGCTTGTTCTTGGTGGTCGTGTAGAAGTGGCCGGTACCGGCCGTCGATTCGAGTTTGATTTTTTCACGCATGATCGTGTCCTTAGGGAAGTGCTGATTGACTGTTTCAGTTAATCAGCAATTTCTCTGAAATGGGGGATATAAGGGGGCAAAGCCCCCTTGTCTCTATTACCTTAGATGTTCATGCCCTGCTCGCGCAGATCGGCGAGCACGACTTCAATACCTTTGCGGTCGATGGTACGCAGACCGGCGTTCGACACGCGCAGGTTAACCCAGCGGTTTTCGCCCTCCACCCAGAACCGGCGCTTGTGCAGGTTGGGCAGAAAACGGCGTTTTGTCTTGTTGTTGGCATGGGAAACATTGTTCCCGGTCATCGGTTTTTTGCCGGTGACGTCGCAGACCCGAGGCATGGCAGTGCTCCGCAAATTCAGAAAAGGCCGGATCATACACTGGAACACCTGCCCGCCTCAACCTATACCGGCAACAGGAGGCATGGGCCTGTAAAACAATTATTTCAATAAAAACAAATACTTACATTAATCCGCGCTCGGCAAACGACAGCGCCCCGTCGCCCGCGACGACAAAATGATCAAGCACACGCACATCCACCAGCGCCAGCGCCTGTTTCAGCGCCACCGTCAGCGCCTCATCGGCGCGGCTGGGCTCGGCAACGCCGGAGGGATGGTTATGCGCAAATATCACCGCCGCCGCGTTGTAATGCAGCGCGCGTTTGACCACTTCGCGCGGATACACGCTGGTCTGGGTCAGCGTGCCGCGAAACAGTTCTTCGCAGGCTGTCACCCGGTGCTGGGCATCGAGGAACACCACGACAAACACCTCATGCGGCCGGCCGTGCAGCATCAGCCGCAGGTAGTCGCGCACCGCGCCCGGGGCCGACAACGCTGCGCCGGCATCGAGTTTTTCGCGCAGCGTGCGCCTTGCGATCTCCAGCGCCGCCTGCAGCTGTGCGTATTTGGCCGGGCCCAGACCCGGCTCGGCGCAGAAAGATTCGTTGGCTGCACCGGCCAGCGCCGATAACGAACCAAAGCGGGTTAATTGATCGCGCGCCAAATCCACTGCGCTTTTACCTTTAATGCCGGTGCGCAGGAATATCGCCACCAGTTCGGCATCCGACAGGCTCTGCGGCCCCTTGGCCAGCAGCTTCTCGCGGGGGCGGTCGTCCAGCGGCCAGTCGGTGATTGCCATATCGGGTTCTCCGGGTCGGAACACTGCCCCCTGATTCACATCAGTGAACCAGGGCCTTATTCACCCTCTCCCTCCGGGAGAGGGCTGGGGTGAGGGATTGAGCGCTCTTGCAACTTCCACTGCAAAGCGCCCAGTTAAAGAACGCGCTGGCCGGCCCTTGGTTTACCGGTCCTCTGGTTTACCCTTCCCTGAGTTTGCAGTTACACTGGCCATCCTTTGCGGCGGAAAGCGCTACGTGCCTGATATTGAAAGCAAAAACGAACCTAAAAAGGTTCTGCTCGGCCTCACCGGCGGCGTCGCTGCGTACAAGGCCGCCGAACTCGTACGCCGCCTGGGCGACCACGGTATCGATGTACAAGTGGTGATGACCAAAGCGGCCTGCGGTTTCATCACGCCAGCCACGCTGCAGGCCCTGTCCGGCCATCCGGTGTACACCGACATGTGGGACGGGCGCATCGCCAACGGCATGCCGCATATCGAACTGTCGCGCGACAAACAGGCCATCGTCGTTGCGCCGGCGACGGCCGATTTCCTCGCGAAGGCCGCACTGGGCCTCGCTGACGATCTGCTGTCGACGCTGTGTCTCGCCCGCGACTGCCCGCTGATCGTCGCACCAGCGATGAACCGCCAGATGTGGGAACACCCGGCGACCCAACGCAATGTCGCACAGTTGAAGCGCGACGGCGTCATCGTGCTCGGCCCCGACAGCGGCGACCAGGCCTGCGGCGAAACCGGCATGGGCCGCATGCTCGAAGCCGACGAACTCGCCGAAGCGATCAGCGCTTTCCTCGAACCAAAAACACTGTCCGGCAAACGCGTGCTGATGACCGCGGGGCCGACCTTCGAACCGATCGACGCGGTGCGCGGCATCACCAATCGCAGCTCGGGAAAAATGGGTTATGCACTGGCGCGCGCGGCGATTGCTGCCGGCGCTGAAGTCACGCTGGTATCCGGGCCGGTCAGCCTTGCCGCGCCGGTCGGAGCCAGCATGGAACGCGTGCAGACTGCCGCAGAAATGTTCGATGCGGTAAAAAAACACACGGCCAAAGCCGACATTTTCATCGGCGTCGCCGCAGTCGCCGATTTCCGCGTCAGCGCACCGCGCAAACACAAGATCAAGAAAAATGGCGACAAGGGACTGACGCTGGACTTCGTGCCCAACCCCGACATCCTCGCCTGGGTCGCGTCACGGCCCAAGCCGCCGTTCTGCGTCGGCTTCGCCGCGGAAAGCCGCAACCTCGATGCCTATGCCGACGAAAAACGCCGTCGCAAAAAAGTAAAGCTGCTGATCGCCAATCTCGCACAATCCGCGATCGGTGCTGACGACAACGAAGTGTCAATGCTCGACGATGCAGGCACCCACCGCCTGCCGCGCGCAGCGAAAACCGTGGTTGCACGGCAGATCATTGAACACATCGCTGCGCTTTGCGGAGCCAAAGCCCGTAAATCCCGGTAACACAAGGACGGATTTCCGTTCACTGCCGCCATGAAATCCATAGACGTCAAAATCCTCGACACGCGACTGCGCGACCAGTTACCGCAATATGCAACGCCCGGCTCTGCCGGCCTCGACCTGCGCGCCTGCCTCGATGCGCCGCTGACGCTGCAACCCGGCCAGACCGAACTGATCCCCGCCGGCATGGCCATCCACATTGCCGATCCCGGTCTCGCGGCCATCATCCTGCCGCGCTCCGGCCTCGGCCACAAACACGGCATCGTGCTCGGCAACCTGGTCGGCCTGATCGACTCGGATTACCAGGGCCAGCTGTTTGTATCAACCTGGAACCGCGGCAACATCGCGTTCACCATCAACCCGCTGGAACGCCTGGCGCAACTGGTGGTCGTACCCGTCGTGAAAGTTGAATTCAACATCGTCGATGATTTCACCGCATCCGACCGCGGCGCCGGCGGTTTCGGCAGCACAGGCAAGGGCTGACATGGCGCAATCTGCAGGCTTGGTGCTGTTCGCCCACGGCGCGCGCGACCCGGAATGGGCCGAACCCTTCCGCGCCATCGCCGCCCGCGTCGCTGCCGACCGCAAAGACCTGACAGTGAAACTCGCGTTCCTCGAACTGCAAACCCCGTCGCTGGCCGATGCCATCGGCGAACTGGCTGCCGCGGGACACGTGACCATCCACATCGCGCCGCTGTTCATGGCGCAGGGCGGGCACCTTAAAAAAGATGTGCCGATACTGCTCGACGATATCCGCAGGCAGCAGCCGGCGCTGACCATCCAATTGCTGCCCGCCATCGGTGACGTGCCCGGCCTGCGCGATGCCATCGCCGGCTGGGTGGCAGAAACTGTTCCCGGAGCCCCGGCATGAAACGCCTGCTGCCGTTGATCTTTGCGCTGTGCCTGATGCCGGCCGTTACGCAGGCCGCAATGCCCCAGGTCGAACTGAAAATTCATAAACACGCGCTGACCGCTGAAGTCGCCAGCAATGATGCCGACCGCATGCAGGGCCTCATGCACCGGCGCATGCTGCCGGAGAACCGCGGCATGCTGTTCGTGTTCCAGAACGTCGCCTACCACGGCATGTGGATGATGAACACTTACGTCCCGCTGTCGGTGGCCTTCATTGACGAGGCCGGCACCATCATCAACATCGAAGACATGCAGCCGCATACCCGAGATTCGCACAGCGCAACCAGCCCTGCGCGTTACGCGCTGGAAATGAATCTCGGCTGGTTTCGCAAACGCGGCATCAAACCCGGTATGAAAATCGAAGGGTTGGAAAAGGCACCGCCACCGCGCTGAATCTGAATATCAAGCACCAACAAAAACGCCCGGCAATGCCGGGCGTTTGTTCTGAGGCGCTAAGTTTGAGGCGCTAAACGTCTTACAAGATATTGTATTTCTGCCCAACCATGCAGAACAGCATGGGAATCGACAGCATGGTGTTGATGCGGGAAGTGATCATCGCCACTCGCGCGGCCTTGGCTTTGGCCTCGGCTTCGACTTGCACAATGCCCAGAGCCTTCTTCTGATTCGGCCAGATGATGAACCACACATTGAACGCCATAATGATGCCCAGCCACATGCCTATGCCGATCGTGACATAGCCCTGGGACAGCATCAAAGCGGAACCCAGATACTTGCCGGCAACGATCGCGCCGGTGATCAAAGTCGCCAGAGCCGCCCAGCGAAACCAGAACAATGCAGTCGGCGCAATGACCTTGCCAATCGCAGGTTTCTGCTCATCCGGGATTTTCGGCATCGACGGAATCTGCACAAAGTTGAAATACCACAACAGGCCGATCCACATGACGCCCGACATCACATGCAGCCAGCGCATCACGAACGCCCACCAGATTTGATCGCCGGCGCGCGCCGCCTCGCCACCCGTTGCAATGATGATCACAACGAGGATGACAAAGCCGGCCAGTACGGTCCGGCCCAGAGATTGGAATATCGCTCCCATGAGTGCACTCCTTTTAGTTCGGAATTGTTATCGAATGATTCAACCGCAAAAGCTGCGCGCAGTTTAGCACAGCGCCCCGGGCGGCCGCCGGTGAAAACCACGGTGCCGATATGGAAAAAGACGAAAACTGCCGCGCAACTGCAAAAAATACAGCGCGAGTGTGACCAGGGCCTGTTATGAAGTTAGCGTGCGCGTTAAAGACACTCCCTCATCCCAACCCTTCTCCCGGTGGGAGAAGGGCTACAACCCCCTCTCCCACCGGGAGAGGGGCAGGGGTGAGGGAAAGATGGGTGTTCCTAATGCCATGATTTTTAATATCACACTTAAGGTTCATAACAAGCCTAGGCTGCGGCGAGGCTGCCGGTTTCGACCGCGGCAATCGCCTTGGCCTGATTCAGATCCTGCGCATAGCCCGTGCCGTAGAGGCAGCACGCAAACTGGTTGGCAATCGGCACCGGCATCGGAATGCGGCCCTCAAGCACGCCGCTGATCCAGTGCGCAGTGCCTTTCAGGTCATGCGCCGCGGGCAAGGGATGCGCGCAGCGCGGTGTGACTTCGGCATCGAACAACAAACGCACCACGCCGTCCCGCACCAGCTCAATGCCCGGCCGGCATTGTGCGTCGACTACCGGATCGCCATCGCGGGTCTCGAACAACAGCGCACTTTTTTCCACGTCGCAGAGCAGAGCCTGCAGCACCGCGCGTTCCTGAGCGTGCTCTGCCGGAATCAACTGCAGCGCGCCGCCGCCGAAGGGATCGGCCAGCCGCGCCAGTACACGGGCCAGCGCCCCACCACCCAGACGCACGCGCAGCGCCAGCAGGTCGGCCAGCGCCGGAGCCAGTGCGCCGGTCGGCACAAAGGCAAGGTGCCCGGTCTGCAGTTCCTGCTGCGCCTGCGCGAGGCTGGCACAGGGCATGATGCCCAACTCACGGAAGATATACGCTGATGCCACGCCGTTTTCACCGCTCAGCATGCCGTGCGCCAGCACGGGGATGCCCAGGCGTTGCAGGCTGATCGCCAGCAAGGGCAGCAGATTGGGCTGCTCGCGCAACGCACCGTAGCTCGGCATCAATACCGGCCGCCACTGCGTGTCCGGCGCCGTCATCTGGAACACCCGCGTCGACAATGCGGCCAGTACGCCGACCAGTTCCTGCTGCGACATCTGTCGCTGCTCCAGCAGCGCCAGCAACCCGCCCAGTTCAAGATCGGGAACGCCGCGGTCAAACACCGCGGCAAACAGGCTCTCGGCCTCGCTCTCCGACAGCGGCTGACCCGCGGCCAGCTCATCAATCCTGTGTGCCCATGTCATCGCGTTTCTCCTCCAGCTTTGCTCACTATCCCGTGCTACCGATGGTTTACGCCGCTTTACTGAGCAACCCCCGTGCCATGTGCGTGCAGGGGCTGGAAGCCGTTAAACATGGGATAAAACCGCATGACTGCGCCATCAATCGGTGCGACAGCTAACCAAGTCGCTTTATTTTGGTGCCGGGTGTCGCGTTATGTTGCGCCGCGGAATATTGTTCACAGCCATAACAATCACTGATATTTCACATCCTGCAAAGCGGCCACGTGTTAGCGCCGCGGTGGTCATGGTTTGCGGCGTACGGCGTCCCCGGTAAACGGCACAAAACGCACGTCGATCACTTTGCGCTGGGTCACGCCGCCGCGCGCGTCTTTCTCGACCACATGCAAGGACTGCGCGCCGCGTTCGCCCAGCGGAATCACCAGCCGCCCGCCGGCCTTCAACTGGTCGAGCAGCGGCTGCGGCACATGGGGCGCCGCGGCAGTCACCATGATGGCGTCGAATGGCGCCTCCTCCGGCCAGCCCAGGTACCCGTCGCCGATGCGCGGATGGACATTCCAGTAGCCCGCGGCGGCCAGCACACCTGCCGCAGCACGGCCCAGCGCTTCGACAATTTCAATGGTGTAAACCGCCTGCGCCAGTTCGGCGAGCACCGCCGCCTGATAACCGAGACCGGTGCCGATCTCCAGCACCTTGTCGCCGGGTTTGATATTCAGCAGATCCGTCATCAGTGCCACGATGGACGGCTGCGAAATCGTTTGTTCATGGCCGATCGGCAACGCCCGGTTTTCGTAGGCATAGGCAAACTGCGCGGGCGGCATGAAGCGATGGCGCTCCACCTTGCCCAGGGCAGCCATCACCCGCGCATCAAGCGTGCCGCGCCCGGTTTCGCGCGCCGTGTCGCGCGCCATCTGCGCCACCGCATCGACCATCCGCGCGCGGCGCACATCAACACTGTCAGCGGCGAAGGCATTCATACCCACTCCCGGACCCGCGCAAAGCATGCAGACCATGCCGGTGCGCAAAGCGGCGACGGCATGGCGATACAAGGCTGCGGCGCAAAAGAAAAAGGGCATACCGTTTCCAGTATGCCCTTTTTACCTGCAGGGAAAAATCGCCGTGATGCGTCGCCATGCGGCGACGTCTCACGAGGAAATTTCAGTTGCTCAACTCAGCTTTTCAGACAGGTGCTCATGAACTTCTTGCGGTCGTCGCCCGACTTGCCTTCGGCCTTGACGCTGCAGTCCTTCATGCGATCCTGCTGCTTCTTCTGTGCAGCACTCGGCTCTTTTTTGCCCGGCGCTTCGCCTTTCAGGCACGAGCTCATGTATTTCTTGCGGTCATCGCCGGACTTGCCTTCAGCCTTGGCGTTGCAATCCTTCATGCGCTCTTGCTGTTTTTTCTGCGCTTCGCTGGGGGCTTTTTTGGCTTTTTCAGCAGCAGGGGCAGCTTTTTTCTCGGCAGCCGGTGCGGCCTTTTTGGCTTCCGCCTTGTCCTGGGCGTGGGCAGAGGTCAGCGCAAACAGCGCACAAATCATCGCAGCGATCAGTTGTTTCATTTGATTCTCCTCAATTTATTCAATAAAAACAATTACTTATACAGTATCACCGAGGGAAACAACCCGGCTTGTCTGATGACACCATTAACGTTCGCCCGCACACCACGGATGACAAAGCCCGTTTAATCGCTTCATGTGTGCGACGACTTCAGCACCAGACGCTGCAAGGCGTCGCGGAGCTCCTCGACCAGCTGCGTTTTGGAAATCAGCTCGCTCACCCCCACCGCAGTCGCCTGTGCCCGCAATGCGTCGGTGATGTAACCCGAAACCACGATCACCGGCAAATCCGCATGCGCATCGCGAACCGCCCGCGCGACTTCCAGTCCGGACAGGCCGGGCATGTTGAAATCAGTCAGCACGAGATCGAACGGGATAGTGCCGGCGAGCAGCGCCCCCAGCGCTTCGCGTTGCTCAAGGTAGGCGCTGACGCGGTACCCCCAGCGCTCCAGCATGCGCTTGATCAGATACACCTGTGCTTCGTCGTCGTCGATGTAGAGGATATGCCGGCCGCGGCCCTCGCCGGCCGCAGCCGCGTCTGCGCTCGCGGCAAGCGGAGCCACCGTTTCGCCCACACGCGGAAAATACAGCTCGAACCGGCTGCCCTGGCCGGGCTTGCTGTACACGATGATCGCGCCATCGTGGGCCTGCATGATGCCGTGCACCACCGACAAACCCAATCCTGTGCCCTTGCCCAGGGGCTTGGTGGTGAAAAACGGTTCGAATATCCGGCGTTGCGTGGCCTCGTCCATGCCGTGACCCGCATCGCTGACCACGATGCGCGCATAGCGGCCGGGCCGCAGATTGAGTTCGTGCCGTGTCGCAGTCGCAGTCGCAGTCGCAGTCGCAGTCGCGTCAAGGATGATGCCCTCCACCACAATGTCAATACTCCCCGCTGCACCCGCCATCGCATGCGCAGCGTTGGCCCCCAGATTCAGCAGCACCTGCTGCACCTGCGTCGGGTCGGCCATGATCGCCGGCGTATCGTCTGCGCATTGGCAATCGATGCGTATCCGGCCATGCAAGGCTGCGCGCAACAAACGCACGGATTCCTCCACCACCGGGGCCAACACCAGCGGCCGGCGCGAGGTGGGCTGGCGCCGGCTGAACGAGAGAATCTGCTGCACCAGATCGCGGGCGCGATGTCCGGCCTTCTGGATTTCATCGAGGCTCACCAGCGCCTGCCAGTTCGCAGCGGCATCCTGGCGCGCCAGTTCGACGTTGCCGAGGATGGCACCGAGAATATTGTTGAAGTCATGGGCGATGCCTCCGGCCAGGGTACCGATCGCCTCCATTTTCTGTGATTCGCGCAATTGCGACTCCAGCGATGCGTGCGCCTGCTCGGCTTTTTTGCGCGCGGTGATATCCTGAAACGCCCCTTCGATTCCGGTGATATTGCTGTGATCGCCCAACACCGCCTGGCCGATGGCGCGAACATTCAGCCTGCGGCGCTTGGCGGTGAAAATCTCCAGTTCGCAATCGAAGGGTGTACCGTCGCGGGCGCAGGCATTTAACGCCGCAGCAATGATTTCCTGCGATTCCGGGGGATACAGCTGCAATGCTTCGGCCAATGGCGGGACACTGCCAACGGGATAATCGAGAATCATGCAGATCTCGTTCGACCAGGTCAGCTCGTTGTTCGGCAACTGGATGGCCCAGCCGCCCACGTGCGCGATCATGCCCGCGGTCTGCAGCAGGCTCTGACTTTGGCGCAGTTTTTCCTGGATCAACTTGCGTTCGGAAATGTCGCTTACCACTATGCGGCAGACCCGATTACCGTCGGCATCCACCGCAATGGTGGCCTCTATCCACGCCGTGAAGGGTGCGCTGCCGTTTCTCGACAAGCGCAGCTCGAACCCTGCTGGCTCGCCTGTCCTGAAGAGCTTCCTCTGCTGCAGGTAGTAAGTGTCCGTATCCTCGGCCACAACGAAGCGGCTAAGCGGTTGCATGACCAGTGCGCCACGCGCAACGCCCAGTAAGGTCGCACCGGTGAGATTTGATTCGAGTATGAATCCGCCCTCGTCCAGCGTGAAATAACCCACCGGCGCCAGGTTATAGAGGTCGAAGTAGCGTGCCCGGGAGGCTTCCAGCAAGTCCTGCGCCTGTCGCAGTTCATCGTTCTGCAATTCCAGCTCGATCTGATGCACCTGCAGATCGTGAAGCAGGCGTTGCGCGGCGGCAGACGGGAGCGTGCTCAGGTCTGCGATTTCGCTGTTTTTGCGTTCGTGGGCAATCTTTTCCGCCCGCTTGCGCAATAACTCCACCGGGTCGTTCACTGCTCCGCTCCCGCCATTCGGCCCCGGCTTCAAACAGTCACCCTCTCCGTAGTCGCAACGGCGTACACGACCCCGGACGCATCGACCAGCGCGGTGGCAGTCAGCGCCACGTGCACGGTCCGGCCATCCTTGGTGATCCGATCCATTTGATAGGGCTGCAGAATTTCGGCGCGGGCCAGTTGCCGGATCAAAGCCAGCGCTTCCTCCTGCCCGGTCTGCGGAATCAGTTGACGGATGTTCATCGCCAGCGCCTCTGCCTCAGTCCAGCCATACAAGCGGGTTGCGCCGGGATTCCAGGCGAGGATTTTTCCCTCCAGATCCTGCACCAGGATGGCATCGCGCGAATCGGTCATGATGGCCGCAAGGCGGCGCAGGGACTGTGCCTCCTCCAACTCATCACGCGCCTTTTTCATTTCGGTGATATCGAAAAAGGTGATCACCGCGCCCTCGATCACATTTTCCAGCGTGCGGTAAGGGCGTATGCGCAACACAAACCACTTGCCCAGCTTGGTTTGCACCTCGATCTCGCTGGGGACTAAGGTATCGAGCACCCGCTGCACGTCCTCCACCAGCCGGTTGTAATCCATCAGGTTGGAGACAATGTGCCCGACCGGCCGCCCGATATCGGTCGCGATGAGATTGATCACCAGCGTGATGGCGGGGGTGAAGCGCTGGATGCACAACTGATGATCGACGAAAATCGTGCCCACGCCGGTGCCGGCGAGCAGATTGTTCATGTCGTTGTTGGTCTGTGAGAGATCAGTCACCTTGCCCTGCAATTCGGCGTTGACGGTGGCCAGCTCCTCATTGACCGATTGCAGTTCTTCCCTTGAGGTTTCCAGCTCCTCATTGGTGGATTGCATCTCCTCGTTGATCGACTGCATTTCCTCGTTCGCGGACTTCAGCTCCTCGTTGGTGGTTTCCAGTTCCTCGGTGCTGGACTGGAGATACTCCTCCTTGTCGCGCAATTCCTGCTGCAGTGCCGCCACCTGTACATTGATTTTTCTGGCGTCCGCTTTGTTCTCGGTACGCGTTGTCGCGCCGCCGGCTGTTTTCCCGCTTGCAGGGGCTTTCAATGAAGGTTGGAGCACAACGAGAAACAGCGGCTGCTCGGTCATATCCGAAAGGACCGGCCAGACTTTGACATCCACGCTGGAGAAATCGCCATTGGTCTTGACACGGGCACCCGCATGAGACACCAGCTCCTTTTTTGTCGTGGCTTTGTGTAATAACGTGGCCATTACCGGGCGCAATCCCTGACGTGACATTTTCAGAATGTTCAATCCGGCCTCACCCGCCGCCGGCTCCAGATACTGACCGGTGCGCCCATGCAGGTAGAGAATATCGCCGCGATCATTGACCAGTGCGCCCCCCACTGCATATTGCTGCAGCAAAGTCCGCTCGGTCAGTTCGCGCAACTGCGCACTGGTTTCAGCCAAGGGTTTCCCGGGCTTGCGCCCAATGCCCGTTACCGGCGGAAGAAAGCGGGTCAGGGACAGACGATGCGGAACCCCTTCATCCTTGCGCTGATACAGCTTTGCCGTGCGATTAAGTGTGGCGAAGAGGTCGAGATGGTCACCGGTCGACTCGGAAGAACCCAGAAACAGGATCCCACCGGGATTCAGCGCATAGTGGAACAGCGGCAGCAGCTTCTTGTGCAGCTCCGGCCCCATGTAAATCAGCAGATTGCGGCAACTGATCAGATCAAGCCGGGAAAATGGCGGGTCCTTGATCACGTCCTGCTCGGAAAAAACCAGCATGTCGCGGATCAGTTTGTTGATACGGAAAAAACCACCGCCGGGTTCTTCGGTGAAATAACGTTTCAGCCGTTCAGTCGAAATATCGGCGGCGACACTGGCGGGGTAGATGCCGGCACGGGCATGCTCGATGGCGCGGCTGTCGATGTCGGTCGCGAACACCGTCAACTTGAGGCTGGTCTTCAGCGCGTCCATCCGTTCCTGCAGCAGAATCGCGATGGAATAGGCCTCCTCGCCGGTGGAGCATCCGGGCACCCAAACCCGTACCGTGCTGCCCGCGGGCTTGTTTGACAACAGACGGACGATACCCTCATCCTCCAGCGCCTTGAAGGCTTCCGGATCGCGGAAGAAATTGGTGACGCCGATCAGCAGATCGCGGAATAATTCCCCCACCTCGGACGGTGTCTTGCGAAGATAAAGGATGTAGTCGTCGACCAGCTCGATCTGATGGACGGCCATACGCCGCTCGATGCGGCGATTGATGGTGTTCTGCTTGTATTGGGAAAAGTCGTGCCCGGTCTGCGCCCGTAACAACACAAAGATTTTTTTCAATGCCTCATCAACCTTGAGGCTGTTTGAAGAGAATGTTTCTTTGGTCTTGCCAAACGCATGGCGGGCATAGGCGATCAGTTGTGCCGGCATTTCTGCCGGCGGCAGCACAAAATCCACCATGCCGGTGGCCACCGCGCTGCGCGGCATGCCGTCGTATTGGGTGGATTCGAAGTCCTGTACCATCACCATGCCGCCCTCACCCTTGATTGCGCGTACGCCCTGGGTGCCGTCGCTGCCGGTGCCGGAAAGCACGATGCCAATCGCCCGTGCGTGCCGATCCTGCGCCAGCGAACGGAAAAAAAAGTCGATGGGCAAACGCTGGCCGCGGGGCGCAGTCGGCTCCAGCAACTGCAATGCGCCGTTGAGGAAGGCCATGTCGTGGTTGGGCGGGATGATGTAGACGCAATCGGACCGGACCACCATCCCGTCTTCGACTTCGAACACCTGCATCCGGGTGTAACGGGCGATCAGTTCGGTGAGTATGCTTTTATGGTCAGGGGAGAGATGCTGCACAATGACAAAAGCCATGCCACTGCCACTGCCACTGCCACTGCCACTGCCACTGCCACTGCTGTTAGGGATTGCAGAAAAAAACGCTTCGAAAGCGGCAAGGCCACCCGCCGAGGCGCCAATGCCGACGATGGGGAAGCCTGCGTCGGACGGCACAACCGGCTCCGGTGCCCCGATGGGCATGGCAGCGGGCTTCGCCATGGGTGATTTAGCAGCGGTTTTTTTAGGGGCGGTCTTTTTTCGGGTGGTCATGAATACCATTCAGACTGAAGCGCGCAATCATCAATGGCCAAGGTGGTCGCGCGCCCGGACCGCCTCATGCCCGCATTGGCAAAACCTGCGCCCCTGTTTTCCCGCGTTGGGACACTACCCGCGGACGGCCGTGATTGCCTTGCGCTGGAGATGATCCGGCAGCAGGCGATCGAACTCTTTTTTCACCACGGCGTAACACTCGCATACGCGTTTTTCCAGCTTTGGACGATCGAGCACGGTGATTTTGCCACGGCTGTAATGAATCAACCCGGCCACCTGCAACTTGCCGGCCGCCTCGGTGACACCCTCCCGGCGCACACCGAGCATGTTTGCAATCAACTCCTGAGTCATGATCAGTTCATTGCCCGGCAAGCGGTCCATGCTCATCAATAGCCAACGGCACAATTGCTGGTCGACCGTATGGTGCCGGTTGCATACGGCGGTTTGCGCCATCTGCGTGATCAAGGCCTGTGTGAAGCGCAGTGCCAGGTGCTGCAAATGACCGCCCATTGCAAACTCCCTTTTCAACGCACCCGCCTTGAGCCGGTAGCCGTAACCGGTGCTTTGCACCACGGCCCGGCTCGGCGTGATTTCGCCACCCGGCTGCAGCCTCGAAGCACGGCCGCTTTTGCCATCGGTCTATTAAAAATCCGTAATGCCCCTGCCATAAATTATTTAAGTATTTGATTTTATTAAATTATTTTTCCCGTTTTGCAAGGCGGATCATGCGCTGGCTTCCTGCCCGCCGTTACGCTGCCGTTGCCGCCGGACGCTCCAGCGCAAAAACCCCGGCCAGCAGTTCATACGAGCGCAAGCGCGAGTCGTAATCACCGGTAATGGTGATCACCATCAGTTCATCGGCTTCAAATTCCGCCTGGATTTCCAGCAGCCGCTGTTTGACGACGTCCGGCGTGCCGAGCACGACGCGCCGCCGGTGATGCTGTGCAATGCGCTGGCGGTCCGCATCGGTGTACGGATAACGCTCAGCCTCTTCCAGCGTCGGCACCGGCGCATTGACGCCGTAATCCATATTCAGCCGGCGCAAATCGACGCTTTGCGCCAGCCGCTCCGCCTGCGCCTGCGTGTCGGCACAGATCACGAACACACACACCAGCGCCTGCGGCTGCGGTTCACGCGGTGACGGCTGGTAACGTTTTTTGTAATCGCGCATCACCACATCACCGCCGCGCGCACTGATGAAATGCGCGAACGCAAAGCGCAGGCCGAGTTGTGCTGCCAGCGCCCCGCTGTAATCCGAAGAACCCAGCAGCCAGATCTGCGGGCTGGTGTCCCCCGCGGGCTGCGCCCTGACCTGGCGAAACGGATGACCGTCGGGCAGATCATCATCGAGATAAGCCGCCAGATACTGCACCTGCTCCGGAAAATCATCGGCCGAGGGGTAACGACCCTGCCCCATTGCCGTCGCGGTCGCCTGGTCACCGCCGGGCGCGCGGCCGATGCCGAGATCAATGCGCCCCGGGAACAAGGCCTCGAGCATGCGGAACTGCTCTGCCACTTTCAGCGGGCTGTAGTACGGCAGCAGCACGCCGTCGGTGCCGACGCGGATGGTCTTCGTCGCCGCGGCCAACCGCGTCACCAGGATTTCCGGGCAGGGATCGGCGAGCGCCATGATCGAATGATGTTCGGCGCACCAGTAACGGTGGTAACCGAGTTCTTCCGCCGCCTGCGCCAGGCGCAGGGTTTGCTGTATCGCCTGCTGCGGCGAGTGCCCGCTGATCACGGGTGACTGGTCGAGGACGCTGAGTTTGATGGTTTTCATGTGAGATTCAGGTCAAAAACTTTTAGCCACAGAGGTCACAGAGAACACAGAGGAAATCAAGGTCAAAAACATGAATATCAAAAGTCATTTTTCAAAAACCCGGATTGGTTTTGCTCTTCTCTGTGGCCTCTGTGACCTCTGTGGCTGCTGTTGACTTTGCTGTTGACTTTGCTGTTGACTTTTTAAACATCCCTACTCCGAGCCACGAATGAATGCATTCAACACGCCACACCAGCCCAGCGCGAGGTTGTTGCGGTTGTAACCGCCGCCACCGAAACCCATGATGCGGCCACCGCACAGTTCGTTTGCCAGCACACACAGGCGCTGCGCCGCATGTGCATGCGCTTTGGGTGTGTACTGCAGGTGTGCCAGCGGGTCACCGGCAATGCTGTCGGCGCCGGCCTGGAACACGATGAATTCGGGTTTGTGCTGGCGCAGGTGGTCTTCAACGCGTTCCCAGGCCTTCATGAATTGCATATCTGTAGAACCCGGCTGCATGGGGATGTTGAGTTTTAATCCCGCGCCACCGCCCTTGCCGCGCTCGCTGTCGGCACCAGTGCCCGGATACAGAAAACGCCCGTCTTCATGGATGTCGGCATAAATCAGATCGGGATCGGATTCGTACGGGTAGTACAAGCCGTCGCCGTGATGCACATCGATATCGACATAGGCGACGCGCTGGATGCCGTACTGGGCACGCAGCGTATCGATAACCACGCCGCAATCGTTGAACACGCAGAATCCGGCAGCATGGTCGCGTGAGGCGTGATGCAGACCGCCGATGGGCTGGAAGCTGCGCAGCGCATCACCGGCGATGATGCGCTGCAGGCCGTCGAGGGCGGCGCCGACGACATGCGCCGAGGCTTCATAAACCCCGGGGAACGCGGGGGTATCACCGGCATCAATGGCGCCATAACCGCGATCCGACAACTGCTGCACACGCAGCACATGGTCCTCGCCGTGGAAACGCTCAATCTCCGCAGTACTCGCCGCGCGCGAGCCACAGATCAGCGCCGACTTGTCGAGTTTCTGTTTGGCGGCCTCCGCCCAGAACGCATTCTGCCGGTCCGGCCCCCAGGGATGGCCGTCGGGAAAGCCGTAGCTGCCCAGTGCTTCGTCCACATACAACAGCACTTCCGATTTCATGTCGTCCCCCGTGATTTGCAATCACCGCTGGCCTGACGCAGGGTGACAAAATTCAGTTTCGCTGCCGCGGCGGCCGCCAGAACAGCAGGAAGCACTTCAAGAATAACAGGGATGCCTGCGGCAGTACGCGCAGCATTGCCGTCGTGCAACAACAAAATAGCGCCGGGTCGCAGGCCGCGCAACAGTCTGCTTTTGACACGTTCAGCATCGCCGATGCGGGTATCGAAACCCCGTATCGACCAGCTCGCCAGTTGTAATCCCAAGCGATGCAGCACCGGATCCAGCAGCGGATTGCGCAGGCCGGCCGGCGCGCGAAAAAAAACCGGGCGCTGGCCGGTAATCAAAGCCAAGGTGTCCTGCGCAGCCTGCAATTCACGCATGAAACCGGAGTAACCGAGGAATGCAAAGCTGTGGCGATGATGCTGGCTGTGATTTTCCAGGGCATGCCCACGACGCACAATTTCCCGGCACAACTCCGGGTAACGCTCCGCTTTGTCGCCAATACAGAAAAAAGTGGCGTGAACCGCATGGCGCTCCAGGATATCCAGCACCTGCGGCGTAACAAGGGGGTCGGGACCATCGTCGATGGTCATCGCCACTTCATTTCTGGCGATGGCTGCGGCCGGCAACTGCGTCCAGTTGGAGCCCAGCCAGTTGCAGCGCGGCCACAACCCGGCCAGCGTCAGCACAATATGATTGGCGATGATGATCCCCAGCGCCCAGCGCCACTGTCCCGGCTCTACGGCAATCAGCATCAAGGCCGACAGATGCAGCGCAATCGACAGGCGGATCAAAAACGTCGGTTGCCAGCTAGGCATCGGATTGCCTGGCAAAAATTGCCGCATAAATCAGCGCGAGGACCACCCCCGGCGCCACAGTCACGCCCATTGCCTGCAGTATCGGCACGCTGGAAAACGCCAGCAGGCCGAAGCCCGCAACGGTCGTCAGGTTGGCAAAAGCATCGACGCAAGAGTAGCCGATGATGGCCAATACTCCGCCCAACGACAACACAATGGCTTCATGCAGGTATAGTTTTAACAGAATCGCCCCCTTCCACATCAACCCCCAGCTAATTCTTGAAGGCAGGCCACGTGACCATATTAGCAGTGCTGTTTATTCTGCCTACGCTGCTGACCGGTTGCTGGATGTACTTTTCCACGCTCCAACCAGAGGGCTCCAAAGAGCGAATTCTTTATAATATGTCCGAAAAACAAGCCTTTCAAATTGCTCACGGGTTTCTAGCGACAACGTTATCTCCTGCGACATCTGGCCATAGTAAAGACGACGCACTAAAAAACCCGGAGCGAATTAAAGGCCTTCACGACCGCGGAATCAGAACTAAAGAGGAATTTGAGGCGAAGAAGAAGGAACTCCTTAATCGCCTTTAATAGCCATGGACAATGAAAAAAAATTAACCCAGTTCGAATTTGTTCCTGAAACGCGATTTGGCATTTGGTTTCTTGGTAGCGAGACCTGGGTCAAATTTGTGCTTGAAGTTGCGGTCGAGAATTTGCTTAACTTAATTGGAAAATCACGTCTAACCAATGCTGATGTGGTACTTGATGTTGGTTGCGGTCAAGGAAAATCATTTCGACTACTAAAGCATGCCTTTAACCCACGAGTCTTGATAGGCATTGACGTAATGCCTCAGATGCTCGAAAAATCACGAATTCAGGCTCAAAGTGATGGAGTTCAGGTCGATTTACGTTTAGAGAACTGCACTGCCATTGGTTTGCCAGACAATAGCGTTGACATTTTGTTTTGCCACCAGACTTTCCATCACTTGGTTGAGCATGAACTCGCAATCGAGGAATTTTACCGAGTAATTAAGCCCGGCGGCCTGCTTTTGTTTGCTGAGTCGATGCGCGAATACATTCATTCATGGATTATCAAATTGCTGTTTCGCCACCCGATGGATGCTCAAAAAAGCGCTGATGAGTACCTCACCCTCATTCGAAATGCTGGATTCCAAGTTGAGCCGGGGCGCATTTCATTTCCTTACCTTTGGTGGAGCCGCACAGACCTTGGCTTGTTGAGCAAGCTGCGTATCAAGAAAATACCTTCTCAAGGCAATCGAGTGGAAACATTGATGAATCTTGTGGCAGTCAAACCAAGTGATGGTTGGATCACTCATAAAATTGATGGCGCGAACTAACTCTTTTTGCAATCCAGGAGACAAACCGCATTGGCTGTTATATGGCTTACGAAGGATCGTCGAGACGCCAAAGTTCTTCTTGCACATTATTCCGTTTACATTAAGAATGTTGCTAGGTTCGCACCTCGTTTACTATCGGCCTTGTTTTCTTGATAAACGAGAAAAATAAGTTAAATCTCAAACAATTACCTTGGGGGGCTTATGAAATTAAAATTTGGTCTGATCGCATTGCTTGCTATTTTTCTAGGAGCTTGCCGCACAGCAACAATCTACAATGTGGATAGCGTTGCAGTGTCTTCCAATAAAGCGAACATTTCCAAGGCGGACGTTCGCACGGCCATAGTGCGCGCCGGAAGCACCCTCGGATGGCAAATCACGGACAATGGGCCAGATGCGCTAATTGGCACCTTATCGTTGCGCGCCCACAAGGCCGTAGTGGACATACCTTACAGCGCAACACAGTACAGCATCACTTACAAGGACAGTGTGAATCTGGACTACACTGGGACAAGCATCCATAAAAATTACACGGGATGGGTTCAAAATCTGCAAAAAGCCATCGACGTTCAACTGCGAACAATGTGATTTTAATTAAACGGGGCTATTTAGCTCCGTTTTTTATTTTTTGAGATCAAGATGCCTAACGATATCGTTGCAGAACTTTCAGAGCTTGTAGTTTCAATACTTAATTTGGAACAGTCGGCGAATATGATTGATCCAAAAATGTCATTGTTCGGCGAGGACGGCATCGGACTTGATTCAATCGATATTCTTGAACTTTCTCTCGCTATTTCTAAGCGCTATGGTTTTCAGTTACGCTCCGATGGCGATAATAATAAAATAATATTTTCCAATCTAACGTCTCTAGCAAATCATATCGCCCAGCATCGAACGAAATAAACTGGATTGGCAGGTTGCAGCAGGATACTGAAAAATTTTTAACCCCAAAACCAATTGCAGCTAAATGGTGAGCCTGACCAGCCCTTGGATTCAACTGCTGCCGCTGGCCGTCAATGCCAGCATATCCTTCGTCTTTCTTAGCACTCTGCGCCGAGACAAGACTCCCCTGATTACCGCTATAGCCACCATAGAAGCAGGTGGAACATTGCCGACTGAACTGGCAATGTATACGCGAAGATTAACCATGATCTGGGGCATATTTCCAATCCTTTTGGGCATCAAACACTTGTTCATAACATGGCCACAAGGTTGGGAACTCGCCGCTCTACTCGTGGATTCAATCGCCGTTAGCTTGTTTTTCCTGCTGGAATTTGCCTGGAGACAAAGGAGATTTTTGGGACACACTTTCGTGTCACCTTGGACACTGCTCCAACTTATCCGACAGCATGGTGGTCTTTTCCACATTTACCGCCGGTGTATGGAATACCCACCCTTGTAATGGCTGAAACTCTACCGCTTTCAAGGGGTTACCTGCCTGAAACGCCGATCACATGCTGGCATGGCAATTGGGTTTCATACCGACTTTTTGTAGCGCATGCATTAACTTTATCCCACCTTCTGCCGAACAGCGGCGCGATATTAAACCTGTGTGAGGACCGCGCCTCTTTCGTAATGGGATGGATAGCAGCGCTAACTCGCGGACTAATTACGGTTCTTCCTGCCGATCGAACAACAAAAGCCATACTACAGGCAGCGACTGACAGCAGCACCATTTATGCCCTGATTGATCAGGAAGCACCAGAACATCAGTACGAAGGGCTGATATGCACGCGCGTTGGATACAGTGCAACTGCAATCCCAGCAAACGTCGGGTTACCGGACATCGCTGCCGATCAGATTGCAGCCATTCTTTACACTTCTGGATCCACCGGCAAACCTGAGCCGTTGGTTAAGCATTGGGGCAGCCTAGTAAGCGGAGCACTGACTCTTGGCAACATGCTTGGCTGGGAAATGCCGCATACCGGCACTGTATTAGGAGCAGTTGCACCACAGCACATGTTCGGCTTAGAAACAACCGTGATGCTGCCTTTGCAGTGGGGCAGTATCATTCATCCGGAAAGACCGTTGCTACCTGCGGACATGCTGAATGCGATAAATCGCTCCCAACCTCCTACATGGTTGATGGTGACACCGCTGCATGCCGCCTCCTATGTTGAAACAAAAATCGATAGCATTGAATCTAAGCCTGCGGGGATTATTTCCTCGACCATGCCACTACCCAAAACGACTGCCGTTGCCCTAGAGAAACTCTGGGACGCTCCCGTATGGGAAATCTACGGCAGCACAGAAATTGGCATGGTCGGTTTGCGTCGTACCGCACTTAACTCGATCTGGCAACTAGCTGATGATCTCAGCCTGTCTGTTTCCGGAGATCACACGGCAGTCTTTGGTCGCTCTGGCATGCCGCAACAAAATTTACATGACCGTTTGCGATTGGATGGCGTGAACCGCTTTGAATTGATCGGGCGGAGGAATGACATAATAAAAATTGGCGGAAAACGAGCCATGCTTCCGGAGATGAATGCCGTGCTCTGCAGCCTGCCGGGAATCCGCGAAGCCGTACTGGTGCAACCGGAAGAAGGCGGTCGGCTAGTTGCACTTGTGGTTGCAGATGCGGATCTGGATGCAAACGACATCCGATATGCGCTTGCTCAACACTTTGATCCAGTTTTTTTACCGCGACCGGTGCTGTTGGTGAATCAATTACCCCGCAACAACAACGGTAAGCTACCACGTGAGGCACTACTCGACCTGATTGACCGGCGGCTGAAGTCATGATTGTCACTCGTGAATTTATAATGCCAGACAGCCATCCGGTATTACTTGGTCACTTCCCGGATGATCCGATCGTGCCTGGCGTAATTCTGATGGCTTGGTGCGAGCAGTTGGCTGCCGATTTTGCACAGACCCCGGTGATTACTCACAGCTGGCCTCGCGTCAAATTCTTCCACCCATTAAAACCAGGTCAGACCTGCAGAATTACGATTGAAAGTGACTCCGGCACGCAAGCCTCGTTCCGCGTACAAACAGACAGTGAGTTAGTCGCCAGCGGCACTTTCGAGTGGAGGGCTGTCAGTCCATGAAATCTAGTTGGCACGGGCAGCGCCAGCGTGGGGGGATAATGGCACTGCGAATGATCAGCGCGATCGGGCTATTTGCGGGGCGATCCCTCACCATTTGGCTGATGTGGCCTATCAGTTTGTATTTCTACTTGTTTGCGCCTGAGGCGAGGCGTAGTTCAGCTGTTTTTTTGGCTAAAGTGTTGGAGCGGCAACCATCGCGGATGGAGGTCTGGCGGCATTTCCGCACTTTTGCAGTATGTCTGCTGGATCGGCTTTATTTTGCAGCCGGCGAGACCCGGAACCTGCACGTTGAAATCGAAGGCGCGGATGCACTGCAGGCGATTGTTGGTTCTGGCGAGGGATGTCTACTGATCGGCTCCCACCTCGGCAACAGTGACGCCGTGCGAAGTTGCGGTCTGGATCTTGGAGCTCCGTTAAAAATCCTCATGCAAATTGAGCAATCGCCAGCCATGCTGTCCGTGCTCTATGATCGTAACCCTGAATGGCGTGAGTCGCTGATCCCCCTGGGTCGGCCGGACACCTTTCTGCAGGCACACAAGGCGCTAGAGGAAGGTGCGTTGGTCGCCATGCTGGGTGACCGGGCTTACCGCCAGGAAAAAAGCGTTGCAATGCCGTTCTTCGGAGCACCAGCCCTGTTTCCTACGGGGCCGATGCTGCTGGCAGCCATCACCGGAAAACCGGTAGTGATGTTCTCGGGTCTGTACGTGGACCACGGACGTTATGTGGTGCGCTTTGAGACCCTGTCCGGTGTCCATGAGTTTGCCGGCTGCCCCCGGGACACCATAGTAAAATCCCTGCTGTCCCGATACGCAGCGCGACTGGAAGTGCAGTGCCGGCGCGCACCCTACAACTGGTACAATTTTTTTGACTTCTGGCACGATGCAGCCGCTACCCGCAACTGACTACCGCTGCTTCGTCTGGCTGTGGCTGATGATCAGCAGTGTTGCCTTACCTGCCGCGGCGCAAACAGCTGCCTTTGAAATTCCCCAGCTGATGCAAATCCTGGCGCAGGTTGAAACCCGCGAATCGGCGTTTAGCGAAAAAAAAATCCTCGCACTGCTCACGGAGCCCCTGGTCAGCAGCGGTACATTGCGCTACCGCCGGCCGGGTTATGTCGAACGCATGACGATGGCACCCAGGCAGGAGCGCTTTACCTATGAAAACGGGAAAATCGCCATAGAATCCAATGGCCGGCAACGCCAGTTCCAGATCAGGGATCAACCTGCGCTCGGTGCATTGATTGAAAGCATACGGGCCACCCTCGCCGGTGATGAAGAATCGTTGCGACGCCACTATCAGCTGCGGCTTGCCGGCACACGTGCCAAGTGGAGCCTTGAGATGTTGCCAGTCACTCCGGATCTAGTTTCCCGCATCCGGCTGATCCGTATCTCCGGTGTGCAGGATGAACTTCGGCAGGTCGATATCCTGGAAGCATCCGACGACCGGACGACCATGACGATTGACGCCGTCAGGCATTAACTGTCCGCTTTGGACATGCCGCCCTCCTCCGCAGGTTCTACCCTAAGCCGCAAACAGCATTGGATCGCAATAGCGGTCTGGCTGGGATTTCTTGGAGTCGCTTTTTACATGTTGCTCACCCATACCAGGGTGGCCACGGACATGAGTGCTTTTTTGCCCAGGGCAGCGACTCCGCGGCAAGACCTGCTGATCGGGCAATTGCAGCATGGGCCGGCTGCGCGCACGATCATGGTATCGCTGGAAAATGCGTCTCCCGGATCTCTGGCCTCAGCCAGCGATGCACTGGCAGACAAGCTGGCCGAGAGCCATACGTTCGGCCTGATTGCCAACGGTGCATTCGAACGCCGAACGCAAGACCGCAATTGGCTGTTTACCCATCGATACCTGCTCAGCGCCACGGTAACCACTGAACGTTTCACGCCCGAAGGTTTACGGCAGGCGTTGAACGTTTCACGTGAACGTCTGGGTACGCCGTCGGGCGATCTGTTCAGACCGCTGATGGCGCAAGATCCGACCGGAGAATTGGCAGGGATCCTTGAGGGCATGGACTTACAGCAGGGCCCTGCTATGCGCAATGGCGTGTGGTTCGATGGCAGCGGCGCCAGGGCATTGCTGCTGCTCGAGATACGCGAAGCCGCACCAACCGTCGAAATGCAAAGCGCCGTTAAACATGAAATTGAACAGGTTTTTGCGACGGTAGCTTCGCCGGAAATGCGCATGATCCTGGCTGGACCGGCGATCTACGCAGTCGAGAGCCGCAACCTGATTGAGCATGAGAGCCTGATTTTCACGATCGTTGCCGCAGGGCTGATCGTTGCTCTGCTGGCCTGGGTTTATCGCAATTTGGCGCAGATGATCCTGGTCTTCATACCGGCCGTCAGCGGCATTCTGGCTGCCGTGGTGCTGGTCTCCTGGTACTACGGCACGATGCACGGCATCACCCTGGCCTTTGCCATCATCCTGCTTGCTGAAACGATTGATTATCCGAGTTACCTGCTGCTGCAGACCAGTCCGGGGCTTCCGCTTGCGGTAGCCGCCCGTGATATCTGGCCCACTTTGCGGCTGGCGGTACTGACGACCCTGGTCGGCAACCTTGCCATGCTTTTTTCCGGAATTGCAGGGCTGGCACAACTCGGATTGCTTGCGGTGATCGGTATTGCTGTTGCCGGGCTGGTCAATCGCTGGGTCGTTCCGGCGCTGGCTCCACGCCAGCGTCACACTGCCTCGGCGTCATGGGTGCCGCCAAGATGGCTGGGAAAGATGCTGCAGCCACGGCTCTGGCTGACCGGTGTCGCGGCCCTGCTTGCGCTGCTGATTCTTGCAGTTGGCGGATTTTCCTGGGAAGACGACCTCGGGTCACTCAATCCCTTGCCCGCCGAAATGAAAATGCGCGATCAGCGATTACGCGGGGAGCTGGGGGCACCCGATGTGCGTTTCGTGATTGCCGTCCCTGCGCCGGATCTGGAACAGGCCCTGCGCGGCAGCGAAGCCTTGCGGCCTGCGCTCGATACTTTGGTGCGGGAAAAGTTGCTGACCGGGTACACCATGGCTGCGGACTATCTGCCCAGCCATGCAACACAACAGGCAAGACTTGCGGCACTGCCTGACCCCGATCAGCTGCGACAGGATCTACCCGGTGCAGCGCAGGCCGCCGGGTTCCGTCCCGATGCCTTGGCGCCGCTCCTTGTGGAAATCGCCCAGGCCCGGCTGCTGTCACCGATAAGCATCCGTGATATTCCCGACAAGGCCTGGCGGTTGCGCGTGGAAAGCCTGCTGTTTACCCAAACCAATAGTACTGTGGCATTGATAACGCTTAAGGGCGTGACCGACAGCAAAGCCTTATCCGAGCGCGCAAACAGGCTGGCACCCGCCTTGTTGATTGATCTCAAGCAGGAAATCGGGGGGCTGGTTGTCAGCTATCGGCAGCAGATACTGCTGTATTCCGGAATAGGCATGCTCCTCATCATGGTATTGCTGTTCGCGCATTTGCGCCGCATCGGAGCAACCTTGCGGGTGGTTCTACCCTCATTGCTGGGCATGCTGTGCACGGTCGCGGTCCTGCACCTGTGCAGTGAACGCCTCAATCTTTTCCATCTGGTGGCCCTGCTGCTGGTACTCGGCGTCGGCATCAATTACGCTTTGTTTTTCAACAGGGCGGCGGCCGATCATGTCGGCGAAAACCGGGTGCTGTTTTCCCTTCTGATTTGCCTTGTTTCGACACTGATCGGCTTTGGCGCACTTGCCGTATCCAGCACTCCGGTCCTGCACAGCATTGGCATAACCTCTTTCTGTGGCACAGCATTCTCGTTTTTATTTTCGGCATGGCTGACCCCGAAAATCCGGACGCCGCCATTGCCCCTAGCATGCTAGAGGCCGCATAATAATTTCTGCCACCCACTCTAACCTTCAACTGCCAACGGGACGCTCCCAAATGAAAAGAAATCTGGCTTTAGCTTTTTTTACAACTTTTCTTTTACTTGGATGCGCCGATACCCATCAACTGATGCGCGCCCCCGGCTCAACGTTCAGCTTGTCCAAAGATGCGTCAGCATATGTCGCCGTTCCCACAGATGGTCGCTATGGTCAGACCATTTACTCAAGCTCAGGCGCCCTAACAGCACAGGCCATCGCCGCCGCTTTTGCTCCCTATCTGAACAAGATCATCGTAGCGGTAAAAACTGAAACCTTAGAAGCAGCGCAACAGTCAGCAAAAGATGGGAAATTTACTTATCTCCTATATTCACAGATTTTGCACTGGGAAGATCGAGCGACAGAGTGGTCAGGAAAACCTGACGTAGCTTCTATTAAAGTTTCTTTGATACGCATAGATACAGGTGAGATTATCGATAGCGCAGTCATTGGAGGGAAAAGCGGTTGGGCAACCTTAGGGGGCGATCGTCCTGAGCATTTACTCCCCAAACCACTGGCCGATTACGCCTCCACTATTTTTCGCCAATAACAGCAAGCGTAGCCCGCATGGAGCGAAGTGAAATGCGGAGCCATGTTACCCGTAATCCCACCCAGAGGACTACCTTCAGGGCAAGCAACTTACGGGCTACTCGTCTCACAAAAAAGTTACTGAGGTCGAAATCTTTTACTCAATCAAAATGCAACTAAATCTTGGGGGGCATCATGAACAACAAAACCGCGATGTACATCATATTTTGCAAGGCCTCGCTCATCACAAGCCTTTGCCTTTCAGGCTTGCCCGCCCTCGCGCTGAATTTCCCGGCCAAGCCGCTGCGCATGGTCGTTCCTTTCTCCGCAGGCAGCGGTACCGACATCATGGCGCGCACCGTCGCGCTGAAAATAGCCGAGCACTGGGGGCAGCAGGTGGTGGACAACCGCGCCGGCGGCACTGTCGCCGCGCCAATGTTGATCAATTCCAACGGGGCACTCCCATGCTAGAATTTTTTTATTTTCAACGGCTTACTGACTTTGCAACCTATTGCCATTGACGCATATACGTTGACCAGCGCAGCCGGGGTTGGCACCCAAACCATCGGCGAATCATTGCGCAAACAGGTCAGCGGTCTGCGTGCCAATGATTTTGCGCCAGCCCGCGGCCTGAATACTTGGATCGGGCGCGTGAATGCCTTGGAACAAGAGGCCCTCCCTGAGGCCTGGGCAAAATACGATTGCCGCAACCATCGTCTGGCCCGCCTCGGCCTCGAACAGGATGAATTTTTACGTCACGTTGCAGATGCACGTCAACGTTATGGCGCAGAACGGATCGGTTGTCTGATCGGTTCCAGCACATCGGCTGTTCTGGAAACAGAATTGGGGTTTCGCGCCCGCAGCAGTCCGGATGCCGGTTTGCCACCCGAGGTGAACTTTCGTTACCGCCACAGCCTGTTTGCCGTCAGCGATTTTGTCCGCAGTTATCTCGGGCTCGGTGGTCCGGCATGGACAATCTCCACGGCTTGCACCTCCAGTGCCAAGGTTTTTGCAGCAGCAACCCGCATGCTGACGTCAAATCTTTGCGATGCTGTCATCGTCGGCGGCGTGGACAGCCTGTGTCTGACGACCATGTACGGCTTCAATTCACTGGAACTGCTCTCGGACGCGCCCTGCCAGCCCTTTGCCGCTGGACGCAAAGGCATATCGATAGGGGAAGCGGCCGGATTTGCTCTACTGAGTCGCAGCAACCTTACGGGACCGGCGCTGCTGGGTTGGGGGGGAAAGCAGTGACGGCTACCACATCTCGACACCTGCGCCTGATGGCGCAGGCGCGCTGGCGGCCATGCGTCAGGCATTGACCCGTGCCGCACTGAAACCCGGGGATATTGACTACATCAACATGCACGGAACGGCCACGCTTAATAATGATCGAGCAGAAGAAATCGCGGTGTTTAACCTGTTCGGCAACAATACTCCCTGCAGCTCGACCAAGGGCTGGACCGGGCATACTCTCGGTGCCGCCGGCATTACCGAGGCGGTGATCAGCATGATTTGCCTACAGCAGGCTCTGCTGCCGGCCAATCTCAACAGCAGGGAATTTGATCCCTTATTCAGCTGCGATTTTATAGATACAAATCGCAGCAAACCACTGCGCCATGTGCTCAGCAATTCCTTTGGTTTCGGTGGTAGCAATTGCTCTCTGATATTCGGATGCCCTGCACAATAGTCACGCAACCGTTCAGTCTGCTTGCCGTCGGCGCAGCCGGCGCAGGTATGGCTGATGGTCAGGCATTGTGTGAAATGCTGGTCGATCCGGCGCTTTACAGCCCGGCTACGCTGCCGCGGGCCGTCAGCAAGTTATTGAATGCCGCAGAACGGCGCCGAGCCAGCGACCTGACCTGCCTGGTTCTTGCTGCAGCGGAAGAAGCCTGCCCGACTCCACCGACAGACATGCAGGCCGTGTTTGTCACCAACAGCGGCGATGGTGCGACCACCCATGCGATATGCGCTGCGCTGGCGGCCACGATCCCGGATGTTTCGCCAACACGTTTTACCAATTCCGTGCACAACGCCGCCGCAGCTTACTGGAGCATAGGTCTGCACAGACCAACTGCGACGACCAGCCTGGGAGCCGGCCCTAACGGCCTGAGCGCCGGCCTGGTTGAAGCCGTGCTGACCATGAAAGAAAACGACACTCCAGTATTGCTGGTGACATATGATGCACCCCATCCGTTTCCGCTGGCGGAGCAAGTGCTGGTGCGACAATCGTTGGCCATCGCGTTTTATCTTGCGCCTGGTTGTTCCGGGCCATGCTGGCAATTAGGCTTGAGCGATGAACCGGGCGAAAGTCTGCCGCCCGCCCTGTCCACGCACTTCGACGGCCATTCCTGCGCGCCGGGTATGATCTGGCTGTCAGCCCGGGAAACGCCACGGCGTGTCGTGTTGCCATATCTGGATGGACTTTCGGTCGTGCTGGAGCCACTGAATGCCTGAATCGCAAAAGATACTTGATCGCGAAGCCATCCTGGCCCGTGTGCCGCATCAGGGAGAGAGTTGCCTGCTCGACACCGTAAGCTGCTGGGATTTGCAGCGCATCGTCTGCGAAAGCCGGGCGCATCTGCTCGCACGGAACCCCTATCGGATCGACGGCAGATTGCCGGCGGTCTGCGCAGTCGAGCTCGCCGCCCAGTGTTTTGCCGTGCATGCCGCACTGAAAGCCGATGCAGCAGGCACGGTCCGCTCCCGCAGGCATGGCTATCTGGTATCAGTCCGCGGCCTTGCGCTACTGGTCAATACACTGGACGAATGTTCTGGAACATTGCGGATTGAAGCTGAAGAGATCTCTGCCGAACAGGACGGCATGCTGTATTCGTTCAGCTTGCAACATCAGGATGTCAAGATTGCTCAGGGACGGGCAGCAGTGGCGTTTGTCCCGGGGGCACAATGAGCCGGATCCGCGCACTGGTGACCGGCGCCAGCGGCACCATCGGCCACGCAATTGCACGCAAGCTGGCAACTTGCGACATGGATCTGATTCTGCACTATCACACCCACCGGGAAAAAACCGAACATTTGGCCGATGAACTGCGTGGCGACGGGATTGATGTCGCGCTGTGTGGTTTTGATGTCGGCGATGCCCCCGCAACCCGGCACAGCCTCGGAGAAATTCTCGAAACCGGCCCCATACAGGTATTGATCAATAACGCAGGATTGTTTGATGATGCACCGATGGCCGGGATGTCCCAGGGCCAGTGGCGGCGCGTGGTTGATGCCTGCCTGAACGGTTTCTACAACGTCACACAACCCTTGTTGATGCCGATGATGAGCACCCGCTGGGGCCGGATTATCAGTATTACCTCGGTGTCAGGCGTGATCGGTAATCGCGGGCAGGCGAACTATGCAGCGGCCAAGGCCGGCATTCATGCAGCAAGCCGTTCGTTGGCGCTTGAAGTCGCCAGCCGCGGCATCACTGTCAATTGCATTGCCCCTGGAATCATTCGCAGCGTTCAAACCGAAAAACTGTTTTCACCGGAGAGTATTGGGCAGATGGTGCCAGCAAAACGCATGGGCGAGCCGGAAGACGTTGCCGAGCTCGTCGTTTTCCTGGCCTCAAAGCAAGCCTCCTACATCACCGGACAGATTATCGGCATCAACGGCGGCATGGCATGAACAGTCAACGCCGGGTAGCGGCAGTAATCCCCGCCTACAACGAAGCCCAGACTTTACGCGCGGTTGTTTCAGGCGTACTTGCTGAAATCGAGCTGGTGGTCGTGGTTGACGACGGCTCGACTGACGGCACCGCGGACTTACTTCGTGATCTGCCCGTACACCTGATTCGTCATGAAAAAAATCTGGGTAAATCGCGCAGCCTTGCGGACGGATTTCGTAAGACACTTGCATTAGGCGCAGAAGTGGTGGTTACCCTCGACGGCGACGGACAACACCGGCCGCGGGATATCCCCTTATTGCTGGCGGAATCGGGACAACACCCGGCCTCTCTTGTCATCGGCTCCCGGTTGCACGAAAAAAAGAATATTCCAACGGCACGGTATTTCGCCAATCGCTTTGCCAATTTCTGGATTGCCTGGGCTGCCGGTTATCCGATCAACGATAGCCAGTCCGGTTTCCGGGTATATCCGGCCGTCGTGTTGGAGAAATTACTCCCGCTCATCGAAAAACGACCAGGCTTTGTGCTTGAAAGCGAAATATTGATTCTTGCCGGGTGGCACAACATTCACGGCCGGCCCGTTCCGATTCCAGCAATTTATCCTCTTGCCGGCCGTCCCAGTCATTTTCGCCCGGTCCGCGATATTGCACTGATCACGCTCATGGTTGCCAGGCATTTGCTGACCCGTGGATTGTATGGCCGCGGCCTGATCGCTAGCCTGCGTCGTTCAGCCCCGGAAACAGAATAGTTTTGAAACCCAAATGTTTGCCGAACTCAAGAGCAAGGTGATTGGCAGGAAGGAACGAGGGTCAGCGCTCAGTCAATCGGTATGCCGCGGGCAGAAGCAGATCCGTTTGCGCAGTAAGTCAACTAGAACATCAATCTCGAGTTGGCCGCGTCCAATCCGCGCGGCGGCGTGTTGATGCACGACTCGACGGATACCTCCTATGTCATGCGCGCATTGGGCGAGCATTTGAGCAAGCGCGGCACCAGCTGATTAAAATTGCGAACAATACGATTGTTCAATGACATTTTCTGGATTCAAAACAGGCTGCCCTGTTTTGCCACGCCCGGTACCCGGAATTGCGTGGTGTCGCGCTGGCTACCTTCACCGCGCCGCGCCTGATTCAGCCCGGCTTTTTTGCAAGCGACGTTGAAGCGCTGTTTTAACAAATCCGCAAACTCACCAGCACCGCGCATGCGACTGCCGAACTCCGGATCGTTGTCGCGCCCGCCGCGCATCGCCTGCACCCGGCTCATCACATGCGCCGCCTTCAACGGGTAATGCCGCTCCAGCCAGTCGCGGAACAGCGTTTTCACTTCGTACGGCAGGCGCATCAGGATATAGGCCGCGCGTTGCGCGCCATGTGCGGCCGCGGCCTCGACGATGGCCTCGATTTCGTGATCGTTGAGGAACGGCACTATCGGCGCCACCATCACCCCCGCCGGGATGCTCGCCTCCGCCAATGCACGCACTGCCTGCAAGCGCCGCGCCGGCGCGGTGCAGCGCGGCTCCATCCGCCGCGCCAGTTCATGATCCAGCGTGGTCACCGATACAAACACCTCCGCCAGTCCCTTTTTTGCCATCGCTGCGAGGATGTCAATGTCGCGCTCGACCAGCGCATTCTTGGTAACGATGCCCACCGGCTGATTGAATTCGGCGCAGACTTCGAGGATGCCGCGGGTGATGCCGCGGCTGCGTTCCGCCGGCTGGTACGGATCGGTGTTGGCACCCAGCGCGATCAGCGCGCACTGGTAACCCGGTTTCGACAACTCCTTGCGCAACAATTCCGCCGCATTCACCTTGGCAAAAATCCGTGTCTCGAAATCGATGCCCGGCGACAGATTGCGGTAGGCATGGCTGGGCCGCGCATAACAATAGATACATCCATGTTCGCAACCCTGGTAGGGATTGATCGACTGCGTGAATGGAATGTCCGGCGAATCATTGCGCGAGATGATTGATTTCGCGCATTCGTCAGTGACCACGGTTTTTAATGCGACCGGCTCTTCTTCGATACCGTCCTGCCAGCCGTCATCATAGGCCTCGCGCTCGACCTGCTCGAACCGGCCCTCGGGATTAACCCCCGCACCGCGCCCCTTGCGCGGATCCGCATGTTTGCCCGACAGCGTGCGCAGCGCCATGACCGATCAACATCCAGAAAATGGCCATTGGCCATTTTCTGCTGATGCCTCCCCTCTCCCCGCGGGAGAGGGGTCGGGGGTGAGGGATGCAGGATGGCACGAATACGACGACATCATGATTCGGCCTTGCAGGCGTGCGTGGTCATCAGCTCGAAGACCTTGCGCGGACGTCCATCCTTGCCGCGGCAGCTGACTTCGGTGCGCACCACGGCGATCAGCCGGCCGTGATGCACGACTTTGGATTTGATTTTCAGCGAGCGGCCCTCACCGGGACTGATGTACCAGGCCGACAACGCCGTCAGCGACCAGTGCGGCGTCAGCGCCGCAAGCGCGTTCTCGGCGGCGAGCCCGAGCAGGATGCCGCCCTGCACATGACCAACGCGATTACCGATATGCGGACCATTTTTGACAGTCGACTGGGCGGTGCCCGCGACATGCTTGGCCTGCACGCCCCAGAAACGCTGGATGAACGAGCCGCCATGCGCGCGCACATCGGCTATCGCAGCATCGGCCGTGGCCAACACTTTTTTCTCGTCGGGACGCAGCTTGCCGCCGGGAATGTCCGGCGTCGGATTTTCGCCGCGGCGGCGGTGCGGCACCGGATGCAGCTCCACGCCCTTCGGCGGTTTCAGCATCATGAAGGTGGCGGTGCCCGTGCACACCAGCCCGGTATCCCCATTGATGGCCAGCGTGCTGATGCCCTGGCGACCGGCAGCGCCCTGCACAAAACCGTGCATCGCGCCGCGGCCCGAAAGTCTTCCAGTGCGCGCCGCGCCGGTGAATTGCAGATTCATCGTCACCGTGGCCAGCCGCGTATGCGACGGCAAACCGGAGCGCACCGCGGCGGCCATCACCAGGTCGGCGAGGATGGCAAAGCCGGAAAGATTGAGTTGCCTGTCGGCTTCCGCGCAATGCGGCGCGACATCCACCGACAGCGCGGTGTAATCGGTGCCCACATGGTCGTATGACAGGTCGAGGAAATTGCCGGCGAAGTGATAACCGGGTTCGCGGTTGAGTGCGATGCCGCGCAAGACTTGAGTACGTATCGTGTCCAGCGTGTCAGTGGCCGGTGTTGCAACAATCAGGGCTTGGTTCATCGCTTGATTGTAACAAGCGACGGATTGCCATCCGCCTTGCGCCCACTCTCTGAAGATATATTATAACTATCTGATTTTATGGTTATTTTTTAAAGTCTGATCGACGGCATCCAACGCCGCTGCCGACGCCCCACCCTGCGCCCGCGCCAAATCCAGCGCAATGCGGTTCAGTGCACGATAAGCATCGGCAATGCGCGGATCCAGCGCTTCGAGTGCCGCGAGCTGGCGCGTCAGCACATCGGCATCGCCGCGCGCCACCGGTCCGGTCAGCGCGCGCGTGGTGCCCAGCGCGAAAATATTGTCCAGCGTCTCACGCACCAGCGGCTCCATCATGCTTTGCGCCGTGGCCCGTTCGATGCCGGCTTGCTCATAAGTACGCAATCCCGCCTCCATCAAGGCGGTCAGGTCGTTGCACACCAGCACACTCGCGGCGTGATACAGCGTTTTTCCGGCGGGATCGATCACCGCCAACTGCGCACCGAGTGATTCGAACAGCGGCGTCAACACCGCCAGCGCCGCAGCATCGCCCTCTACCGCGCAATACGTGCCCTTGAAGCTTTGCACCGCCGCATCCGGATCGGCAAAACTCTTCAGCGGATGCACACTGGCCATCCATGCGCCCGCTGCGGCCAGCGGCGCGAGGAGACTGGAAGCTTGCGACCCGCTGCAATGAAACACCACATCGCCCCGGCGCACTTGACCTGCTGACGCCAGCGCCAGTGCGGTGGATGCAATCGCCGCATCGGGCGGCGTCAGCAGCCAGATGTTTGCGGCATGCATATCGCGCAACACCCGTACCGCACGACCAGCACCGATGAAGGCCGCGGCGGACTCGGCAGTGGCGATTTCCGCGCTCAGCACATCCTGCACCGTGCACAGGCCCGCACGCTGCAACAAGGCGCCCAAGGTACGCCCGACACGGCCGGGACCGATGATGTTTAATCGATTTGCCACAGTCTTATGGTATCCCACGCAGGCTGGTGCCTCCCCGGCCGGCGCCGAAGCTGTTTACCAGAAAGGCCTGCCATGCACCGCATCCTGTCCCTGCTGCTTTGCGCCACCGCCACTTTGCATGCCCCTGGCGTTCCGGCGATGTACCCTGAAAGCACCGAACCCGTCGCGACCAAAGCCGACCCCGATTACGCCGCAGGCAAGGCTGCCGTCGCCGCCAAAGACTGGCCGCGCGCGATTGCCGCACTCAACGCCGCCGCGAAACGCGACAACAACAACGCCGATACCCACAACCTGCTGGGTTATGCCCAGCGCAACAGCGGCAACTTCGAGCTGGCACTGAAACATTACGGCCGCGCGTTGGCCCTGGACCCCAAACACCTGGGCGCGCACGAATACCTCGGCGAGCTCTACCTGCTGCAGAACAACCTCGCCAAGGCTGAAGAACAGCGCGCAGCGCTGGCCAGGCTTTGCACCAAGCCGTGCGAAGAACTGACCGAGTTGAGCGAAAAAATCGATGACTACGGGAAGAAGGCGCGCTAGGGTCCAGACTCATCCGGGGGCGCCATTTTTTTCGCGATGCCGCTGGCGACCATGGCCACAATGAACTGCGGCACCGACACCACCGTCATCGCAATGATGGCCAGCGGCCACAGTGACGCCGACCCTCCCCCCATCACCATCGCCACGGATTGCCCGATCGCCATGCTCAGCGCCCAGCGCCAGGCACGCTGCGGAAACCAGTAACTGATGGCGAAAATCACCAGACACATCATCGGAATGCCGACGGTGAAATAGGCGGGGGCATCCCAGGCCTCCTTGCGTCCGGACGTCACTGTAATGAACAGGCAGATTGCCAATCCGGCAATGAAAGAGAGGGCATACGGCAACATATTGTTATCCGGCTTGCTCATCATCCCGCCCTTTCCGGCATCGGCAAAAGACTCAACCGGTTGCATCATCCGGCACCAGCAATAGCCAGTGCAAGCCCAGGGCAACGGCCAGCGTCTGGAAAAAAGCGATTGGCAATTCGGTGGCCAGCTGCACCGGAGCCTCGAGGAATGGCCCCAGTTCCCAGCCCAGTTGCTGCTCAAGTAGTTCCATTGAGATACCGGCCGCAGCCACATGCGTGCGGATGCGTTCCGGCAAATCCGGCAAAGCCACACGTTCTCCTATGGGTACGGTTTCACCAAACAGCTCCGCGAGACGCAAGCCGAACAACTCCGCCAGCGCCACACCCTGAAACAATGTCAGCGTTGCCGCCAGTTCACCGTCGCGCTGCTCCAGATCGTCATACCAGGCCGGATTCAGCGCAAGATGTGCCGCTGCTTCGGAACGGGATTTGCCGGCGCGGATACGCGCGCTGCGGATGTTTTCAGCGATGGACGTTTTCATCCAATCCAGAGCAGCACCAGCGCAGCCGCATAACACACAGCCGCCGCCACGATGCTGCGGAACGGCACGCTGAACCAGTAACGCCAGCCGAGAAACACATAACCGCCGAGCAGCAGCAAGCCTAACCCGAGCAGGAATGGTGACTGCAACAGGAAGGCACTGTGCAACAGCGCGAGATAACCATAAACCAGGCCGAACAGGATCGCGCCGAAACTGTGGCTGGCATTGAACCCCACCCAGGCTTTCCACATCGTTGTCTGGCGGGTGAGCACCGGCGTGACCTCCTTCATCCGGGCCTCGAGTTCATCGTCGCGGGGATGCAGCTTGCGACCACGGCAGGTGTAGAGCAGATGCACCAGGCCCAGCAGCAGGATGATTGCGGCGCTGGCGATGATCAGGGCTGAGGAAGCGAGCACTTGCGGTCTGTCCGTTCAGCCTGTGATTAGCGAGCGCCTGCGCGCGACTGCCAGTAGAAGGGCTGTCGCGCATGGTGCGCAACCGCGAAGACCACAATATCATCTGATTCCGGCCGATAGAAAAGCGCGAACGGAAAACCCTTGACGATAATGCGCCGCGTCTTTGCAAGCGATGGCAAGCCCGACAGAGGAAAGCTGGCAGCGCGGGCCGCGGCTTCTTCTACTGCGGCAGTGAAACGCTCACCCAATCCCGACTGCGCTTCATTGTAGTAAACAATCTCGGCAAGAAACTCGAGCCGTGCTGCGGCGATAAACCGCGCGCGCCTCACCGGGCAAGGCGCCTGGCCTCGGCAAATACGCTCTCTGCCGAAAACGTCTCCAGTTCACCACGGTCATATGCGGCGACCCGTTTCTCAATCTCCAAGTTCCAGGCAGCCTCGATTTCAGCAAACGGCGCATCCCGCAGCGACTCCAGCAGTACATCCGCGAGCCGGGCGCGTTCGTCCGGCGATAGCGCACGCGCCTGATGTTCAAGTTCCTTGAGCGTGGTTGACATGGCAGCACCCTCCAAAAATCGTTTGATTCTACGCCGGGCTCCGATTCCTTGCATTGTGGGCGCTAACGTCCCGGTTCAGGGGCGCGCCGCTTGTGGCGCGTCCCCTGCAAGCGGCTGTTGGGCGCGCGACGCACGGATACGCCTATTGAAGACGTCAATCCACGCTTCGTGTTCTTGGCGCATCCCCGCAACGACCTCATTGACCAAGGTGTCGTCGATCGCCTTGGGGTTACCATGAATAAATTCATTGCGCCTCTTCTGAACATGCTTTAGATGTGACCATAGCGCCAAGTGCCCGCTATCCTTTAGGTCCTTCTCATAAGTTGTTCCGAATAGAACGCGATAAAGTGTGTCCAAGCGTGCTCCTATAGAAGAGTACCGCTCAAGTGCATCTTCAGCCAAGGCGACCGGAACTCCTCTTAGGCCAATTCTCAGAAGCCTCTCTATCCGGGTTTCAAAGTAAGTCCAGAAGAGTAGAACGACGGAAGCTTTTTCTGAAACGCCCGCGAGCATTTCATGGCCTGGCGCTGTCGCGCGAGTCCATTTGTGCTCCATCATGTGGAGATAAAGATAGTCTTCGTAGCGACCTTCCGCTCCCATAAAGGTGGCGGCAACCTCAAATGTGCGTCCATCGTCCATCGTGATAGTTTGGGGCGAACAGTCATATGGCGTAGCGTCACAGGCGGGGCAGCGCACATCAACAGCACGAATCCCGCCGCAGCCGCACAAGATTCTGCCACCCCATAGGAAAGTCCAACCTCGACCTGCAGGTATGTCATCGATCCACATGGTTGCTGTTCAAGTTCTTACGCTCAACGTGTAGTAGTTGACATTTTTAGTTGCCAAATTTAGGTGCCATTTTTAGTTGCCGTTTTGCACCGGATCAGCGTGCATCATAGCCAGTTCCTCGCAACCGGCCACCCTCCTGAACTCTTTATTAAATAATAAATAAAATCAAATATTTACAGGATTTCCCGTGGGCGCTCCAAAATACCCGGATCCAGTCGTGCAACACTCGCTGTAGTCCCACGGTCACGCTGCCGCGTTAAGCTCCACACACCATGCACAACACCCGCCGCAGTTTCCTCATCCGCAGCGCCGCACTCTCCGCCGCACTGGCCCTGCCGTCACAGCGCATCATCGCCCAGCCGCGTTTTACACAGAACCCTTTCTCGCTGGGTGTTGCTTCTGGTTATCCGCAACCCGATTCGGTGGTGCTATGGACGCGCCTCGCGCCCGATCCGCTGAACGGCGGCGGCATGCCGGACGCCAATGTCCCGGTACGCTGGGAAATTGCCGCGGATGCACGCTTCAGCAAAATCGTGGATCGCGGCGAAATTATTGCCACGCCGCTGTTCGCGCATGCCGTGCATGTGTCGGCGCGCGGGCTGGAACCGTCGCGTTGGTACTGGTACCGCTTCATGGCCGGTGATGTGGTCAGCGCCACCGGCCGCACACGCAGCGCGCCGGCTGCCGATGATGCGCGCGGCAAGCTGGCCTTCGCGATTGCGTCCTGCCAGCACTATGAACACGGCCATTACGCGGCCTACCGCGACATGGCGCAGCAGCCGCTGGATTTTGTGGTGCATGTCGGCGACTACATTTACGAGGGTTCCTGGGGCCGCGGCAAGGTGCGAGAACACCACACCACGGAGCCATATACGCTGGCCGATTACCGCAACCGTTACGCCCAGTACAAACTCGATCCCAATCTGCAGGCCGCACACGCCGCCTGCCCGTGGCTGGTGACCTGGGATGACCACGAGGTCGACAACGATTACGCCCGCGACCGTTCGCAGGACATGGATCCGGTAGATGCGTTTCTGTTGCGCCGTGCAGCAGCCTATCAAGCCTGGTATGAACACCTGCCGCTGCCGCCGGGCACTTACAGCGGCGGACCGGAGATGAAAATTTACGGCACACACCCGATGGGCCAGCTCGCGCGCATCCAGCTGCTCGACATGCGCCAGTACCGCGACTATCAGGTGTGCACCCGCCAGGGGCGCGGCGGCGGCAACCAGATCAATGTCCTAGAATGTCCGGAACGCATGCAACCGGGGCGCTCACTGCTCGGCACTACACAGGAGCAATGGCTGGAAAACGCGCTGACGCAGTCGCCGGCACGCTGGAACATCATTGCGCAGACCACACTGATGGGCCAGGCCGATCGCGGCGCAGCCCATGAGCGGGTTGTGTACACCGACGGCTGGGACGGCTACCCTGCAGCGCGCGAAAAACTGCTGCGCTTCATCGCGGAGCGCAAAATCCGCAACCCGGTGGTCATTGGCGGCGATGTCCACTTCGCGATGGCGGGTGATCTGAAAGTGGATTTCGACAACGAACGCTCGCCGGTCATCGCCAGTGAATTCGTCGGCACCTCGATTTCATCCAATGGGCCGAGCCGCGCGCGGATTGAGGCGCTGCTCAGCAAAAATCCGCATGTGAAATTCGCCAACCGCACGCGTCGCGGTTATGCCAAGTTCGAAGTCACGCCGCAGCGCTGGGAGACTTCATTCCGCGGCGTAGTCGATGTCGCCGACGCGCAATCGCGGGTGTATGAACTGGGGCGTTATGTGGTGGAGAACAGTCGTCCCGGTCCGCAACAGGATAAATCGTAAGTATTTGATTTTATTGTTATTTTTATAGTGGCCATTACAAGCCAAGGATACGTGCAGCCTCTGCCGCATAACGACTGACGGTCATGCCTTCGTAGACCGCTTCATCCACGGTTTCATCGAGCAGGCCGCGGATTTCGTGCAGGCTGTCGCTGACCCAGTGATCGCGCTGCACTGGAGAGTTGAGCACGTTACGCAGCGTCTCGACTTCATCGCGCAGCCGTTGCACGTCCGCCGAGCCGCCGCGCACCTTGGCCAGATCACGCTCCAGCGCGTCGATCAATTGTGCGGCCTTTTCGAGGTCGATCTGCCTGGTGTTGTCGTTTTCATTCATGACTGTTCTCCGGTAATAAGGCCTGGATCTACTCATCACGCCAGCGTTCCAGCTGGCGTCGTTCACGTTTGGTCGGCCGGCCGTGACGCTCCTGCGCGGGGTCGGCGGCGAATTTTCGTAGCGCCACCTGCTCCTCGCGCTGCACGCGGCTGGCTTCGTGTTCGGTATACAGCGTACGGGCTACGGTCGCCGAACCACGCTTGTCCGACAGTTGCGCGACTCGTACGGTCCACTGACTGGCCCCGATCTGGATCGCCAGTTCGTCGCCGACACGCACTTCCTTCGCCGGCTTGATGCGTTCGCCGCCCAGTTTGACCTTGCCGCCCTCGACCGCCTGCTGCGCCGCCGAACGCGTCTTGAAAAAACGCGCAGCCCACAGCCACTTGTCGACGCGGACAGACAAGGCCATCAGTCAGGCGATGGCATCGCCTTGCTGTTGGCCAGCGCGATCCAGCCACGGACGATGCGATAGATCACCCACAGCCCGAGCAAGAGCAGCAGCGGCAGGCCGACCACAGCACCGATGATGGTGACAATCAACACCCCGGCGATCACCACCCACAGCAATGACCACCAGAAGGTGCGGATCTGCCACGAAAAATGGCTGTCGAGGAAGGTGCCGCGCACCGCATCGCGCTTCACGTAATTGATGATCACCGCGATGATCGACGGCCAGCCGCTGAGGAAGGCGGTGACTACAAAAGCCGCACTGGTCAGTCCGGTCAGCACACTGAAGGCATGCAGTGCGTAGATGATGTGGGTCAGCGTAATCAGGTCGCGGGTGGGCAGCGGGCTCAGGGTCTTGCCGTCGATGTCGGTCATGGTTGGATTCCTCGGGTTAATCAGGAAAGATCGATTGCGTACTTCTTGAAATCCGCCAGCGATGCAAACTCCAGCGAGCCTTCATGCGTTGCTGCCAGCACCACCCGCGGCGCGTGGCCGGCATCCAGCGCCTCACGCCAGCGCGGCGCGCAGAGGCACCAGCGGTCGCCCGGTTTCAGTCCGGGAAATCCGGCCTGCGGATAGGGCGTGGTCAGGTCATTGCCCTGCGCCTTGCTGTATTCGAGAAATTCCGCGGTCATCACCGCGCACACCGTATGCACGCCGAGGTCTTCGGGACTGGTATTGCAGCAGCCGTCGCGGAAAAAACCGGTTTTCGGCCGCTCGCTGCAGGACTGCAGTTTCTCGCCCAATACATTGCGCGAATGTTCATGGGGATCAAAACGTCGCATGATGCACCTCGCTCATCATTCCGCCGCCCGTTCAGTTGCCATTTCAGGCATGCACATGACGCGTCTGGCGCAGTTTGCCACGCCCACCCGCCTTCGGGTCCGGCCGCGTGCCGCCGGCCATGAACGGCAGTTTGCCTTTGGCGCCGCCGGCCTCGTAATCGCCGGCCACCGCAGCGACCACCGTACCCGCATCCGCGCCAGTCTCCAGCAGAAAATCATGCAGGTAACCGCAAAGTTTTTCCAGCGCGAATTCATGGGTCTTGCCGGTGCGGGCGAATAACCAGTCAGTAAATTGCATGAATCGCGCAAAAGGCTGATCCGCCAGCAGCAACGGGAGCGCACGGTGGAAGCGCCCGGAGTTGCCGACCAGATCCCAGTAGCGCGCAAAACGCACGATGCGTTGTACCTCATTAAAATCGAGGGCGTCTGTGGCCAGCACCACATAAGGCGCGTCCGGGCTGTAACGCATGGCGTGCGCCTCGGTATGGCGGGCAATCGGCGCGCCGCGCAGCCGCTTGAGGATGCCGACCTGGATTTCGTGCGGCCGCAGCGCATGCAAGCGGTCAAAACCGCGGCCGAAACTCACCAGGTTCTCGCCGGGCAGGCCGGCGATCAGGTCGACATGGATCAGCGCCGGTGATTCGTCACGCAGCCAGCGCAGATTGGCCTCTGAGGCTGCATTGTCCTGCTTGCGCGAAATGCGCGCCTGCACCGCCTCATCCCAGGTCTGGATGCCGACTTCGAAATGCAGCCTGCCCTGCGGAAAACGCAGGATCGCAGCCTTGAGTTTTTCCGGCAGGTGGTCGGGAATCAGTTCGAAATGGATGAACAGGTCATCCGACAGCCGTGCCAGGAAAAACTCGAGTACCGCCAGACTGGCGGCGATTTTCAGATTGAAGGTACGGTCGACAAAACGAAAATGCCGCGCGCCGCGGTCGTAGAGCACCTGGAGCTCGCCGAGAAAACGTTCGACCTCGAAAGGCCAGGCGGTTTTGTCCAGCGCAGACAGGCAGAACTCGCATTTGAACGGACAGCCGCGCGAGGCCTCGACATAAATGAAGCGCCGCGCGATGTCTTCGTCGGTGTATTCACCGTACGGCAGCGCGATGTCGGCCAGCGGCGGCTGTTTGCCGGCGTGGATTTTCTGGCCCGGCGGCCTGCCGGCCACAATGTCGGCGCAGAGCTGCGGAAAAGTCACATCACCCCAGCCGGTGACCACGTAATCGGCCAGCGTGCAGACGCGCTGCTCATCCGTCTCGTAGCTGACTTCAGGACCGCCAACAACGATGACGATCTCCGGCGCCACACGTTTTAGGATCGCGATCACGCGCGCGGTTTCCTCGACATTCCAGATATAAACGCCGAAACCGATAAGCCGCGGCGCATCAGCCAGCAGGCGTTCGGCGATGTCGGCCGGGCGGTCGCCGAGGACGAATTCGCTGATGCGCGTATCCGCACGCAATGCACCCATATTGGCGCGCAGGCAGCGCAGGCCCAGCGCGGCATGTACATACCGGGCATTGATCGTAGTCAGGGTGATTCCAAGCATGGCCTATTATCGCATCGGGCGTGACCGCCCCCGGGCGTTTTTGATACCCTAGCGCCCTTTCCTCCCACTCTTATTCAGGAAGCACCGTCATGGCACAACGACCCGAACAAGGCGCACCCGACACCAAAATGGACGCCACTGCGCTGTATCGCGAAGATATCGTCACCGACCGCAAGGTCGGCACCATCCGCCGCATGACCCCGCTCAAAAGCGACGGCACGGATGACGCCGCACGTCCGACGCTGTATGTCGGCGAAGCGCAGATCATGACCAATGCCGGCCCGCTGCCGATCAATTTCGAGATCGAAGCACCGAACCTCGGCGAAGCCGTGGAAAAATTCGGTGACGCCGCCAAGGAAGCCGTAGAACGTACCGTGCGCGAACTGCAGGAACTGCGCCGTCAGCAGGCCTCTTCGATTGTCGTACCGGGAATGGGTGGCCCCGGCAGCAAGATCCAGATGCCGTGACCGTAACCCCTTCGACCGTCGTCCGCTCCGCCGGCGTCGTCATCGCACGAAAGCGCAGCGGCGACTGGCGGCTGCTGGTGCTGCGTGCCGCAAAAAACTGGGATTTTCCCAAAGGCCTGCCCGAAGAGGGTGAAGATCCGCATGAAGCCGCACGGCGCGAAGCCACCGAGGGCACTGGCATCTCGGATCTGGCTTTTGATTCAGCCG